>JAFTPQ010000005.1 GCA_017463205.1 Clostridia bacterium
ATCGTTTCCCCCGTCACGTAGCTCGCCTCATCGCTGCAAAGGAATACGCACATTCCCCCAACGTCCTTTTCAGGGTCGGCAAATCTACCCATCGGCACACCCTTAATCGTCTGCTCGTAACGTTCGGGATATTCTTCCTTAAACTTCTGCAACCCTTCCGTCATCGCAAGCGGACAAATCACGTTTACCCGCACTCCGTCAGGCGCCCACTCCGTCGCCGCCACACGCGACAAACCTCTTATACCTTCCTTCGCCGCCGCATACGACGATTGCGCGATCCGTCCAAACAGCCCCGCGCCGCTGGCAAAATTCACCACGCAACCCTTCGTCTGCTTCAAATACGGATACGCCTTTTGCATATAGAAAAACGTAGCGTACACCCCCGAATAGATCGCCAAATCCAAATCCTCTTTGGTATGATCCACCAACATCTTTCCCGACGCCGAAGCCTGCGCATTGTTCACCACTGCATCGATCTTCCCAAACCTTTCCACGGTTTTATCGATGACGTTTTGTATCGCCGCCTCGTCAGCGCCGTCCGCAACCACCGTCAGCACCTCGCACCCGTGCGCCGCTTCCAGCTTTTCCTTCGCAGCCAACAAAGTAGCTTCCGTTCTCCCCGTCAACACTAACTTAGCCCCTGCCTTCGCAAATGCCGTTGACAAACCGAAACCGATTCCTCTGCCTCCACCTGTGATGATCACAACTTTGTCCTTTAAACTAATCATAAATCTTGTCCTTCCTTAATTTATATTGAAATATTGATCCGACACCGCCCGATCCTTCGTCCGTTTCTTCACGCAATTTTAGAGCTGTTTGTCTTTCCATATATTATATAACCGTTTTTTTTATTTATCAATCCAATATTTGTAAAAATCCCACTCGATTTCTTCGAATGGGATTTCTCTATCTAAAAACGATTAGTTTGCGCTTTCTTCGTCTTTCTTCAAGCAGATCTTGCAATAGCCGTCTTCATATTTATGCGGAGTCAAAGGATATTCCTTATAATCCGTTTCGTGACCGCAGTCTGCGCATTTTTGGTGCACCGAATATCCGGTTTCCTTACAATTTGCCAACTTTTCAGGCACGATTTCATAATTATGCGATGCAGGCACTTCCACTTGTTCCACGAGAACTTCACCGCAAGCCGAACACTTTTCACCGTCCGTCAAGCCCGTTTCCGTACAAGTTTTCGCCGTGCCGGGGATCACTTCAATCACGTGACCTTTCGACGCTATTTCTTCCGTCTTGGTTGCAGAACAATCTTTACAGGTAAACGTCTTCACGCCCGTTTCCGTGCAAGTAGGTTCCGTCGTTACAACGCCTTCGTCGTAATCATGTTCCAATACGGGAACTTCTTCTTGCGCCGTCAAGATCTTTTCGCAAACCGAGCACTTAACGCCTTCCGTCAAACCCGTTTCCGTGCAAGTAGGCGCAACCGCGGCGATCGTCGCTTCCGTATGTTCTGCGGGAGCTGTCTTCACATATTCGCACACGGTGCAATATACGCCAACTTCGCAATCTTCCAACACTTCCACATTATACGTATGAGGCACTTCTTCCGCCTTGACCACTTCTTGCGCAACCAACACTATATTACAAACCGAACAATGCTTACCTTCCGTCAAACCGTCCGTTTCACAAGTAGCCTTCAATGCTTCATCGATCGCTTCCGTATGTCCAAGAGCGTCTTGAGAAATCGCTTCCAACGTCGTCGTCGGTTCAAACACGCCGTCCAAAACCAGATCCGCCGCACCGCACGTCAAGCAAACTTCACAAGCGGGATGTCCTTTTTCCGTACAAGTAGGTTCTGCGAAATTATATGTATATACGTTATGTCCGAATGCAGGAATTTCTTTATAGGTCGTAAATCCGCAGTTCGGATTTTCGCAATATTCATATGCTTCCCAACCGATTTCCGTACATGTTGCAGCCTTACCAAGCACAGGCACCAACTTCGGTTCGTGATCTTCCACACGTTCGCCGTAATATGTGTCGCATGCACCGCAGTATGCAGGCAACATACAGTTTGCAGGTTTCGAAGCTTCGCTCTTCGTTTGGTCAACGTCGTGTCCCGTTGCTTCCACTTCTTCTTGCGCAACCAACACTTCGCTGCAAACGGAACAATGCTTGCCTTCCGTCAAACCCGTTCCCAAGCAAGTGGGCGCAACCGCCGCGTCCACAACTTCCGTATGACCGAGCGCCGCCACTTCTTCTTGCGCGATCAACACTTCGCCGCAATTGATACACTTCTTGCCTTCCGTCAAACCCGTTTCCAAGCAAGTAGGCGCAACCGCTTCCAACGTTACAGCCAAATGTCCCGTTGCGGGAACCACTTCTTCTTTGCTCGTTTGACACATCGAACAGGTGTATTTCAGCAATCCGTCTTCCATACAGGTTGCTTCTTTCACAAGCTGTTCTCTCATATCGCAAGGCAATTGCAACAACAATTCTTGTTTTACAAGCACTTCTTCGCAAACGGAACAATGCTTGCCTTCCGTCAAACCGGTCTTCATACAGGTAGGCGCAACCGCTTCGTCGATCACTTCTTTATGACCGGGAGCCGTCACCACTTCGCCGCCTTGTTTCAAACCGCAAACGTCACAAGTTTCGATTTTCTTTCTGCCGTCTTCCGTACAAGTGGAAAGCCAACCTTCGTCGCCTTCAAGAACCACCCACGTATGTTCCGCCAAAGGCAATTCTTCATACGTCGTGTACGTACACAAACGGCATTTTACATAATCTTTCCAACCGTTTTCCGTACAAGTAGACGCCTTACCTGCGATCACAACGTACGAATCCACTACGTCGTGTACAAGACGTTCGCCGTATTCTTGTTCGCAATCGCCGCAATATGCTTTGTTACGGCAAGTTGCCACAACCGAATTTTCATTCGAGAAATCTACGTCGTGTCCCGTTGCCGCCACTTCTTCTTGCGCAACCAACACTTCGTTGCAAACGGAACAATGCTTGCCTTCCGTCAAACCCGTTTCCAAGCAAGCGGGAGCAACCGCCGCGTCCACAACTTCCGTATGACCGAGCGCCGCGATCACTTCTTGTTCCAAAGTCGTCACGCCGCAAACCGTACATTTCTTACCGTCTTTCAAGCCCGTTTCGGTGCAAGTAGCCGCTTTGCCGACAACGGTTTCTTCCGTATGACCAAGCGCCGCGATCACTTCTTGTTCCAGAGTCGTCACGCCGCAAACCGTACATTTCTTGCCGTCTTTCAAACCAGTTTCGGTGCAAGTAGCCGCTTTGCCGACAACGGTTTCTTCCGTGTGACCAAGCGCCGCGATCGTTTCTTGTTCAACCGTTACCGTACCGCAAACCGAGCACTTTTCGCCGTCCGTCAAACCCGCATCCGTACAAGTAGCCGCTTTCCCCGTCACCTTTTCCGCAGTGTGGTCAAGCATAGGAACGACGTTTTGCGCAACCGTCGTTTCACCGCAAATGGTACATTTTTTACCTTCGGTCAAACCTTCTTCCGTACAAGTAGCCGAAACAGCCGCCAACACATCTTCTTCGTGGCTTCCTGCGTCGATCTTTTTCTGTTCCTCGAGCACCGTATTGCAAACGGAACACTTTTTGCCGTCCGTCAAACCGTCTTCCGTACAAGTAGACGCCTTACCGGGAACTTTTACTTCCGTGTGTCCCTTTGCCGCAATTGCTTCCGTTTCCGTTTCGCCGCAACTACATTCACGTTTCTTTTCGCCCGCCGTCGTACAAGTAGCCTCTGTCACTACCCATTCGCCGAAAGCGTGTTCGTGCTTTTCTCTCGCGCCTTTTTTGAGAAGCATATCACAAGAAGACAACGCAAACATCGAAAAACACGTTGCCAATGCCATCAATAAAACCAGCGCAAACCGTTTTATCTTTCTCATAAGAAGATATATCCTCCTACTATTTTTCTTACTCTATATTATATAGCACATTCTCCTATTTGTCAAGTGAAAATTGAAAATTCTTTCATATTTTTTACACAACCCGCCCCCTTTTATCCACTTTTTTTTTGCGTTGTCGAAAAAAGTAGAAACTTCCGCTCGCTTTCTACAAGAAAAAACCGTTGAAAGTTTTCCTTCCAACGGCAAATCATTTCCCTGTTTTCCTTTGCACCCACGGCGTCAATTGGTGACGATCACCTGCGCGTAACGCAACACTTTATCCCCTTTTTTATATCCTTTCACGTACACTTGTTTCACCAAGCCGCTTTCTTCCCCATCTTCGGCGGGCATCGCCATAATCGCCTCCGCAACGTCGGCGTTAAAAGGTTGTCCGATGGGGTCGATCTCCTCAACGCCTTCCCCTTCCAGCACCTTTTTATATGCCTTTAATATCATATCCAACCCCTGTTTGGTGTTTTCGTCCTGACATGCCGCCAACGCCCGTTCGAGATTGTCGCCGATCGGGAACAACGCCGCCACCACGTCGTTTCTTCCCTCTTGATATCTTTGCGCCGACTGATTTTGCGTACGGCGACGATAATTTTCGTATTCCGCCGTCACCGCATACCATTTCCGCTTGTTTTCTTCCGCTTCCGCCAAAGCCTTTTCCAATTCTTCCTGCTTTTTATTGCTCTTTTTCTTCGCGGACTTTTCTTCCTTTTTCACGTTTTCCGTTTCTTCTTGCAAAACTTCGTCCTGCTTCAATTCTTCGTTTTCCATATCCTCACGCCTCGCCTTTGTTATACTGTCTTTTGCCGTCTTTTACAACTTTTGCTTACGCTTTATTTATAAAACCCTTTTGCCTTTTTTAAACGCTTTTTTCGTTTTTCTTTTATTTTTCAACCGAATTTAACCGATTTTCTTCCAATTCATCTAAAATTTTCAAACCAAACGAATACAAATCGATCAAAATCAAAGATCAAAACTCCAAATGCGCAAAATGATCCCGACGGGAATAGCGGTAGAAGATCGCCTTTCTGCCGATCACCGCCACAGGCACAGCTTCCAACAACTCCGCCACGTTTTCGGCAAGATTATACACGTCGTCGTCCGCCGTTTCCAAAATGTTCACTTTAATAATTTCATGCGCGTCCAACGCGTCGGAAAGCGTTTTCAATAAATTGTCGGTGATCCCGCCTTTCCCGATCTGCGTCACGGGCGACAATTTCGCCGCAATCGCCTTTAATTTACTTCTTTGCTTGCTGGTAATATTTTCACTGGTCACAATTGTCATTTTTTCTTTTTCTCACTCCTGTTTTCTTAAAAATTCCTCGTAAATTTTTCACATCCATATTTCCGCAAATAAATTTCAACGCGTACATGGTAGCGTCGTTTTTTATTTTCACCGCTTATTGCCACTATAAATCGCGCTATAAAAGATGCCTAACATCACGCTGCGAACAGCACACGTTCATCACGGCGAAAATCACGGTACGAAATCGAATTCCACTTCGCCGATCGACACGGTATCCCCTTCTTTACAGCCCATTTTCGTCAATTCTTTAATGACGCCGCGAAGCCGCAACACCTTTTGGAAATACAACATCGAATCGGGATTATTCAACACCACGTTACGGCAAAGCATATCGATCAAACCGCCCACCACAACGTACACGCCGTCTTCGTCTTTGAATATCTCGAAGTTCAATTCTTCGCTTGCCTTATATTCAAATTCTTCTTCGGGACGAATAGGTTCAACGGGCGGCAGAGTATCCAACACACCGAAAATTCCCTCGATCAACTCCCTTGTACCCTCGCCCGACAATGCCGTGATCGGATAAATTTTATATTTTCTTCCGTACTTTTTCTTAAACGCTTTCAGGTTGTCCTCTGCGCCATAAATATCACATTTGTTGCACACCACGATCTGCGGCACTTTCGCCAACACTTCGCTGTATTCTTTCAATTCCGCGTTGATCTTCTTAAAATCCTCGATCGGATCTCGACCTTCACACCCCGAAATATCCAACACGTGACACAACATTCTCGTCCGCTCGATATGCCGCAAAAAGTCGTGTCCCAAGCCCGCGCCCTGCGCCGCTCCCTCGATCAAACCGGGGATATCCGCCGCCACAAACGATTTTTCATAATACCGCACCACACCGAGATTGGGGGACAACGTTGTGAAATGATAATTGGCGATCTTGGGTTTCGCCGCCGATATTTTCGATAGCAGAGTGCTTTTCCCCACGTTGGGAAAACCGACAAACCCCACGTCCGCAATCACTTTCATTTCCAAAACAACGACGTGTGGTTTCACCTTTTCCCCTTTTTGCGCAAAGTTGGGCGCATGCCGTCTTGCCGTAGTGAAACGCACGTTCCCCTTTCCGCCGTTTCCGCCGCGCGCAACCAACACCTGTTGCCCGTCTTCGAACACGTCGCAAATCAACCGCCCCGATTCCTCGTCGCGTACAAGCGTCCCCAAAGGCACTTTGATAAACAAATTTTTACCGCTTTTTCCAAAGCATTTTTGCGTACCGCCCATTTCGCCGTTTTCCGCAAAATATTTCGAGGAAAACCGAAACGAAAACAGATCGGTCATATCTTTATCCCCGACAAAATACACGTCGCCGCCCTTTCCGCCGTCGCCGCCGTCAGGCCCGCACGCTGGCTTGCCTTTATACGCCTTAAACGAGTTCATTCCATCGCCGCCGTCCCCTGCTTTTATCGTAATTCGCACTTTATCGGTAAATTCGCTGATCGCCATAATTTTTATCCTTTCTTTTTTCTCTACGAACGCTTCTTTAAATAATTTTCTTTTACGTTTCTTCCATAGTATAGCAAAAACCCGCAAAAAAATCAATAAATTATGCGCCGTGTTCCGCGAATTTTTCCAACAATTCCGCTCAATTCTCGCCTGCACAAACAAAAAAGAGGGGCAAATTGCCGCCCCTCACGTTTTTTGCAATCATTTCCTCCCCAAACGAACGGTGTTTAAAATCCCTGTCGTCAACAATTTTTTTCTGTTGTTTTTTGCCTGTTCGATCGTCTCCTCCAGCAACTCCCCGAAAAAGTTTTTCGCATCTGTGATCCGCTCGCAAAATAAATAATACGCAAGCGAGCCGGGTACGGTATTCACCTCGCAAAGATACGCCTTTCCGTCCGCCACCAAAAAATCCATACGCACTGCGCCTTGCATATTCATACGCTTGTAAACGGTTTTGGTATACGTGCGTATTTTTTGCCGCAAATCGTCATTCAACGCATACCTGCCCCCGCCCTTTCGCATAAAACCCCGTTCGCCGTCCCGTTTCTTTTTTATGTACTTTTCTTCAAACGAATACACGCCTTCCCCAAAAGCAAGTTCCGGTTCAGACACACAAATTTCCCCGTGTAGCATACACGCCGCGCAGTTGACGTCCTGCTTGTTCTCCAAATATTTTTCAATGACCACCCGATCGTCCAACTCGAATGCGCTTTCGATCCCCTCTTTCGCCTCCGCTTCGTTTTTCGCCAATACAATACCGATGGACGAACCCAAATGCGCAGGCTTGATCACCACGGGATATTTCAAACGGGAATCGATATTTTTCAACAAAAACGCCCCGCGCTTGCGATAATCCGCCTCATTTACACGAATATGATCGACCGTCGGCACTCCCAACCCGCGCATCATCAATTTCGTCATCGCCTTATCCATAAACACCCCCGAAGAAGTGAGATCGGGCGAAGCGAACGGAATTTCATTCCATTCCATCAATGCGGAAACGCCGCCTCCTTCCCCCAAACCGCCGTGGCAACAATTGAGCGCAACGTCCACTTTCGCCAACTTCTTTATTTTGCCCTTTTTCTTATTCATCGCGTACACGGTAGCCCCGTCAAAGAAAATTTGCTGTAATTCTTCCCAACGTTTTTGCTTAAAAATTTCCAAATCTTTTATCTTCGGCGAAGTGTACAATCCCCCGTCCGTATGCACGTAGACAGGCAAAACCGACCATTTTTCCCCGTCCAACAAACTCATTATAAACACCCCCGTCAAAACGGAAATTTCATTCTCGCAAGACTTCCCGCCAAAAAACACCGCAACTTTCCGCATATAAAAAAACACCTCCGCATAAAAATATCTGCTTTGGTGTTTCTTCCGTATTCCAATATACAAATTTTTCAAAAGCCTTTGCCCATAGCTCCACAGCGCCACAGCGACAAAGAGCCGCGCTCAATAAACGTCGGGCAGATCGTTTAAAAACAAAACCGCGTCCCCCTCCGTCAACCATTCCGTCAACAACTCTTGCACCGCCTGCAACGTTTTCGCCGTCGTCAACGTCTGCATATCGCCGCCGTTCCGTTCAAAGCCGCTCTTCACTGCGCCTACCAACGTATCTCCGACCAAAATCACTTTGTCAAACCCCGCCTTCGCAAGCTGTTCGCCCAACCGATCGTTGATCTGTTCTTCCAAAACGCCGCATTCGACCAATCCGGGAGTCACAACGCATTTCCGACCGTCAAACCGCCCCAACGCCAAAATCGCTTCTTCCGCGCCGCGCGGATTGCCGTTATAACCGTCGTCCAAAATATATACGCCGCCGTTTTTCAACAATTGCAATCGGTGAGGGATCGGCTGCAATTTCGATATTCCGCGCCCGATCTCCGCCGCCGTCAAACCCATCTCGCTTGCCAATGCTGCCGCCAATACGATATTTTCCACCGCCACCGAACCCAACAACGCCGTTTCCACAGCCACTTCTTCGCCGCCGACGCAAAGGGTAAACGCCGTCTTCGTCGCTTCCAAACATACGTCGCGCGCCATATCGCCGTCTGCGATCAACGCTTTATTTCCGACCGCCGTCGGCATATCTTTTTGCAAATATTCGCGTAAGCTCGCGCCGCAAACCACGCTCTTGGCGGTGCGTTTTACAATTTCGCTCTTTTCCGTCCAAACGTTTTCCAAATTGCCAAACGTAGCGATATGTTGTTCGCACACGCCCGTAAACACAGCGTAATCGGGTTTCACCAAATCGCAAAGTTCCGCAATATCCCCCGCTTTACGCGCGCCCATCTCCACAATAAACACTTGCTTGTTTTCAAATTCCGACGAAAACACCGTCTTCGCCACCCCGATCGGCGTATTGTACGACGCAGGCGTTTCCACAACGGAATATTTTTCCGATAGCAACGTTTTTAAAATGTTTTTTACCGAAGTTTTTCCATAACTTCCCACAACGCCCACACGCAAAATTTGCGTTTCATCTAATACCTGCCCTGCTCGTTTTACAAATTTTCTGTTTTTTGCGTTTTCAAATACGCCCGTCGTAACATTTGCCGCGCACAGCAAAACAGGCAACAGCGTCGGCATCACGGCAAACGGCACGTAAGCGATCAACGCATACAATTCCGAACCGTTCCACCTCGCCAACATCCAAAGGAAAGCGATCAAAAAGTAAGCAACGCAAGCCACAAACAACAGATATACGGCAAACAACCTGCTCAACCGTCCCGTACGCGCCGTCGGCACTTTCAAGGCATATTTTCGATCCGCCCGATAAAACACCAACAACAACCCGAAAAACACGATCGCCGAAACAGATAACGCCACTCTCCGTCCTAAAAAGGCAAAACAAAGAGACGTAACGGTAGGCGCTAAAGCAAGACACAGCGCCAGCACCCACAAACGGTTGAAATATAAATTGTCTTTGCGTTTCAACCACCGCAAAAACACTCCGTTTTTATAACCGCTCTGTTGCATCGCCCCCGCCAGTTTCCACGTCATAATGCAAAACACTAACGCGCTGACAACAGCGGCAACGATCCTTACGATCACGTCATCCATATACGTCACCCACCCGATCTTATCGATCAAAAAATTCTTCTGCGATCAATTGAAAAGCCACAGGACGTTCGGCAAACGCAAAATGCCCTCCTTCCAATATCCGCAACCTCGCGCGGGGAAAACTCAACAAATACGCCTCCGCCTCTTTCAACGTCGTCGTCTTATCTCGCAACCCCTCCACCAACAACACTTCGTTTTGCACGCGCCGCGCGCAATCACACAAGTCTTCATTGACGATCTTTTTATAACTTTCCTTCATCAACGGCGGCAAACTGCGATATTCCGCGCTGCCAAACCGTTTTTCCGCAAATTTCGGCGCGATCTTTCTCACCGCTCGGTACGCGCCCACTTTTATTTTATAACCCGTTCCGCGGTTTAATATAACGCCGGCAGGCCCCGTCAACAGCATCTTATCGAATGCGTCTTCGTCCTCGCTTGCCAACTTCACCGCCACCCGACACCCAAACGAATGTGCGATCACGTGCGGTTTTCGCACGCCCAACAACCGCAACACCTCTTTCGTCCAAGCCGCATAATCAGCTACGTCGAAGGGCGTTTGCAACGCCGCGCTTTGCCCAAATCCCAAAAAGTCGAAAGCGGTCACACGGTAAAAACGAGAAAAATATTCGATCTGCGCCGTAAAAGCTTCTTTTGAAGAAAGATACCCGTGTAAAAACACCATATCTTTCCCTTTCCCCTTTTGTAAAAACGAAACGTCGGATAAAGTAACCGTCGCCCGCCTCCTTACAATTTTTATTCGGTCAGACCCGCTTGCATCACAAAAGCGTCTTCCCCGTCTTCATAATAATGCTCGCGCACACCGTAACGCGTATACCCCAATTTTTCATACAGCCCGATCGCAGGCAAATTGCTTACGCGCACTTCCAACAAAACACGTTGCGCCCCAAGCGCTTTTGCTTTTTTGTGCATCGCCCGTAACAACGTTTCTCCGATGCCGCGACCTCGAAAGGGAGTATCCACGGCGATATTCAATATTTCCGCATCCTCAAACAGTACGCCCAAGCACCCGTAACCAAGCACCTGTCCGTCTTCTTCCGCCAAAAATAACTGTTGCCATGCATATTGCATACAAGCGCCCAACATTTCTTCCGTCCACGGATCGCCAAAACAGCGTTTTTCTATCGCGGCGATCGTCTTCACGTCTTCTTGCGTCCAACCCCTGATCTTCATACGCTATTTTCCCTGATTGATCTCCGCCGAACTTTTTCGCACGTACAACGCCGTCAATTCGCCAAACTTTTTCGCTTTTGCGTTTGCAAGCGTTGCGCCCACCAACCCCTGTTCGGGACTGCCGACCTTCACTTCCGCCTTTTCTTGCAGAGGCAACCGATCGCACGCGCAAAGTTCGTATCCATCCGCCGCCAACGCCAACACTTCCTCCTCCGGCAAATAGGCAGGAGGATACGCCACGTTTCCGTTTTCGTATCCGCAAGCGTAATAATGATCGTGCAATGCGTCCACAAGACACAATTTTTTTCCTTTATTCGCCTCGTCTATCGCATTATATGCCGCCACGTCGAAAGAAGTGACAGGAAGCGCAGGTTTTCCGTACGCCAAACAAAATCCTTTTATCACCGATATCCCGATCCTGATCCCCGTAAACGATCCCGCTCCGACGACCGCCGCAAAAAAATCGCATTCCGAAAGCTCCATATCCGCCTGTTTCAGCGTTTCATCGATCGCCCCCATCACCAGCACCGACTGTTTCATCGCGCAATCGGGCAGATAATGCGAATAAATTTTTCCGTTTTTCGCCGCCACGACGGTGAGATATCCGCCGCTGGTATCCAAAGCCAAAAAATTTTCCACTCTTTACTCCTTAGTATTCTATCTCGCGTTCGTTTTCGCCGCGCTTTCGTATGCACACCCGTTTCACTTGTTTGGGCAGCAACGGCGCGATGTTTTGCGCCCATTCGATCAGGCAAATCCCGCCCATATCGAAATAATCGGCAAGCCCCAAATTTTCCGCCTGCTCCACCGATTCAATGCGGTAGCAATCATAATGAAACAATCGCCCGTCATAATCGTTCATATATGCGTACGTCGGGCTGGTCACTTCTTCTTCCACGCCCAAACCTTTGGCAACGCCTTTGGAAAACACCGTTTTCCCCGCGCCCATATCGCCGTCCAGCAACACCACGTCGCCCGCTTTCAGCGTTTTTGCATATTCACAGGCAAACGCCTCCGTTTCCTCTCTCGATCTTGAAATAAATATCGCCATATCTTTATTATAATACCTCTTGGCTGTTTTTGCAATCGTTTACCGTAATTTTCCTTAAATTTTCATCTTTTTTATAAAGTCGGACAGCCGTTTATACAGCAACAGCGTCAATATGGCGATCGCCGCCGTCTTGATCAAATTAAACAAGACCAGCGCAACCAAAAAGGAAGAAAACGCTTGCGCCACCGTCATGCCGAAAATACTACCGTCCATCGCCAACGCGTAAGCGGGAAACACCAAAAAACGATTGGTCAACAACGCCGCGCCCGTCGCAATAAAACAAGCCCCTACCAACGACAAACAAACGCTTGTCAGCCCCTTTTTAAAACGGTATAACACAGAGGGCAGTAATAAATAGGACGACGTCACCAAAAAGTTTGCCAATTCCCCCGCGCCGCCCGACGACGACGTGATCAACCGCAAACTTTCTTTCAACAAACAAACCAACACCCCTTCGATCGGCCCCAACAAAAAGGATATCAGCACAATAAACACATTCCCGAAATCGAGTTTTAAAAATTCCGCCCCGAACAAAGGCAACGGGATCTCCAAAAAACTGACGGCATAACTGATCGCCACAAAAATCGCCATAAAGGATATGCGCTTTGCCGAAAACCGTTTTTTAAATGCGTTTTTTTGCGTTGAACGCATACCTGCCCCCGTCGTTTCCACATTTTCCTCGTTACATTTTTCCATAACGTCACCTCAAAAAAATATTTTCAAAGGGATGTTCTTCGGTGTTTTCATCAACAAAAACCGCCCCGCAACCACGGAGCGATCGACGGAAAAATTTCCAATATTTCCACCTGTTTAAAAAGACGTTTCCGCCTTTTTTTCTTTTCCTGTCCGGACTTTAACCGTCGGTATCGGAATTGCGCCGATTCGGGAAAGATCGTCGTCGTCAAAACGCACAAACGCCTCAACTACGCTCTCTTTCTTCGCAGACTCTACTGCCGGTGAGGAATTACGCCTCGCCCCAAAGAATATTCACTTTTTTCTATTATATCGCGCCGAGCCTCGCTTGTCAAGCGTATCGCGCAAAAAATCCGCCTTAATGATACGTTCCGTCAACCTTTCTCGTCAAAGGGAACAGCACGTAAAAAGTACTTCCTTTTCCCGGTTCGCTGTTGACGCCAAACACAAACCCGTGTTTTTCCAAAATCGTTTTCACGATCGACAACCCCAAACCCATGCCCTTTACAGGCCGTTTATGCATTTCGGACGAACGGTAATACCGATCCCACACCGCCGACAGTTCTTCCGGCTTGATCCCTTTGCCCGTATCGGTGACCGCAAAACGGAACACACCGCCCTGTTCTTCTTTCAAACCGATCAAAACCCGTTTGTTTTCGCCCGTATAATTGACTGCATTCCCGATCAAATTATACAACACCTGCCCGATCTTCAACTCGTCGCAACGGGTATACAAGCCCTTGTCGATATCGGTCAAAAACACATACCCTTGCGTTTCTTTTAAATAGGCAAAACGCTCCAACACTTCCAGCGTATATGTTGACATATCCACTTCGTCCAGTTCCATCACGTCCAAATCCGAACGAAGTTTGGAAAGATCGAGGATATCGTTCACCAACGACGTCAACCGATCGGCCTCGTCTACGATCACCTGCGCGTGCTTGTTCCGTTTTTCGGGGATTTCCCCCGATATTTCCATGATCATCGACGCATACGCCTTGATCATCGTCAACGGCGTACGGAAATCGTGCGAAACGTTGGCAATGATCTCCTTTTGCATACGGTCGGTTTTGGATAACTCGTCCCGCGCAAAATTCAATGCGTCGGCAAGTTCCGTCAATTCCTTCCCATAATCCGTTCCGTGGAAATCGACGTTAAAATCTCCTTGCGCCAATTGACGCGCCTTTTCCGTAATTTCCGAAATCGACTTCGTCAACCAACCCGATACCGCGCTTGCCACTACAAACGCCAAAATAAACACGAACACTGCCAAAAGCACCGTCCGCACTCCCATTTGCGCAGACACCGCCGACACTAAATCGATCGACTTCGCCGCATACAAATACACAACACTGTCCCCAAACAGCGCGATTTTCGATCCGTACACGTACTCGCCGTCCCCCTCAAACACCACCGCCGTCGCTTCCTGTTTGTCCATTTCTTTCAGCAACGTTTTCATTTCCGCCGAATAATCCAAATGCTCTTTCAAAGCCGGATCGTCCGGTTTTACGTTCAATTCAATCGGGAACAGCACGTCGCCGTCCTCGTTCAGCAGCAACACGTCCACGTCGTTCACGTCGGAAAGATATCGCAAAAATCCACTGAAATTATTCCCGAACGAGGAGGGCAAGCCATTCAAAATCTCCCGTTCGATCCGTTTCCCCTTTTCGGCTACCACGTTTGCCGCCGCGTCTTTATACGTCTGTTCGCGCAAAAAATGCTGCATCACCCCAAACGACAAAACGATGACCGCCGACAACGCCGTAAAAATACTCCACAGTAAAAAGTAAATACTGCTACGGCTTTGTTTTCCGAAATACTTATTTCTGCGGGACAGCTTTTTCATCTTTTTTACGGCAGAATTGCCCCGCGGAGCCTTTTGCTTCGGGGGCTTTTGTTTTTTTATCTTCCGTTGTTTTTCGTCTTTTTTCACCGTCCGCGCCTCACGTTTTCAATCGCCGCTTTTTACGGTTTTCGTTTATTCTTCAAATTTATACCCCAACCCACGCAACGTCACGATAAATTTGCGATATTCTTTCAAATTCCCGCGCAACATTTTGATATGCGTGTCCACCGTACGGTCATCGCCGTAAAAATCGAATCCCCAAACGTCGTACAACAATTTTTCACGCGTCAAGGCGATCCCTTTATTGCGTACAAGATAAAACAGCAACTCGTATTCCTTGGGCGTCAACTCGGCTTTTTCGCCGTCCACGTACACGTTTCTGCCCGCCATATCGATTTCCAATCCCTCAAACTTCAATATCTCGTTGCCTTCGTTTTTCCCCGCACGCCGCTTGGTAACGGCATTGATCCGAGCCATCACTTCCTTGGGCGAAAAGGGCTTTGTTACGTAATCGTCCACGCCGATTTCAAACGCAAACAACTTATCGTATTCTTCGCCGCGCGCCGACAGCATAATTACAGGCACGTCCTTCGTTTTCTTAATTTCTTTCACTGCCGAAAAGCCGTCCAAATGCGGCATCATCACGTCCATCAACACCAGATCGTATTCATTTTCACGGCACAACCGCACCGCCTCCATGCCATCCGACGCCTCAAACGCCTCGTTACCCTCAAATTCCACGTATTCCCGTAATACGCCTCTGATCATTTCTTCATCGTCAACAATCAAAATTTTCATATTGCTAAAAGCTCCCCTTTTATTTTTTATTTTCGCGATCTTCCCGCCCGAACTTTACAATTGATATTATCACGGCAAATTTTTGGCGCATGGCAAAGCGCAACAAACCGCGCGTCACCACGACCCATCGCGCTCCCACGCTGAAATACTGTTTCGGATCTCCCGTTGATGAGCGTTGAAAAATCCTTTCCTTTATACTATACCCATATTTTGTCAATTTTAAGAAGCAGTGGCGTGAAATATGCGTGAAAATTTGTCGAAAATCGCGTTTTTATGCATCTGCGCGCTTATTTTAATACGTTTGCGCATATTTATTTTATCACAAAACCCAAATTTTGTCAACCCCCTACCAACGTTCCGTTGGATCTTGACTTTCTATCTTTCGTTATAGATATTAATAACGATATCGTTACCCAACAGGAAGTCAAGAAACTCAGTTTCTTGTCAGGGTGCAGGGGCGGAAGCCCTTGCAAAGTCAAGCCCCAAATTAAGCAAGCTTTGCTTGCGCCACTACTGCGAAGCAGTCACCAACGTTCCGTTGGATCTTGTCTTTTCTATCCCTCATTATCGATATTAATAACATTGTCGTCCCCCCATCAGGAAGTCAAGAAACTCAGTTTCTTGCGGGTGTGGGCAGAGCCCACAAAAGTAAAGCCCAAGTTAAGCAACCGACAGGTTGCGCCCTACTGCGAAGCAGTTAGAGCAACGCGTGTCGTTGCCCGTTTAAATCCCAGCAACAACTTTGCAGCAACGCGAACTTCACTTGCCGTAGGCAAACTTCACCCCCAACTCCCCTCTTCCCCAAAAAGACGATTTAAAAACTCAATACAAAAAAGAGTTCAACGTATCCCGTCAAACTCCTTTTTACGCCTTTTTGCTTTATTTATTCAAATTCTTCATAATTGCGTCCGCCGCCGAACCCGTCTTGCGGTTGCCCGTACGATTGCGCATACGGTTGCGCGTATGGCGGCGCAGGCGGCGACTGCGTTCCGTGCGTGCGTTTTCCGCCGCTCGGTTTTCGAGGCAAGCCGATATTCACCAAAATAACGTCTTCACCGATCTTGGCGATATTCCTCAATTCGATAAACAGATCGTTTTTCTTCCCAAACCCCTTTCCGCTGGGCACAACGATCCCCAACCACCTGTTTTCGGGATAGCACAACACCAAATCGCACACACGCCCCAATTTCCGCCCGTCTTGCATATTGATCACTTCTTTCGCGCGAAGTTCCGAAAAACTCAATTCCATAACAGCGCACCTCGTCAAATACTTTTCTTTACAGTATATGCGCCAACCGCAAAAGAAGTGCCTATTATTTTTCAATTCCGCTTCAACGAAACCTCTTTCGTCTTTTCCAATACAACCGTTTTTGCTTTGGCAGGGTCTGCCATATCCTTTTCCGCGATCGCCACGCCGTTTGCAGTCCAACCCGCCGTTGCTTTCATCACGATCTCCGTCAACGCCGTCGCCCCGTTAAACGCATACCTTTCTATCGTCACTACGCCGCTGCCTACCGTCACCTTTTTCAACGCCGTACAATCGGCAAACGTGTTTCCCGTAAGCGCTTTCACCGTATCGGCGATAATAACGCTTTCCAATCCGTCGCACGTCGCAAACACGTACGGTTGAATCGCCGTCACGCCGTCGGGAAGGATCAAATTCTTTTCCTCGCCCATATACCCGACCAACGTCACTTCGTCTGCCCCCACGTACGTGATAAACCCGTTTTGATCTACGCTCAATCTACTTTCCGCATCTTCCGACGTATGCACGTCTTTGGCATTGGCGGCAATAAACGACGGTTCTTCTCCGCCGATCAGTTGTCCCGGCGCAAGCGATTTTCCCGAATAATTGTACACTTCCACCAAATTGCGACAACCGTTAAACGACCAAGCGCCAAACGACGTAATATTTTTCCCGATCGTCACGCTGTTCAATGTATAACAATTTTGAAACGCGCCGTCGGCTATTCTCACAACAGGTTGTCCTTGGTGGGTATCCGCAATCACGATCTTCCGCGCAACTTCTCCTGCTTCTACGCCCACGCACGTCATTTCGCCGCCCACATTACTGTATATCAAGTTTGCAATCGGCAATTCCTGTTCTTTTGCTGGTTCTTCTGCTCCGCACGCCGTACACTCGCCATCAGCGTACGAATGTCCCGTCGGCTCTGTCGGTTCTTGCTCTTTCAAAATTTCATCGCAAACGGAACATTTCTCGCCGTCCGTCAAGCCGCTTTCCGTACAAGTCGCCGCAACGCCCATTACAATTTCCGCTTGATGTCCTTTCGCCGCTACCGTTTCCCTCTTTTCTTCACCGCAAACGCATTTCAATATTCTCTCGCCCTCTTTCGTACACGTTGCCTCGGTTTCCGACGCCACCTCATCAAACGCATGCGTGTGCGTTTCTTCTTCCACTTCTTCCGTCTTACCGCACTTGCCGCAAGTATACAGCACCCCGTTTTCCGTTTCTTCGCCCTCATTCCAAGCGTGCCCGCTTGCCGAAACCACCTCTTGTGCCTGCAACGTTTCACCGCAAACAGCGCACTTTTCTCCATCCGTCAAACCGTTTTCCGTGCAAGTAGCCGCAACGCCTGTCACCTTTTCCGCTTGATGCCCTTTCGGCTCTATCCGTTCTTGTTCTGTCAACGTTTCGCCGCAAACGGAACATTTCTCCCCGTCCGTCAAACCGCTCTTTGTACAAGTCGCCGCAACGCCTGCCACAATTTCCACCCGATGCCCCGTCGCAAGGAGCGTTTCCGTTTTAAACATTCCGCATTCGCATTCCAAAATCCTCGAACCCGCCGTTACGCAAGTGGCGGCTGTTTCCGAATACACTCGATCATACTCGTGCGTATGCGTTTCCGAACCGCTTCTCTGCCGTTCGCCGCAGTTTTCGCATTGATAATACCAAATGCCATCCGTCGGCTTTTCTTCCTTTACCCATTGATGTCCTATCGCCAAAATCGCTTCTTGTGCCTGCAACGTTTCATCGCAAACAGAACATTTCTCACCGTTCGTCAACCCGCTTTCCGTACAAGTCGCCGCAACACCCGCTACAATTTCCGCTTGATGCCCTGTCGTCAAAATCGTTTCCACCGTAGAAAAGCCGCATCTTGCGCACGTTTCCCCCGCCGTCGAACCGCTTTGCAAACAAGTTGCCGACACTGCTTCCACCGCTTGCATATCATGCCTCAACGGCTCGATCGTCAGCGATTTCACGTCCCCGCACTCACACCGATATTCTTTCAATCCCGCCTGTTCGCAAGTTGCTTCTTTCGTTGTTTTTCCATACCAAGCGTGAATGTGCGTTCTTTTCTTTACGCCGCCCGAACACCCCGCGCAAACGGTTATACAAGCCAAAATCGCCAACAGTAAACTCCATTTCTTTGTTCCATTATGCATACGTATTCCTCTTTCGTTGATTTTTTTTAATTTTTTCCCAAATTTTTCCAATTTCGGTTGTTTTCTTCTATTATAAACCTCTTAAAAAAATTTGTCAAGCACGAAAGCGGTTTGACAACACACCAAACCGCTCTTTCCCGTTTTTATATGCAAAACTTTCTTCAAGAAATATTCAACCGTATATTTTGTAAGGCATTTTTCTCCAAACGGGACACCTGCGCTTGCGATATCCCCACTTCTTCCGATATCTCCGTTTGCGTTTTTCCTTCGTAATACCGCAAAAATAAAATTTTCTTTTCCCGTTCCCCCAATTTCTCCAACGCCTCGCCAAGAGCAACGTGTTCCGTCCAGATCTCGTCCGTGTTTTTCTCGTCGCAAAGCTGATCCATCAACAAAAGGGTATCCCCTGCTTTATTGTAAACGGGTTCGTACAAGGAAACAGGGTCGGATATCGCGTCCAAAGCGTACACCACTTCCCGTTCCGCCACTTGCAATTCGTTTGCGATCCGTTCGATCGTCGCTTCTTCATCTCTGCTTTCTATCGTTTCGCGCGCTTTCAACACTTTATACGCCATGTCGCGGATACTGCGCGACACGCGCAACGAGTTGCCGTCGCGAAGATACCGTTTTATTTCCCCCACGATCATCGGCACGGCATAGGTGGAAAATTTTACGCCCACGCCGATATCAAACCCGTCGATCGCCTTGATCAGCCCCACGCAACCTGCCTGAAACACGTCGTCTGCGCCAAGATTTTTTATCCGAAACCGCTTTACAAGGGACAGCACCAACCGCATATTTCCCACAATAAACGTTTCCCGCGCTTGCTTGTCCCCCTGTTTCAGCTTTTTCATCAACTCATCGTTTTCCTTTGCCGTCAATCGGGGCAGACCCGACGTATCCACGCCGCAAATTTCCACTTTTTGCATATTTTCGTCCTCCTTTTCCCAAGCAAAATACGAAAACCGTTTTCCGCATTTGCTTATGTAAAAAAAGAAAAACGACGTGGGCAGGTACGCGATGAACCTAAAATGAATATGCGAAAAGTATGCGCCAAACGTCAAATTTTTATACTTCTGTTTTTTATGCGCGTCATTCCATTTTTGCAATTTCCTTTTTTAACCGTAAAATAATTTTCTTTTCCAAACGGGAAATATAACTTTGCGATATCCCCAAAAGATCAGCTACGTCCTTTTGCGTCATTTCCTCACCGCCGCCCAATCCAAACCGCAAAAACATAATTTTTCGTTCCCGTTCGGACAATTTTTTCAAGGCTTCTTTCAATTGCTCTTTTTCCGCGTTGGCTTCGATATCCCCGTAAACACATTCCGCCGACGTACCCAATACGTCGGACAGCAACAATTCGTTTCCGTCAAAATCGGTGTTTAACGGCTCGTCAAAAGACACCTCGCTTTTTAACCGAGCCGTACGGCGTAAATACATCAATATTTCATTTTCGATGCACCGCGAAGCGTACGTCGCCAATTTGATATTTTTATCCGTTTTAAACGAATTGATGGCTTTGATCAAGCCGATCGTCCCGATCGAGATCAAATCGTCGTTATCCACGCCCGTATTATCGAATTTTCGCGCTATGTACACCACCAACCGCAAATTGTGCTGAATAAGCTCCGCTTTCGCCGCTTCCTTTTCCTCGTCTTCGATCAAGCGCCGCAGCAGTTCCCCCTCCTCCTCCGCAGACAAGGGCAACGGCAACGCTTCGCCGTTTCCGCAAATGTAATCCACCGTATTTTTGCCCATCAGCGGGTCGATCTTTTGCAAAAAGATTTGCAACACTTCTACAACTTTCATTTTTCTCTCTCCTGCACCTCAACCCTCGTCCCACAAGTACGCGTTGATGATCATTTTATACTCCCTCGATAAGATATTCGTTGACGGAGCGAAATATGCCCGTTTTTGCAATTTTTTTCCGTTGATCTCCACTTGGATCTGCCCTTTATAAACGGACAACGTTTTTTCGCCGCCAAGCGTTGAAATCGTCATTTCATCGCATACCTGCCCCTCTCCTTTTACAATTTCTTCTCCCCACAACTCGTATACGATATCGGGAGAAACAAAGCAAACGGGCAGGTTTTGAAAACGCGCCAAATTGCCGCTGTCCAAAAATCCGCAAACACTCAATTTCTTCCCCGACGCCTCAATGACGCAATCGTATAAAACCCTTGAAATTGCCCGCTTTGCGTGCAGTTTGCGTACGAGAAACATCGAGCCGATTGCCAACAGTAAAAATCCGATCATAACGGGAAATGCAGGCAGTTTTTGCGCTGTAAACCGTTGCGACAGCCCTAACAACGCGCCACCGAAACCAAAACTGAAAATAAAGAAAAAAGTTGCGCTCAACGCATACCTGCCCCACTCGTTTTTTGTTTTGATCCGACCGAACGGAATAAAACAAAGCAAAAAACCGAACGAAAATTTTAAAATATAGGCAAAAATCGGCGGCAATACCAGCAACGGAAACACCACGGCAAACACGCCGCCGCAAAGCGATGCAAATATCAGTTTTCGCCTGGAAATACAAGCGTTTGCGGCACTTAACGAAAGAAAAAGCAATATACCGTCAAAAAGGACGTTTTCCAACAATGCGTATTCGATATAAACGACCATAAAAATATGCCTCAAACCCTTATAACAAAAGGGATTGGCACTATTATACAAAAAAATACGCAAAAAATAAAAACGCCTTTTGTCGAAAAGACGTTTTTTTTGTTATTTCACTTATTTATCCGATCTCCGTTTAATAGGCATACTTAAAATATTCGATATTGCCGTCGGCATACACCTCCGCCACGTCGAAACGGGCGTTGGGTTCTTCCCCCGTTTGCCACCAAAAAAATTCGGCAATTTTTCGATATCGGCGTTGCTTACTTTGTCCCACCGCTTCGCGCGGCGCGCCGTATTTTTCCGACGTGCGCGCTTTCACCTCGACAAACGCCACCTCGTCGCCGTCCGCCACTACAAGATCCGCCTCCCCAAACGGCGTGCGATAATTGCGCTTGAGTATCTTACAACCTTGTGTTTTTAAATACTCCTCTACAAGTTTTTCGCCCCTTTTCCCTAAAACCTTTTTGTGAACGTCTTGCGGTGAATTTTGCATATACCGTGCTCCTTGATCCCTGCGATGTGCGCCGCCGTGCCATACCCTTTATTCTTTTCAAATCCGTAATAGGGATAGTCTTTGGCGTATTCGTCCATTAAATTGTCCCGATACACTTTGGCAATGATGCTTGCCGCGCCAATGGAATAGGAAAGCGCGTCGCCGCCGATCACGCTGTGTTGCGGATACGTCACGTCGATCGTCATATTCCCGTCCGTCAACACCACGTCGGGCGTGATCGAAAGCCCCTCGATCGCCCGTTTCATTCCCAATTTGGTCGCTTCCAAAATGTTGATTTCGTCGATCATCCCCTCGTCGATTTCAATGATCGTATATGCCAAGGCGCGTTCTTTGATGATTTCCGCGAGCTGTTCCCGCTTTTTCGCCGACAGTTTTTTGCTGTCGTCGATCCCCTCGATGATCGAAGCGTCATCCAACGGCATAATGACAGCCGCGCAAACCACAGGGCCTGCCAACGGGCCTCTGCCCACTTCATCCACGCCTGCGATCGCTTGACAGCCTTTTGCCTGCAAGGCGTGTTCGTATTGCAATTTTTCTTCTTTGTTCCAAATTTTTTTCATACGTATTTCCTTTTTACAAAATTTTTATACGGTTGTTTCGTTCTTCGAAGAAACGTTCCAAACTGTCGGAACGCCCTTTTCATAACGCCAATAATTTCCGTTATACGCCGCGCCGTCTTCGTTGAATGCGGGTTCTGTTTCCGAATAGAGATATACCGTTGCATTTACCAACGCTTCGTTAAACGATAAGGAAAGCATATCGAACATTTCCGCCTTGTCATTTCCGCTAAAATAAACCGTATCAAACGATTCGCACTCATTAAACGCGCCGTCCCCTACTCGTACTTTTGTCGCCGACCATATAACGTATTTTAATTTAGCACACCGAGCAAACGCTGACGAATCGATAAGTTTAACGCCCGTCCCCAACTCGACAACTTGCAAATTTTCACACCAAGAAAAAGCTGAGCTTTCTATCTTCGTTACGGCGTTAGGAATTTTTATTTCTGTTAATGAAGTTCTGCTAAAAGCACTGTTTCCAATCTTTATTACGGAATCGGGAATCATGATACTTGTCAATTTACCGCAATTACTAAACAGAAAATTATTGATTACTTGCAATCCATTGGGAAGCGTAACCGTTGTCAATCGATCGCAATACATAAATGCGCTCCCACCGATCTCCTGCACAGTATCGGGCAATACTGCCTCTGTCAAACTACGACAATACGCAAACGCACTCTTCCCTATAACTTCCAACGACTGCGGAAAGTTTACCGTTTTTAATTGACCGCAATTAAAAAACGCCGATTCATCGATCGCAATCAATCCATCGGGAAGAACGACTTCCGACAAGCTTTCGCATTGCGAGAATGCGCTGCTAAGAATAACTTTGGTGTTGCGATGAACGTCAACCGTTGCGATATCCGTGCTGTTTGCCTTTACCAAAGCCACGTACGGGTTTTCCGCATTGCCCCAATAATTTGCGTTGTCATATGCATTATATTCTATGTTCGGACAATTGTTAAACGCGCTTGAATTGATCGTTTTTATAGAATCGGATATAAGAACCGTTGTTAAATTGGTGCAACTTTCAAAAGTATACCAACCGATTTCTTTTACGGAATTGCCGATTTTTACCGTTGCTAAATTTTTACAATTTTTAAACGCATCGTTTCCAAGCATTTGCACCGAATCGGGAATGGTTATTTCGGTGAAACCGTTACATCCAACAAACGCATACGCGCCAATGGAGATAAGTTTTTCTCCAAACGTTATATTCGATAAATTGGAACAAGCCGAAAAGGCAGATTCGCCTATGGTTATAAGATCCGTCAACGTAACGAGTTCCGTCAAAGATTTACAACCGTAAAACGCCCAATTGCCGATAGATCGCACCGTATTGGGAATATGGATATCAGACAAAACCGAACATCCCTCAAACGCATAATCGTCGATCGTGATTACGCAATCGCCAAGTTCCGCTTTTTGAAGCGCAACGCACCCGTAAAAAGCATATTTTCCTATCCTTTCCAGCGACGAACCGACCACTATCTTTTCCAGCTTTTCCCGTTTATAGAACGTATAATCGCTGATACCCGTAATTTTATCCCCCAAGACGACGGTTTCCAAATTTTCACACTCGCCAAACCATCCCGTCCCTTCGGAAACAACAGAATTTCCGATCGTCACGTCCGCCAAACTTTGGCATTGTTCAAAAACGCCCACGCCGAGCGACGTCACCGAATCCGGCACAATGATCTTTTTTAAAGCCGTACATTGACGAAACGCATATTCGCCGATGCTTTCCACAGAACTCCCGAAATGAACGTTTTTCAATAATTTGCATTGCTCGAACGCCTTATTCCCGATCGTTTGCAGGGCTTCGGGGAAGCTGATGTCTGTAAAATCATTTTTAGCAAAAGCCAATTCTTCTATCATTAAAAGATTTTCCCCAAACGTAACGCCATTCGATAATTCGCAACCGAAAAACGCTTGCGTTCCGATTTTCGTCACCGAATCGCCAAGCACGACGCTGTTTACTATTTTCCATTTAAACGCATAAGCGGAAATTTCCGTAATCTCATCGGGCAATACAACGTCTTTTTCCTCGCCGTTATAATGTAAAAGCAGACAATTTTCCGCATCTTGATAAAGGATAAACCCTTTTTCGTCTTCCGATATCCTATTTCCGCCCTCCTGCGTATAAATGTTTTTCGCAGAAGCCGCGACTCCCCCGTGATTTTCACGATCGCCCATTGTAAGAGTTAACGTTGATCGATTGTATATTTCCACCAACTTATTACAACCTTGAAATGCATTAAACCCGATTTC
Organism: Clostridia bacterium; assembly: GCA_017463205.1. GTDB lineage: Bacteria > Bacillota > Clostridia > Christensenellales > Borkfalkiaceae > Scatosoma. The sequence goes on from JAFTPQ010000005.1 coordinate 24,666, forward strand.
TATCACCGCCGAACCGATTTCCATAGAAACTAAATTGTAACAATCTTCAAACGCTTTCGAGGCAATAATTTTGGTGGCTGTATGCGTCTTTCCAAATGCAATTTCTTTATCCACCGATTTTGCAAGATACAAATACGGATTGCTTTCGTTCCCTAAATACAAACAATTTTCATATTCGGCGTACTGTAAAACGGGGCAGCTTGTAAACGCCGAACCGCCGATCGACGTAACCGAATCGGGAATCGTCACTTTTGTTAATGCGAAACATTGATCGAACGCTCCGTCTTTTATCTCGGTGACAGAATCGGGAATCGCGATTTCCGTTAAATGAATACAACCTTGAAACGCCGCCGTCCCGATCGTTTGCAACGTAGCGGGAAACTCCACCGTTTTTAAACCCTCGCAACCGGCGAACACAGAATATCCGACCGCCGCCATCGTTTGAGGAATTTGTAAATTTTCCAAGGCTTTACATTGGAAAAACGCCGCCATACCGACAGTTTTTACGTTTCCAAGGTTAATATCTTTCAGGCGATAGCAATATGCAAACGCTTCCATCCCAATTGACTCTATACAGTCGGGGACAGTCGCTTCCTCCAAATAAGAACAACCCTGAAAGGCGTAATCGTCTATCGCTGTCACCGCGTTGCCGAGTTGTACGCATTTTAAACTCAACATAGAGGAAAACAGTCCGCGGTCGATTTTCGTCACCGTATCGGGCAAAACGACGCTTTCGATCGAATTGCGTTTTTCACCCCAAACGCCGCCGTCTATTTCCGTGACGGGCAAACCGTTGTATTCCGCAGGCACGACGATATCCAAACCGCAAACCGTGCCAAGCCCCACAAGGCGGTATTCTTCCTTGCTTTCTATCTTTTCAAAGGCAAGCGTTTCTTGAAATTCAGCGTCTACTTGTACCGTTTGGGCATACTTGATTATATCGTTTTTTAAACTGTCAAAATCTGTTTTGGCGCAACTGAAATAAACTTTCCAAAAAGCGTCCGCCGATTTGTAACCAAAACAACAAACTTTAAAATCTTCTCCAAATTCATCGTCTTCGTATGTAAAATAAACAAGTCCGTCTTCCTCGACAACGCCGATTTGCCAACTGTTTATGCCTTGTTCCGCATACCAATCGACCTCTATATCCTCAACGTATTCCTTCACAGACCATAAATTCGGGGCGCGCGTGACGTTTTCGAAGGACGTAAACAATTCCTTTTGAGTCGCCACAACCATTTCGGACGTCGTGTAATACGCCGTATACCCCTCTTTTTGTTGTTCACTGAAAAATGACGTCAACGTAACGGTTAAACCTTCTTTTTCAAAAGACCTATTCCCGCCGATACTTTTTTGGCAGCCAAATAATATAAATATACTGCAGAAAACAACAAACGTGCAGATCAAAAAAAGTTTTTTGGCTTTGTAAAATGGAAATTTAATTTTCATAGTTTGAATTTCTCCTCGCTTTTCTTACTTGTTTTTTGCGTTCAACGCGTACATGGTAGCCACTTAAAATTCAAAATCGGCGTAATCGGACGGTTCTTCCAAACACATTTTCCCGATTCTGCCTTTTCGGAAATCATCGATCAGTGCTTTTGCGCCACGCTCGTAATCAAACTCACCGCCGCGCAAAATAAAGCCCCGACGTTTGCAAAGCGCCTCGTACATACCCAATTTTTCGGAAAAATCGGTGATGTTATAACGTTCGGTGAGATATTGCGGATACTTTTCCGCCAATTCGCCAAGCAGTTCTAACGCGATATCGTCCATATCCAAAATATCGTCGTTGATACTGCCGATATATGCCAAATGCCGCGCGTGATACTGATTGTCGAAAGACGGGGGCATCGTGCCCGGCGTGTCCAACAGATCGAACGCGCCGCACTTCAGCCAGCGCACGTCCCGCGTTACCCCCGCTTTGTCGCCTGTTTTGGCTCTTTTTTGACCGCTTAAAAGATTGACGATAGTGCTTTTGCCCGTATTGGGGATTCCCGCCACCATAAAACGGAATGTGCGATTTAAGCCTTTCGCTTGTGCGCGAGCGCGTTTTTCTTCCGTGATCGCGTTTAATTTTTGCAATAAAATTCGTTTTGTCGAAATATTGGTGGAATCGCATTTTACGCAATATTTACCTTTGCTTTCAAACAGTTTTAAAAAGGCGTCCGCTTTGCCGTCGGCAAGATCGGTTTTGTTCAAAACGTATAAAATAGGCTTTTCACCAAAGATCTTCTTTAAATTTTTATTGACGGTGGCAATCGGCGCGCGCGCATCCAATACGCAGATTACGCCGTCGCACAAATCGCGTTTTGCTTCCATATCCCGCATCGCTTTCGTCATATGCCCGGGAAACCATTGTATATTTTTCATAGCTTATTCCTTTCTGTTTTCTTTGCTGTTTTTTATCCCTTGGGATTTTTCGCCTATGGCGTTGACCGCGTTGCGGTATCGACGCAAAACTGCGTTTTGCTTGTCTTGGGCTTTGTTTCGTGGGCTCTGCCCACACCCGCAAGAAACTGAGTTTCTTGACTTCCTGTTTTGATAGGATATGTATATTATAGAAAATTCTATATACGGCTCATTCCTTGATTTCGTAAAGAAATAACACGTCGTCAAAAACCGCATACAGGACAGATTTTCCCACCAACCCTTGCGCTTCATCACGAAAAAATACCAAGCCCGTAGAATATTCTCGATCGTTCACTTTTACGGAAACACTGCCTGTATGTTTAAAAAATCCGAGTTGCCAATTGACAACAATCCCCTCACCGGGCGTTATGGATCTGCATTTTTTTCGGAAAACGAAAAACCAAACAAAATAATAGATTGCAGGCAACAATACGATCAAGCCTAAAACACTCCCGATCAACATCGCCATTTCGATATTCAATCCTTTGATGAAAGCAAGCAATAAACATAACAAAAATTCTATTGCAAACATTCCCAAATAACAAAAGGCGGTTATTAGATATTTTTTTAAACCGTATATCTTCATTGTATTCACTCCTTTTCCACGCCTACGGCGTTCACTGCGTTGCGCTATCGACGCAAAACTGCGTTTTGCTTGTCTTGGGCTTTGTTATGCGAGGGCGTTGCCCTCAACCTCCCACCAAAGGCAACGCCTTTGTAATCCTGCTATATTAAAGTAGCAAGTCGGGACGGTTCTTCTTGGTGATGGCAAGGGATTGCTCTCTACGCCATTTGTCGATTTTCGCATGATCGCCACTGCGTAACACTTCAGGAACAGCCAAACCTCGATATTCTTGCGGACGGGTATATTGCGGATATTCCAACAAATTTTCCGAAAAACTCTCGTCCACCAGCGACGAGTTGCTGATTACTCCGTCTACATAGCGCGATACGCAATCCGCCACCACCATCGCAGGCAATTCGCCACCCGTCAATACGTAATCCCCGATCGAAATTTCTTCATCGATAAACAGGTCGAGCGCACGCTGATCGACCCCCTCGTAATGACCGCAAAGCAGAATAAGATGTTCGTATTCTAACAATTCGAACACCTTTTGTTGCTTAAACACCTGTCCTTTGGGGGACATATAGATCCGCCGAGCTTTCCGTTCGGGATCGAGCGCCTCGATCGCACTGCCGATCGGTTGCGCCATCATCACCATTCCCGCGCCACCGCCAAAGGGATAATCGTCGCACTTTAAATGTTTATCTTCCGTGTAATCGCGTATGTTGACAACGTTGATCTGTATTTTGCCCGTTTTTTGCGCTCTGCCGATGATGCTTTCCCGCATCGCGGAAAACATTTCGGGAAACAACGTTAAAATGTCGATTTTCATAAAATTCCTTCCAAAATCATAGAATTTATTTTAAATTGAGTTTGCGTTTGAGGGTATGTAATTCGAACCACGTACAAAACGCCGTGATACCTACTTCCAATAATATCCACAACCACAAGAAAATATGTATACCTACGGGCGTTGTCAGCAATTGATAAAATCCCGTGCTTGCCAGCAATATGGAAAAGGCTTGCGAACCGATGATGATTGCAAAAACCAACCCAAACGTTGTCGCAAAGCGTTTTTTATCTGCATATTTTTGCAAGAAACACGCCGCCGCGCCGCAGGCCGACGGGATCACGGGAATCCCCACCAACAATAAGAGTACGATTTCGATGGTGAAAAAGATAGAATGTGCCGTTTCGTAACGGTAGAACACTCCCAATCCCTTAAAAATGACGCCAATGCCGCGATAAAACGCTCCGCCGCCGATGATCGTGCCTGCCAATAAAACGCCGATCAGCGTAGCCGCCACGGAAATCAGCATCACCGCAATAGCGCTGATCTTTTTTGCCAAAATATGTTCTTCTGCGCTGGCGGGAATACTGAATGTGACGTAACCCTCGTTTTTGAAAAAGTTTTTATTATAACGGCGTTCGGGCAAACCGATTGCCAGCAACAATAACCCCAAATTGCCGTATAAATACAGTATCACCGACAACACCATCCAGCCTGTTTCGTTTTTCTCGAGCGTCCGCATTTGTATACCGAAAAATACGGCAAAGGCTTGCAATAAGACCGACGCACCGATGACGATCGGCAATAAATAGCGAAATTCGTATTTTAAAAGCTTTTTTAACATTCTTTTACGTACCGTTTTCACTTTGCCGTCTTTGTCGAAATCTTCCGCAGGCAGAGGAAGCGTAACGGGCGGTATTTCTTTTTCGTCCGCTTGCCACGTTTCTTGTGTTTGCGTTTCGTCCGTTTCCTGTGTTTCGGTTGCCGCCGATATTTCTTCCTCTACGGGAGGGACAGGATCAGCGGGCTCGACAGGGGAAACGGGTTTTTGTTGGGGTTCCGACGGGATATCGTCGAAAAAATCGTCGTATTTTACATCCATTTGAACACCTCCCTAAACAATCCGTCGATGGTTTTGCCTTCCCGCCTGCGAATGGCTTCCGCTTCGCCGTGCAACACCACTTCGCCCTGCTTTAAAAACAAAACGTAATCGAAATATTCTTCAATTTCCGAAATGAGATGGGTGCAGATGATCATTGTGGAGTTGGCGTTTTTATGGGAAAGGATCTTTTCCAAAATGTAATCGCGCGCGGCAGGATCGACGCCTGCGATCGGTTCGTCTAAAATAAATACGCGCGCGTTGCGGGAAAGGGTGAGGATAAGCGCTAACTTTTCCTTCGTGCCTTTCGACAGTTCTTTCACCTTTTGTTTTTCGTTTACGCCCAATTCGCGGATCATTTCAATCGCTTTTTCTTTGTCGAAATCGGTGAAAAAGTCTTCAAAATAATCGAGCTGTTGGGTGACGGTGTAGCCTTCGTTGAGGGCGTGCGCGTCAGGAAGATAGGAAACGATGGATTTTGTTTCCACGCCGATGGGATAACCCGCCAACTTCACTTCCCCCTCGGTGGGCGTGAGCAACCCCGTCAACAATTTAATAAACGTGGTTTTTCCGCTGCCGTTCGGACCTAATAATCCGATGATCCCGCCCTTGTCGGGAACGGAAAAATGCAAATGATTTAATGCGTACACGTCTTTTTGATAGCATTTTGTTAAATTTTTACATTCAATGATGTTCGCCATACTGTTGTCTCCTTTGTGATTTTTTTATTCAACGCATACCTGGTATGCCCCTTTTAAAGAATTGCCTCGACAAAACTCTTGGAATCGAACATTTCCAAATCGTCGATCTTTTCGCCTACGCCTGCAAAAATGACGGGCAAGGACAGTTCGGACGAAAGGGAGAACACAAACCCTCCTTTTGCCGTTCCGTCGAGTTTTGTCAACACGATGCCGTCCAATTCGACCGCTTCGTCAAACACACGCGCTTGATTGACGGCGTTTTGCCCCGTCGTTGCGTCCAATACCAGCAATTTTAAAAAGTCCGCTTCGGGATATTCACGCGAAACCACACGATCCATTTTACGCAATTCGTTCATCAAATTGTCCTTGACGTGTAATCTTCCCGCCGTATCCACAATGACAACGTCCGTTTTTTTGGCTTTTGCAGACGCAACGGCGTCGAAAATGACCGCCGACGGATCGCTACCCTCTTCGTGCTTGACAATACGCACCTTGGCGCGCTCTGCCCAAACGGATAATTGCTCGCTTGCCGCCGCGCGGAAAGTGTCCGCCGCCGCAACCGTAACCGTTTTGCCTTGCGACAGGAAATAATGCGCCAATTTCCCCACCGTCGTGGTTTTTCCCACGCCGTTTACCCCCACCAACATGATCACGCAGGGATAGGAAGGCGGCTCCACCTCCGATTCTTCCAGCATTTCCGTCAACGTGCCGCGGAGCAGTTCGGTGACGTATTCTTCGTCTTTCATTCTGCCCTCGATGGCTTTTGCCTTCACCCGTTCGACCACTTCTTCCGCCGTGGAAACGGATACGTCGGAAGAAATCAAAATTTCTTCCAATTCTTCATAAAATTCGTCCCCCAATTTATTTTTGGAAAACAAAACGCGCATTTTTTCCGAAAAATTGTCTTTCGTTTTTTTCAATGCGCCGAATAATTTACCGAATAATCCCATAATCTCTCCTTTTTTACTGCTATTGATTTTGGTTTTTAAAAAGCCGATTTTTGCAAACAGGACAAGGCGCAACCTACGCCTTGTCCCGTCTTGTTTTTGTTTTATTCGACGGTGCCGGCGCCAAGGCGGCTTTCCACTTCGGCAAGTTTTACCGAAACGATTTTTGAAACGCCTTTTTCCTGCATCGTAACACCGAACAACGTATCCGCTTGGTTCATCGTCGGTTTTCTGTGCGTGATCACGATAAATTGCGTGTCTTCCGAGAATCTCTTTAAATACGAAGCAAATCTATCCACGTTTGCATCGTCCAACGCCGCTTCGATTTCGTCGAGAATACAGAAAGGCATCGGCCGCGCTATTAAAATTGCAAACAGAATCGCAATTGCCGTCAGGGCGCGTTCGCCGCCGGACAACAACGATATCTTCGTCAGCTTCTTGCCCGGAGGACAAGCCACGATCTCAACCCCGGCATTGAGCGGATCTTCCTCTTCTTCGTAATCGATTTGGAGTTCTGCCCTGCCTCCGCCGAACAGTTCTTTAAACGTGATCTTAAAGTTTTCGTTGATCTGTTCGAACCCTTCGTTGAAGATACGTAACATTTCGCCGCGGATCTCGTCAAGCGCCGCTTGCAGATCGTCGATGGCTTTTTGCAGATCGTCACGCTGCGTCACCATTTCTTCGCAGTGCGTTTTTTCGTATTCGTATTCTTCCACGGCGTTGGGGTTTACTGCGCCGAGCATCGTGATTTTACGTTTCAACGCAGTGATCAGCGTTGCCGCTTCTTCTACGTTGAACAATTCTTTGCGATACGGCAAGCAGCTTTCATAATCCAAACCGTACGCTTCTTCCAAACGCAAACGAAGATTTTCCAAATTGGTGTCGATCTTACTGATTTCAAGCTCGCTCTTATAACGTTTGTCACTGCTCTTGGTAAGCGTTTCTTGCAACTGCGTTTTTTCTTCGTCTAACGCCACCTGCGTTGCGTTGATCTCCTCTTTTTCCTTGGAAATTTCGTTGATCTTGTCCACGATTTCCTGTACGGCGGCTTTTTCTTCTTCCGTCAATTCTTTTTCCTGCGCTTCCGCTTCCAAACCGTCTAATTTAAGCTGCGTTTCTTCCTTTTCTTTTTCCATTTCCAGAATACGTTTTACCAGCTCTTCTTTTTCGGCGGTGATACGTTCTAACGTTTCGCGCTGTTTCTTGATGTCTGCGTTTAACGACGCATACTCCAATTCCAATTCGCGTAACGTTTTGCTCTTTTGCGCGCGCTCGTCTTTAAACTGATCGCATTGGCTGCGTTGCGTTTCCATTTCCGCTTCCGCGCTCTTGCGACGCGCCGCGATCTGTTCTTCGCTGAGCGAGGAATTTTCTTCTTCCGATTTGAGTTCTTGCAGTTTTCTCTTTAATTCGTTCAACGCTTCGGTGTAGGTTGCGATATCTCCTTCCGCCTCGGCGATTTGTTGCGTCAATGCCGATTCGCGTTGGGTGAGCCCTGCGATTTCGCTGGTTGCTCCCTGATATTTTTCACGCAACGCTTCTACGGCGTCTTCCGCTTCTTTGCGTTCTTGTTCGTGTTGCGCGATCATCACTTTCAATTTTTCGATATATTTTTGTTTCCGCGCAATATTTTCTTTACATTCTTGGATCTTACGTTCGTTGGAAAGCAACGAGCCGGAATCTTTTCGGCTGCTGCCGCCCGTCATCGCGCCGCTTGTGGAAACGGTGTCGCCGTCGAGCGTAACGATCTTGAACAGGTTGCCGTATTTCTTGGCGATCGTCGTTGCGTTGGCGATGGTATCGCAGATCAACGTGTTGCCCAACAAGTTGCTGATGACGTTGTAATAATAATCGTCATATTGTACGAGCTGCGTTGCCAAACCCATTGCACCGCGTTCGTCCAAAGCGCGCTGAATTTCACGGGAGTCGGGACGGGGACGCATACTTGCAACCGGCAAGAAGGTGACGACGCCGCCGTTGGTACGTTTCAGATATTCGATAAGATATCTTGCGTCGTCCGCCGTGGGCGTTACCACGTTTTGCATTGCGCCGCCGAACGCCGTTTCGATCGCTTTTTCGTATCTTTGATCGGTGGATACGATATCCGCAAGCGAGCCGTGTAAATGTTTGCCGATGTCGTTGTTGGTTTTGGATACCGACAACAAACGACGGACAGATTCTTTATACCCCTCGAAACGGTTTTTCAAACTGATATACATTTCGAGATTTTCACGCAAGGACGCCAACTGACCGTTGGAATTGAACAAATCTTGGTTCAAATCGTTGACGGCAAGCTGCATTTCGCGCGCTTCTTCCTGTTTTTCCTCAAATTCGCGCATGCCCGAAGAAGACATATCGCGGAGGCTCTTCATATCCTTACGAACGGAATTGAGCTCGTCCGTTAAACGCTCTTTTCTTTCCTCTGTGCGTTTTAAAGCGGAAGCGAGTTCTTCGATACGGTCTTTCGTCGCTTCCAATCTTGCCGCCAACGTACCGAGGTTTTTCTTCATTTCCGCAAGGTTGTCCGCGTCGGAAAGCTGGGACAAACGGGTTTCGTCCGAAAGTTTTTCAAACACTTCGATCTTCTTATCGAGCGCCGCCACAGCCGAACGCAACACTTCCGTTTGCGTTTCGATTTCGGAAATACGTTTTACCGCTTCGCTGTTTTTGCGGGTGGTGATCGCCGTTTCGTCGTCGATTTCCCCGATGCGGTTTTTGCTTTCGAGCAACATTTCCGCCGCCGCTACGATTTGCGAACGGTAAGTTTTAATACGTTCGCGCACCAATTTCAATTCGCCGTCCTTTCGTTCGTTGCCGACGGAAAGTTCGACGCGGCGATCGTTGAGTTCGGTAAGTTGCACGTCTGCGGCGTTGATCTTGTCGCGGTTTTCTTCCATACGGCGGTTGATCCGTTCGATTTGCGTGTTGAGCGAAATGATTTTATCGGAAATGGTAGCAATGTCCTTTTTGAACTTGCTTTTTTCGTTTTCCGCATTTTCGTAACGGTATATGTACGTATTGGCTTCGTTGACTTTCAACGAATCGGAATATTCTTTATATTCGCGCGCGGCTTCCGCCTGTTTGCCCAACGGCCCTAAACGGCGTTCCGCTTCGTCGATACGTTGACGGTAGACGTACAAGTTGTCCTTCGAATCGTCCATTTTACGTTCGATTTCCTGTTTTCTTTGTTTGTATACCATCAAACCGAGCGCTTCTTCAAAGATCAAACGTCTGTCTTCGGGACGGGCGTTCATGATCTGTTCCACCTTCCCTTGTCCGATGATGGAATACCCCTCTTTTCCCAAACCGATACCGTGGAACAACGTTACGATGTCTTTTAAACGGCTGGGTTGGCTGTTGATGAGATATTTACTCTCCCCCGTGCGGTATAAACGACGGGTCATCGAAACTTCGGGTGTGTCCATCGTCGGGAAAATATGGTTTTCATTGTCGAACACCAACGTTACTTCGCAGAAAGTTTGCGGTTTCCTTTCCACCGTACCGCCAAAAATGACGTCTTGCATGTTCGTACCGCGCAACGACCTCGCCGATTGTTCGCCCAATACCCAACGTACGGCGTCGGCTACGTTACTCTTGCCGCAACCGTTCGGGCCTACGATACAGGTGACGCCTTGTTCAAATCGGACCGTCGTCTTGTCGGCAAACGATTTAAAACCGACCAATTGTATTTCCTTTAAATCCAAAATGTACTCCTTGTGATATGTTTATATCTGCTTTTATTTTTTTCTTGTTTATCGCGTTTTCTTTCGCAACGCTTGTAAAAGTTTTTCTGCGGCGTCTTGCTCGGCTTCCCGTTTACTTTTGCCGCTGCCTTGCGCCTTTTCACCCATCGCCTGCGCCTCGCAATAAAATATGGGAGCGTTGTCCTTTCCCGTCTTTTGTATCCGATACGTCGGCAAAGCTTCCCCTTTCTTTTGCAAAAATTCTTGCAGGTCGCCTTTGGGGTTCGTCTGCGTCTTTTCCTCCAAACACCCGTACGTCAAAACGAATTTTTTCGCCGCCTCGTACCCGCCGTCTAAATAAATCGCCGCCGTCACCGTTTCGAAAAGACTGGAAACCGTTTTTCTTCCAACGTTCGCCCTACTGCCTTCCATCAAAAGATATTTCGCAATACCCATCGCGCGCACCGCTTCGTCCAACGCCTGTTCGCAAACGATCTTTTGCCGCTCTTGCGTAAGATCCCCTTCCGTTGCCTTTTTATCGCGCGCATATTGCCATTCCGTCACCACCATCTGCAACACCGCGTCGCCTAAATATTCTAAACGCTCGTTGTCTTTGCCGCCGTAGGCGTTGGCGTAGGTGGAATGCGTGAACGCTTCTTGCAACAACCCTTTATCCCGAAAACAATACCCGATCTTCTCTTCGAGTTGCTCGATCGGAAATTGCGTGAACGAAAGCCCTTTTAACACGCTCATTCGGCAGTGTTTGCGCCGCTTTCTTGCGCCTGCGCTTGCGCTTGGATCGCATTGAGATCAACGCTGTCGATCAGTTGTTTGATCTTCGACGTCAGATCGCCCCGTACTGCATTTGCCGCTTGTTGGATACTGACCGCAAAACTGCGAGCCTTTGAATTGCCGTGCCCTTTTACCACCGCTTTCGTCAACCCCAAAAACATCGCGCCGCCAACTCCTTCGTAATCGAGTCCCTTTCGTATATTTTTGATGATACCTTTCGACATCGCCGCGCAAAGATACGTCCAAAGGTTGCGCTTATATTCCCGTTTTAAAATGGTGGATACGGCTTTTCCGCAACCTTCCGCCGATTTCATAGCTATATTGCCCGTAAAACCGTCGGCAACCATCACGTCCACGTCGCCAAACATCAGATCGCGCCCCTCGCGGTTGCCTGCGTAGTTGATACAATCGATCTTTTTCAACAATGCGTTGGTTTCCTGCTGTAAAAGCAAGCCTTTATGATCTTCCGTGCCGTTGTTCAACAACCCGACCGTAGGTTTTTCAATGCCGTACACCGTCTGCGCGTACGCCGACGCCATCAAGGCAAAATGCACCAAATTGATCGGTTTACATTCGAGATTTGCCCCGCAGTCGCAAAGAAACGTGCCGCCGCCCGTATGATTGGGTACGATGGGACAAAGCGCAGGACGGGAAACGCCTTTTAATCTGCCTAAAATAAGTACGCCTGCCGTCAACACCGCTCCTGTCGAACCCGAAGACACCAAACCGTCCGCTTTGCCTTCTTTTAACAGACGAAACGCCACTACCGTAGACGAATCCTTTTTCGTCTTCACCGCTTTTGTCGGCACTTCGTTCATATCGATCACTTCCGTTGTGTGGACAATTTCCAAACGGCTTGCGTCGTATTTGCAATTTTTCAATTCTTCCTTGATCTGCGTTTCGTCGCCACAAAGGATCAAATACAGATCCTTGTCTTTGTTCAGCGCGTCCACCGAACCAAGCACTTGTTGCTTCGGGGCAAAATCGCCCCCCATTGCGTCAATTACGATCTTTGTCATTGCGTTTTCTCCTCTCTATGCCGTTCGATCAATATTCCAAATCGCCGAACGTACGGGGATAAGGCACTACGTCGCGAATATTGGCAATACCCGTCAAGTACATGATCATACGTTCAAATCCCATACCGAAGCCGCTGTGCGTGGTACCGCCGTAACGGCGTAAATCAAGATACCACGAATAATCTTCGGGGTTCATACCCAATTCTTCGATACGGTTTACCAATTTATCGTAATCGTCTTCTCTTTGCGAACCGCCGCAAAGTTCTCCAATACCCGGCACAAGCAAGTCTGCCGCGGCAACCGTCTTTCCGTCGGGATTCAACTTCATATAAAACGCCTTGATCTCCTTCGGATAATCGGTGAGGAATACGGGCTTTTTATACACTTGTTCGGTGAGGAAACGTTCGTGTTCGCTTTGCAGATCTTTTCCCCAGAAAATGTTTTTATCGTCGAATTTATCTGCGTTTTGTTTTAAAATTTCGATCGCGTCCGTATACGTCAAACGTACAAACGCGTTTTCCGATACGTTTTTCAAACGTTCTAACAAGCCTTTGTCTACAAATTGGTTGAGGAAGTTTAATTCGTCTTTACACGTTTCGCATACGTAATCGATGATGTATTTGACCATCGCTTCTTCTACGTCCATATCCCCTGCCAAATCGCAGAACGCCATTTCCGGTTCGATCATCCAAAATTCCGCAGCATGGCGCGCCGTGTTGGAATGTTCCGCACGGAAGGTCGGCCCAAACGTGTATACGTTGCCAAATGCCATCGCGTACGTTTCCGCGTTGAGCTGCCCGGAAACCGTAAGCGCCGCGCGTTTACCGAAGAAATCGTTTTTATAATCGACGGGTTTGCCATTTTTCGCCACTTCGTCCAAATCGAACGTCGTCACTTGGAACATCGCGCCTGCGCCTTCGCAATCGCTGCCCGTGATGATGGGCGTATGCACGTATACAAACCCTCTGTCATTGAAAAATTTATGCACCGCGATCGCCGCTTCGCTGCGAATACGGAACGCCGCGCCGAATAAATTGGTGCGGGGACGAAGATAAGCGATTTCACGTAAAAATTCGACGCTGTGACGCTTTTTCTGCAAAGGATAATCGGGAGTGGATTCCCCTTCCACGTCGATTTTCGTCGCCTTGATCTCGTACGGTTGTTTATTTTCGGGGGTCGCAACCAACACGCCCGTTACGATCAACGCGCAACCCACGTTTTCTTTTGCGATCTCGTCGTAATTTTCAAGATTGGCGCGTTCGAATACGATCTGCGTGTTTTTAAAACAACTGCCGTCGTTCAATTCGATAAACCCGAACGCCTTCGAATCGCGGATCGTCCGCGCCCAGCCTGCAACGGTGACTTCTTTCCCGTCGTACGCCGTATAATTTTCATTCAGTTTTTTCAGTTGGATCCTTTCCATAATCGACCTGCCTTTTCTGCTGTGGAAAAGTGAAATATCCGTCTTGCGACGCTTTTCCGCTACTATACTTCCTTATTATAGCATTTTTTCAAAAAAAACACAATCGTTTGAAGCCCATTTATACCTCTTTAATTTGTCGTATTTACAATTTTTTTGGCGATGATCCCTTGAACGGGGCGGTATTCGTCCTTGCGTATCCTTTTTTTGGAAAGCAATTGATTTCCACGGTATCTTTCCAAATACATTTCGCTTTGTATCCCCTTTCGTTCCGCGCGGATCACTTCTTCTTTTTCGCTGGGTTTTACAATGGGAGCAGGCGGCGGTATCTCTCCGACGATTTTGGTCGTGATCTCGTACCTGTCCCCCTCGTTTTTACCGAAAAAGACAATTTTTACTCCGCCGTCGAACACCTTTGCAGACAAATAGACGGGCTCGGCGTACGGATTGTACAATTTTAAATCGTTATGCGTCGATACCATCGCATCACGCGAAGGCGGCACGTACCCCACTTGCAACGAATGCGGGTGATATTCCGTCACCACCAACCCTGATTTTAAAGCGGCGTTGTACAGCGTAGTGCTTACCTGACATACGCCGCCGCCCACCCCCTCGACGTACTCTCCATTGGCAATGATCTTCGCCTGCTGAAACCCCGCTTCCTCCGTCCGTCTTCCTACCGTTTGATTGAAAGAAAATTCCCCGAAAGCCTGTATCGTGATACCGTCGATCAAACGGGAGGCAATTGCGATATTCTCACACCTGCCCCCCTCGTTTGCATTGTAATAAGTGGTGTACGCCGACAATTTTTCCCAACCGTACGGGTTGTCTTTTCCGTTTTTTCCGCATACGACGGCGGATTGCTGCGTCATTTCCGTGTTTTTTTCCGTATTTTGCCCCGAAAAAGCGGCGCAAATAAGAAAAAACGCTCCGCATACAAGGAGCGTTTTCGTTGTTTTGCCTATTATTTTCATCTGTCCGTCCCTCGCTATGTACCCACGGAAACAAAACAGTTTTTTTATTTCAACGCATACCCGGGTGGCAGGTTTACAAAATTTTCCCTTTTTTATCCAACAAAGCAAAAAAGTTTTCGTCCATATAATATTGCGGAACGCCGATCGTATGCTTTCCTTCCTCGTAATGCGTATCCGAACCGCCCGTGACAAACAATCCCCTCCGTTTTGCAAACGCGCGAAACTGTTCTGTTTCTTCTTCAGTATGCGTCGTGTAATACGTTTCTATTCCGTCTACGCCGTAATCCGCCAACTCGTTTAAAATCCGCATTGTTTCCGACTGAGGCAAACGAATCCTGCCCGGATGCGCGATCACCGCAAAGCCGTCTGAAGCGTGAATACAATCGATCGCCTCTTGCGGCGTCGGTCTGCCGATCCCCGAATTTGCCGCTTTGCCGCGGGACAGGTAATTTCGATACACCTCCCCCTCGTTCATTCCCAACAATTCAGCCGCCGCCCGCGCAATATGCATCGTGTGCAAAGGCGCTGTGCGGTCGGCTTGTTTGGAAAGCACCCGTTCGATGGTGAGCGGCACGCCGATGGAACAAAATTTTGCCACGCTGTCTTTTGCGCGGAGCAACGACGCTTCCCATCTTTTTTGCATAAACGTACGATACGCCTCCCCTTGTTGACAACCGTACCCAAGCACGTGGATTTGATTGCCGCCCGTGTAGGCGGAAACTTCCCAACCCGAAAGATAGCGCAAACCGTGTCGTTTCGCCGCCTCCCGTTTGACCGTTTCCCCGTTTAACGTATCGTGATCGGTGATCGCAATTAAAGACAACTCCGCTCGTTTTGCCATACGGCAAATTTCATCGGGCGAATACAAACCGTCCGAATATACGCTGTGCAAATGCAAGTCTGCCTTTATTCGCATAATTAGTTCTCCTTTCACGTTTAAAACGTTCGTTTTACGCTTTTATTTTTCCGTTTTCGATACGAATTTTATTACATTCCGCGCCGTACAGAACTCGTTCGGCGTGCGTACACGTTAAAATCGTTTGCACGTCGGCAATACATTTTAACAATTTTTTTCTGCGGGGCAGGTCGAGTTCGCTCATCACGTCGTCTAACACCAGCACGGGATATTCCCCCGAAAGCGTTTTAAATATCTGCACTTCGGACAATTTCAAAGCCAACGCCGCCGTACGCGTTTGTCCCTGCGAAGCATAGGCTTTTGCGTCCACGCCGCCGATGATCACGTCCAGATCGTCGCGATGCGGGCCGACCGTCGTAAACCCGAGCCGCAGATCCTTTTCGTAATTGTTTTCCAAACGACGCATCAAAACCGCCGCAATATCCTCCTCGTCCCCCTCGTATTTCCTGTCGGGCTTGATCGACAATTCTTCGCCGCCGTCCGTTAAAAATCGGTGATATTCGTTGGCGTAGGGAGCTAATTTTTCCAAAAATTCCGCACGTTTTTTAATGATGATCGCGGCGTATTTACAAAGCTGTTCGTCCCAGACGGGAAGCGTGTCTAAAATCAACGATACGTCGTTGTTTTTCAAAAGCGTATTTCGTTGATCCAATATTTTATTATACCGCAAAAGCGCCGTATAATACGCAGGCGACGTTTGGGATATGGAAATGTTCATAAACCGCCGCCGCTCGTCGGGGCCGTCCTGTATCAAACGCAACTCTCCCGGAGAAAAAAATACGCTGTTGATATGCCCCATTAGGTCGGCATTCTTTGCAATTTTACTGCCGTTTACGCGGATCTCTCGCTTATTTTCGTAAATATCCGCCTCGATGGTAACTCTGCCGTAACGGTTTTCCGCCTCTGCGACGATATGCGCCTTTTCCGCGCCGATGCGGATGAGCTGTTTATCGTGACGAATACGCAACGATGCGCCCGTACAAAGATAAAACACCGCCTCCGCGCAGTTGGTTTTCCCCTGCGCGTTTTTGCCGAACAGCACGTTTAAACCCTCCGTAAAGGCAAATTGTTCGCTTTCGTAATTTCTGAAATTTTGAAGGAATAATTTTTTTATTTGCATAATCCTCAAAAAAACCGCTAAAATCGCTTTCTTTTCCTTGAAATTTGTATTATAATTATATCAAATAATTTTGAAAAACACAAGATTTATAAACACGTAAAGAAAATAATTTTGCAAACAGGGGAT
The DNA here is from genome assembly GCA_017463205.1 of Clostridia bacterium. Taxonomy (GTDB): domain Bacteria; phylum Bacillota; class Clostridia; order Christensenellales; family Borkfalkiaceae; genus Scatosoma. The sequence continues at coordinate 41,227 of JAFTPQ010000005.1, forward strand.
AAAAATGGCAGAAAGCAGTCAACTTCAATTCATTTGGAAACAAGTTTTAAGCAAGGCGGAAATGCTGATCGCGCCCGTTTCGTACGATTCGTTTATCAAAGAACTGCAACCCGTGGACATTCGCGGCAGGAAATTGATACTGAAAGCGGAAACGGATATGGCGGCAAACGTCGTTATCAAAAAGCACGCGGATAAACTTCGCGAGGCGATCGTAAAATGCGATCTCGGCGTCAACGATTTTCGTTTGATCGTGGACGGTAGCGATCTGTTTTCGGAAGATTTGGAGGAAGACGCGGGCGATATCATTCCCCCCGTTCCCATCAATAAAAATTTCACTTTCGAATCGTTTGTAGCCGTTTCGGGCAGTAAATTTGTGTATGCGGCGGCGAAATCGGTGGCGGAAGCCCCCGGCGAAGCTTTTAACCCCCTCTTTATTTACGGGGAATCGGGGCTTGGAAAAACGCACTTGATGCACGCCATCGCCAATTATATTTCGCAACATTACCCCGAAAAGAAAGTGTTGTACACTACTTGCGAAAATTTCTTAAACGAATTTATCGATTCCATTGCGCAAAAAAGCAGCGCAAAATTCCGTTTTCATTATCGGAACGTAGACGTTTTGATGATCGACGATATTCAGTTTTTGAAAAATAAAACGCAGGTGCAGGAAGAATTTTTCCACACCTTTAACGAATTGTCGGCGCAAAACAAACAGATCGTTTTAACTTCCGACCGTCCCCCGAAAGAAATTGCTACGTTGGAAGAACGTTTGCGGACTCGGTTTGAGGGAGGTATGATCGCAGACGTGCAACCGCCCGATCCCGAAACGAAGATCGCCATTTTAAAACGGAAGGCGTTGGATCGGAAATGCCCTGTTGCCGACGACGTTTTAGAGTTTCTTGCGCGCGATTCGGGACACGACGTGCGTACGCTGGAAGGACGGTTGACGAAAGTTATTTTTGCCAGCAAATTGCACGAAGAACCGATTACTTTGTCGTTGGCGAAACTCGCGTTAAGCGAATCGGTGAATGAAACGCCCGACCAAGAAGACGTGACGCCGGACAAAATCGTAAACGCCGTTTGCGGATATTTCAAGCAAAGACGGGAAGACTTGATCGGGAAAGGGAAAAAAGCCGATCTGGTGAAAGCGCGGCAGATCTGCGCGTATTTGTTGTGTGAAATGCTGTCGTTGCCGTTGGTTTCCGTGGGAAATATTTTGGGCGGACGGGATCATACTACGATCATGTACGCGCGGGATAAAATGGAAAAATTGGCGTCCTTGAACGACCGCGTAGCAAAAGAGATCGACGATATCAAAAATATCATCTTGAAAAAATAACCAACGCCAACGTTCCGTTGGAGCGCCGTTCCGTTGCATCATATTTTTCTATCCCTCGTTACTGAAACTTGTAACCTTGTCATTACCCAACAAGAAGTCAAGAAACTCAGTTTCTTGCGGGTGTGGGCAGCGCCCACGAAAAAAGTAGCCCCAAGTTAAGCAACCGACAGGTTGCGTCCTATGCCGCAAGGCATTTGAAAATTTTATTAAAACGATTATGACAAATCAAGCTTTTGAATTTTTAGAATATGCCGCAGACGCGGTGGTCGTCGGCGCAGGGCACGCAGGTTGCGAAGCCGCCCTTGCTTTGGCGCGCACAGGCATCAATACCGCTCTGCTTACGTTAAATCTCGACAGCATCGCGTTTTTGCCCTGCAACCCCTCCATCGGGGGTACGGCAAAGGGGCATTTGGTGCGCGAGATCGACGCGTTGGGCGGTCAAATGGGGATCGTTGCGGACGATACCGCTCTGCAAATCCGTATGCTGAACGTCGGCAAGGGAGCGGCGGTGCAATCGTTGCGCGCGCAGTCGGATAAAAACGCTTATCACGCGGAAATGAAACGAGTGCTGGAAAATACGAAAAATTTGCGTATTATTCAAGCCGAAGCTTCCGAAATTCTTGTTAAAGACGGGAAATGCACGGGAGTAAAAACAACCTACGGCGGCGTTATCACGTGTAAAGCCGTCATTTTATGTACAGGCGTATATTTAAACGGCGAAACGATCACGGGACAAGTGGTGACAAAATCCGGGCCGAACGGATTTGCACCCGCCAACCATTTAACGCAGAGCTTGATCGACATCGGATTCCAAGTGCGGCGGTTTAAAACGGGTACGCCCGCGCGGTTGGACGGCAGGACGATCGATTATTCGAAGTGCGAAGTGCAACACGGAGATACGGACATTTACCCATTCTCGTTTATGCACGACCACGCGCCCGAAAACAAGATGCCCTGTTATTTGACCTACACCAACCTCGATACCCACGCAGTGATTTTGGAAAACCTCGACCGTTCTCCGCTGTATAACGGTACGATCGAATCCGCCGGGCCTCGGTATTGTCCCTCGATCGAAACCAAAGTGGTGCGTTTTAAAGACAAAGAACGGCATCAAATTTTTCTTGAACCCGAAGGCGCGGACACGTTGGAAGTGTACGTGCAAGGTATGTCCACCTCGATGCCCCATGATATTCAGCGAAAAATGTATGCGTCGGTGGCAGGGTTGGAAAACGCCGATATTATGCGGTATGCCTACGCGATCGAATACGATTGCATCGATACGTTGGACGTATTGCCGACGTTGGAATTTAAAAAGGTGGAAGGCGTTTACACCGCAGGGCAGATCAACGGTACGTCCGGGTATGAAGAAGCGGCGGCGCAAGGCTTGATGGCGGGAATCAACGCTTCGCTGAAATTGCGGGGTTTGCCTCCGTTTACGTTGCGACGGGACGAGGCATATATCGGAGTTTTGATCGACGATCTGGTGACAAAAGGCACCGACGAGCCCTACCGTATGATGACTTCTCGCGCCGAACACCGCATTTGCCTGCGGCAAGACAATGCCGATTTCCGTTTGACGGAAAAGGGAAAAGAATTCGGGTTGGTGACGGAAGAACGGTATTTGCGATACCTCGCCCGCAAGGAAAAATATGAAGAATTATTGCGTTCGTTGCAGACACGGGTGCCTCAAAAGGACGCAACGCCCTTTTTGGAACGGTATGGTTACAGCGCGCCGAGCGGCAGTGTTTCATACGCCGATATGCTGAAACGTTCGATCCCGTTGAAAGATATTATGGCAGAATACGGCGTGTTTGGCGAATACGCAAAAGACGTATTGGAAACGGCAGAAATTTCCGTGAAATACGAGGGATATTTGAAACAGGGCGTCGAATTGATCGAAAAAGCCAAACGTTTGGAAAATAAATTACTGCCCGACGATATCGATTATCATTCGATTGCGGGATTGCGATTGGAAGCAAGGGAAAAGTTAGATCGCATACGCCCTTTTAATTTGGGGCAAGCAGGCAGAATTTCGGGGGTAAACCCTGCCGATATTTCCGTTTTGATGGTGTATTTGGCTACGAGAGAATGATATGCTTGGAAAAGCCGTTTGCTTTCAAGAACAATTTTTCGACATTGACATTGAAATGTACGCCGAATAAATTGAAACGTTTTTAGACGAAAAAAATATTTCAACGCATACCTGCCCCATTGGTTTTACCAACAGGGCAGGTTTTTTATACGTTATTCAATTGCGAAACGTCCATCACTGTTTCGTGCGGGATCATTTTCCATTCTACTTTTGTAAACAATGCGATATACGTCGCTAATCGACCGATCACGTCGAACAACGGAAACAGCGCCATATGAAAAAATCGTTTCAGTCCGTTTCCCTTTTCGATCCGCTTTCGATACACGATCAATATACAAATTTGGTATGCCATATATCCCAACCATTTTCCGAATACGTCGCCAACATACATCCAAAACGCTCCTTTCAGCCAGCCGAACAAATTGTAAGCAAGGACGGCAAGGGTAATTTGTATGCCTAATCGAATTATTTTTCGTACTGCGCGTTCAACCGTTGACGGAAAATTCAGCCAAAAACAATCGTACGTCATGAGAAAATTTTTCCGTTTTATAAACATATTCTTTAAGAGTTTCGGACAATTTTCCACCGTCGATCCCAAATGTCCTTTCGCCCAACGGATACGTTGACGGACGGCAATTTTCAACCGATACGGCTGTTCATCGTAAAATACCGCTTCGTCGCAATAACAAATTTTATACCCCTGTACCACCGCATCCGAACAAAAACTCCTATCCTCCGTCAACGACGTATATTTCCAACCCTGTCGCACCAATTCGTTGCTGAACAAAAAGCCTGTGCCTTGTATACGGCACGCAAGCCCCAACAAGCTTTTCGCCCGATTTTCATAAAGACACGTCCGCATCCAGTGCATTCCATACCCGAATGATATCCAATTTCGGTTAAGATTTTTAGAATTCCGAAAAGACGTTACGATCTTGTTCCCTGCCACAAACGCCTCGTTCATCTTTGTGATATAATTGGCGGAAATAACGTTGTCCGCATCAAAAATGAAATAGCCGTCAAAATTTTCAACTCCGTAATCCTTTTCTATCTTTTCAAACAAATAGCGCAAAGCATACCCTTTCGTCCGCTCGTCGGCGGCGTTGTGTTCGTAGACGATAACGCGCAACCGTTTATTTCGATAACTCCGTGAAATTTGCGCCGTTTGATCCGTACAGTTGTCCGCCACGATAAACACCGTCAACTTTTCCAACGGATAATCGGAATTGGCTACGCTTTCCAAAAAATTTTGTATCACTTTTTCTTCGTTTCGCGCGGGAACGCACAGAGCATACCTACGCCTTTCCTCTGTCTTTTTAAAACGTTTACGAAAAAATATGCCGACGGCGAAAAAGACAACTTCGTATGCCGTCAGCACCGACAACGCAACGCCAACGTATTGGCACACCGTTGCAATATCTTTTAACCACTCCACTTTTCACCTCTTTTGCATCCAACCAACTTGCGTCGGGTATATGTATAGAATTTTCTATATTTTATCACAGTGATTTGAGAAAAGTCAACGTTTATCGCATAGAATATTCTATATTTTTTTATAAATCATAGAAATTTCTATATAATAAACGTATGGATACGGGTATAGAATTTAAAGATATTTTAAAAACATTTTTAAAAGAGCACGATTTGACGCAAACAAAATTTGCCGAGCATATCGGCGTGAAGCAAAGTCAAGTGAGCGAATGGCTGAAAGGAAAAGCGCGTCCGGGATATGATATTTTGAAACAAATTGTAAAAACGTTTGATATCTCCGCCGATTATTGGTTGGGACTGACCGACACTTATTAACGATAGAAAAAACGCGTCTTTTTTCAAGAAAAAAGGACGCTCTTTTTGTTGTTCTTGCATTTCAACGCATACCTGCCCTGTTAGTTTTTACCAACAGGGCAGGTTTTTTACGTTTTTCGTTATTTAGTCAAATGTTTTTCAAATCGTTGTAACAATCGTCATTAACGATCTTTTTTGCCCGTCTGTCGGCAATTTCAATTTTTTATTGCCTAACAATTCTTTGATGCAATACAGTAAAAACCACCCGTCCGAACGAAAAATATATTGCAATCCGAACGCCTGCATTTTTCTTAAATGCTTGGGCGTAACTTCTAAAACCGCTCGAACGAAGGTTTTTTTCATTTTTTCAAGCTCGGTTTTACACGTTTGTTTAACAGATTTTCCAATAGAAAGAAGTTTGTTTTTTATCTGCTCGTCTTTCAACCAAACGATTTGTAAAACGGGGCGTTCCCCTTCCATTTTAATAAATCCTTGCTGCGCCAAAAAGGTGTATTCGTCAATGGAAAGTTTTTCTTTATTCTGCATACGGCAAAGCAATTTGATACTCTTTGGGGAAACGTAATCCCAAAATTCTTGCATACTTTTTTCCGCAGACCATTCCGAACGGCAGCACCAAAGCATACGATCGCCATTCCCCGTCCAACTGGGGCCGCACCATTTTAAAAGAGAACCGTAATATTTCCTGTCTTTTTCGCTGTCCGATTTGATTGTGACGTTGGCGATATCGTACGCGCCGTCCGGCCGCCTCGTGGCAACTTCTTCAAATCGAATCTCCCCCTCCTCCCCGTCGTCGCAATTTGCCGCAACGTACGGGATCAATGCCCACAATAAATAATTTTGATCGGTTCGATAAGCACTTTCTATCGCAGGATCTTCCAAAATACCGCTATTTTTCAATTCGTCGCAAAGCGCGTTTGCAAAAAGCGTAGCGGCTTTTTCGTACATTTCTTCGTGCAGTCGTAAAATTTCACCTCCTCGCACATCCGGTTCTTCGATAAGAAAATTTGCCCAATACTTTTCGCCTTTCCTGATCAAATAACCGTATTCTTCCAAACGTTCCGCCTCGCTTTCGACGTAAACGGGAGAAACGCCCAACGCGTCGGCGATTTCCCGAACGGTTTTCCCCTCTCGATAGACACAATACGCAATATTTTGGGACAACGCGCTGTAAAAAAACGCTTGCGTTCCGCCCATCGTCCCCGCACTGCCGTTAAATCCCATCAAGGAAAACCTGATCGGCGCAAATTGTAACGTATCCGTTTTCTTCATATTTTCTACTCCTCGTTTTAAATTTTGTTTCGCCTCAAACAAATGCCACTTGACCAGCGAAAGGGATATGCCCATTTTTTCCGCAATCTCTTTTTGCTTTTTGTTTTCATAATAATACGCAACCACGATCTCCCTTTGCTGTTTGGATAAATAGGCGATCTGTTTTCGCAATTCGGCAACGTTTTCGTGAAACAGCATGTCTTCCTCTAAATCGACAGACAAAAACGTTTCCGTCTTCGCGTCGTCGATCGAAACACCCACGTATCTGCTGTGATCTCGATAATAATTGGCAAGCGTGTTGCGCGCGATCGTCCACAGAAAGGGTTCGACGTCTTTGATATCTTCCCGCAACGACAATGCGCGAAAGGCTTTTAATGCGATTTCCTGCGACAGATCCTCCGCGTCTTCCACACTTTTACAACGTTTTAATGCAAAGCCGAATATCTGCCGAACGTGTTGCGTTATTATTTTTTCAACTTGTGTTTTTTCCATTTGTTTGTTCTCACTTGAAAGCTTTCACTTATATAGACACCGTGGATATAAAAAGGTTAGTTTCTTCTTATAAAAATTTTATAATCCAACCGTTTTTGCATTTCAACGCATACCTGCCCTGCTGGTTTTCACCAACAGGGCAGGTTTTTTTACGTTTTTATTATTTATTCTTTGTCAAAATTCCGTTTTTCTTCTATGATATATTTCGGGCGGTTTTGCACCTCTTTATAGATCATCGCCGTATGGATATTTGCCATACCTTGACATACCAATATCACTGCGCAAAGTGCCCCGACCGTCGGAAATAGCCATGCCGTTAAGCCGCCAAACCAAACGTCGCAACATGTTAAAACAACAAACGTGATGAAACAAATGACACTGAGCACCCCTAACAATACCCCCAACTTGATCGGAAACGTCAGCGTATAATCGGTGTTGGGAAATATCCCCGATTCCGCCAATTTCACCATCTTTTTCAGTGTGTAATGCGTTTCTCCCGCAACGCGTTCGGGGCGATCGAACTCCACGCAAGTCTGTTTAAAACCAACCCACGCCGTCTGCGCGCGAAGCAAGCGATCGTGCTCATTCATCGACAAAATAGCGTCCACCACTTTGCGATCGTACAATTTAAAATCGCCGCTGTCCCGTTGCAATTCCATACCCGTGATCTTGCGGGTGAATTTATAAAACAAACTCGCCGTGGCTTTTTTAAAAAAGGTTTCCCCTTTGCGTTTTTTGCGCTTGCCATGCACCACGTCAAAACCTTCTTTCCATTTTTCGATCATTTGCAACGCCACTTCGGGCGGATCTTGCAAATCCGCATCCATCGCAATAACGGCTTGTCCGCACGCCTCTTGCAAGCCGCATAAAAGCGCCGCTTGTTGCCCGAAATTGCGTGAAAAATGACACACTTTCACACGTTTGTCTTTTTCCGCTAAATCGTTTAAAATTTGTTTCGTCGCATCCCTGCTGCCGTCATTTACGAAAATTATTTCGTATTCTTCTTGCAAACCGCCCATCAACGGCGTAACGGCGTCGTAAAAAAGTTGTAAACTTTTTTCTTCGTTATATGCAGGCACGATTATCGAATATTTAACCATATCCGTCACCTCTTTCTTCTATTATACTACACCTACGCACGCTTGTCAAGGCAAAATCTCCTCTATGAAGAAAACCGCCCCGACACAACGTCGAGGCGGAACTTTACGTTTGATTAGTCAATTTTTTCAAGCAATTTCAAATCGATACCCTTTTCGCCGATCTTGATAATTTCCACTTTCACCTTGTC
>JAFTPQ010000041.1 GCA_017463205.1 Clostridia bacterium
CTGCCAAAATCTGTGCCATACAATTTTTCTCCTTGTACTACAATATAATTTTCTTTTTTATAAAATAATGAGGTTTTTGTCCGTTTTGGACATAAAACTCTTCACTTTTCCGTCTTTCAACGTAACCGTGTCTTCGATACGGATCCCGTATTGTCCCGCTAAGTACACCCCCGGCTCGTCCGAAAATACCATGCCGTTTTGAAGGGGGAGCGTGCCTTTCGGGCTTACCCAAGGTGCTTCGTGGATATTTAAACCGATTCCGTGCCCCAACGAATGGGTAAACAGATCGCCGTATCCGTTTTCTTTTAAATATTCTCGCGCGATAGCGTCCGCTTCCTTGCCCGTCATACCCGCCACGATCTTTTCTTGCGCCAAATAATGCGCCGCCAAAACATGCGCGTATGCTTTTTTAAATTCTTCGTGTTTACCGTCGTCGCCAAACAGCACCGTACGCGTAATATCCGAACAATATCCATTGACTTTACAACCAAAGTCGATCAATATTTCGTCACCGAAACACAATTTCGTTTCGCCCGTTTCGTGGTGCGGAACAGCCGCGTGCGCGCCAAACGCTACGATCGTATCGAAAGAAGTGCCTTGCGCACCGCGCTTACGCATATTATATTCGAGCAACGCCGCCACTTCCTTTTCCGTCATACCTTCCTTAATTTCAGGCAACAAGGCGTTGAACGCTTCTTCGGCAATTTCGCAGGCTTTGGCGATATTGGAAAGTTCCCAATCGTTTTTCACGATCATCACGGAAGAAATATGCTGATCGACGTTCACCATTTTCACGCCTGCTTTTTCCAACGTTACGTATTCGATATGGGACATTTGATCGAAAGAAACGCCCACACTTTGATAGGACGCCAAACGTTTTAATATGTCGTCCTGTTTATAAAGAACAGGCGTTACGTCCGTGCCTTTCAACAGTTTTTCCGCCGCTTCCATATACCGCATATCGGTGTAAAGCGTTCCGCCTGTTTGATCGATGATCGCGCAACCGTTTTCCGGTTCGATCCCCGTGATATAACGAAGCTGATACAAACAACAGGTGTACACCGCCTCGCAACCGCACGTTTCAAACAATTTTTCAGCGTTCGTCTTTGTCATATCCATATCTCTCCTCTATTATTTTAACAGAAATTTCCCCGTTCGTCAAGTGTACAACGGGGACTTCCTTAAATTTTCCTCATAAATTACGCTTTCTCGTACGTAATTTTCATTTCCAAAGCGTCTTCCGCTTGCGTACCTGCCGATTCGCTGACGATATAAGGTTGTAAATCCAATTGTTTTAACGCCGTAGCAAGCGGCGCAAATTCCGGCCCGTACACTTCGTCTTCAAACGTAAGGTGTTTCACTTCCCCTTTTGCGGAATACATAATTTTGGAAAAATGCATATGAAAATGCCGCATTTTTTCCATACCCAGCTCGTCGATCATATATTGCAAACGGGATTTGTAATCCCCCACCGTCTTCAACGAGCCTTGTTCCCGCGCGTTGATATGCCCGAAATCGATACACGGAACGTATATGGGATCGATCTTGCAAAATCGAGTAATTTCTTCCACCGTGCCGATCTGCGCCAATTTTCCCATTGTTTCGGGGCAAAACGTCATATCTTGCAAATCGTTCAAATAAATATAATCGCGCAAAATTTTCAAACGTTCTTCCGTCAGCGAAACCGCTTCTTCACGGCTTGCTTTGCCTTGCGCGGCAGGATGAAATACAACGCGTTTGCCGCCCATCAATTTCAACGCTTTTGCCGTATCCAACACGTAACCGTACGATTTCGCCGCCATCTCGTCGTCGGGATTGGCAAAATTGATAAAATAAGGCGCGTGCGCGGAAATTTCTACTCCTTCCGCTTGAAACGCCTCCCCGATGGCGATCGCCTTATCCTCGCTCATACGCACGCCGCGACCAAAGGAATATTCAAAACAATCCAAACCGCGTTTCTTCACGAACGCCGCAGATTCTTCCGTGTGCGAAAAACCTTCCGCATAAAAACTGTCGCAGTTGCCGCTTGGCCCAAATTTAATCATTGTTTCTCACCGCCTGTATGTCTTTCGTTAATTGTTCTTTCAATTGTTTTGCGCTTTCAAAACGCCGTATATCCCGTAAAAATCCAAGAAATTCCACCTGCAACGTTTCGCCGTACAGGTTGCCGTCGAATCCGTCCAAATGTGTTTCCGTCAACACCGTTTCGTCGTCAAACGTCGGGCGTGCCCCATAATTGGTGATCCCTTTATACGTCTGTCCGTTCACCGTAACACGCGTTTCATACACGCCTTTTTTTAAAGGAAATTTTTCGTTGGGATATACGATATTCGCCGTCGGGAAGCCCATCGTACGCCCGATCTGCCGATCTTTGATCACTTCGCCTTTCAGAAAAAAGGAATGTGAAAGCAACGCGTTTGCTTTGGATAATTCCCCTTCTTGCAACAATGTTTTGATCGACCTCGCGCTGACTTTTTCCCCTTCCACTTCCAATAACGGTTGTACTTCAACGCATACCTGGGTGGCTTGTTTTATTTTTTCAGGCGTTCCTTCCGCATTTTTTCCAAAGCGAAAATCTTCACCGCAAACAAACAGTTTTGGGGAAAATTCCTGCTGTAAAAGTTGTAAAAATTGTTCGGGGGATAAGTCTTTGATTTCGGAAAACGGCAGTTCCAATACAAAATTTACGCCTGCTTGACGAAAAATTTCTTCCCGTTCGGCAAACGTGAATAAACTTTTTTCTTTTCCACCGACGATCGTCATAATGCCGATAGGCAAGCCACATTGTTTTGCGCGCGACACCAAAGCGCGATGCCCCACGTGCAAACCGTCAAAGCCTCCCAACAACATCACCGTACCGAGATCGATATTCTTTTTTTCCGTCAACCAAACCGTTTTCAACATCTTCTTATACGATCAACACAACTTTATTTTCGCTTTTGCAAAGCCGTTTTTCACTTCCGCCACTCCGTAAAAAGTTTCGTCGCGGTAAATTTTATACAATCCGTCTTTTTCATCCGTTTCCACCGCAACGCCGTTATAGAACCGTGTTTCCGCCTTGCCTTGCAACGTTAAAACCTCAAACGGCAACACGCTGTCCGTCGGGATCATCATACGTTGTAATTCTTCCACGGAAGGGTCTGTTTCCAATACGGAAAACGGCACGGAATTTCCTAACGCGAAAAAGCCGCTTTGCGTACGGCGCAACGCGCTCATCACCGCTTTCGTTCCCAAAACTTCCGCCACGTCGCGCGCGATCGAACGGATATATGTACCGCCGCCGCAACGGATCTTTATACAAAACGTATCCTCTTTATCTTCTGCCTTCCCCAAACATTCCATATGATATATATGCACTTTTTTGGGTTGCAGTTCAAATTCGATGCCCGCGCGAGCCAAATCGTAGCCCCGTCTGCCGTTTACGTTTTTTGCACTGTACTTGGGCGGCATTTGCATAATATCCCCGAAAAATTGCGGCAAAACGTCTGCAATTTCCCGTTCATTCGGTACATACCCCCCTCGTACGAGGTTTCCCGTAGAATCGAGCGTGTCCGATTCCACGCCAAACGTAAACTCTGCAACGTACTCTTTTTCCTTTTCCAAAAAGTAATCGAACAGCCTCGTAGCATTCCCCACGCCGACAGGCAAAACACCGCTTGCCAAGGGATCGAGCGTACCCATATGTCCGCACGGTACGCCCGACAACCATTTTATTTTATTGACGACCGTCGAGGATACGATCCCCGACGGCTTGTCCACGTTGATAAACCCGAAGGCCGTCACTTTATCCGTTCTTTTCACCGATCGATACCGCCCATCAACGAAGTTCGACGTCCAACTTAAATTTCAAATTATTCAAGATCTTTTTCACGAACCCGTCCAATGCTTCGGGGGTAAACGCCTTTTCCACGTTCGCATCGGGCGTAAACGTCAATGTGAACGCCATACTCTTTTTCCCTTCGGGGACTTGACCGCCACGATATACGTCGAACAATTTTGCTTCCGTTACGTATTTGCAAGAATGCAACAATACCTCTTCCACGTCCGCGCAAGTGAGTTTTTCGTCCGCGATCAACGCCAGATCCCGTTTCACCGCAGGGAATTTGGGCAGGTTTTGATAACGGATCACATCGTCCATTTCAACCGTCAAAGTCGCCAGATCGAGTTCCCCAAGATATACCTTTTTATCCAACCCCAACGACAATGCAATCGACGGATCGAGTTCCCCAATACACCCCACGATTTGTTTATTGAACAGCACGTTTGCGGAAACGCCGGGGTGTAAATAGGTTTTTTCCGCACGTTCGTACGTAAAATGCAAATGGAACAACTTCGCGATCTGCTCCACCGCGCCTTTCATATCAAAGAAATCGTTTTTGCCGCCCCAAACACCCAACACCAAATGCTTGCGTTCATCGGGTTGCTCGCCTGCTTGCGTATTGCGGGGCGCGTATACGTTTGCCACTTCAAACTGTCTGCCTTCGTCGTTGCCCCGACGGATATTCCGTACGGCGTTCCCCAACATCGACGGTGCAAGGAAGGTGCGCATCAACGACAATTCTTCGCTGATGGGATTTAAAATTTTCACCGCGTTTCTTTCCGCCGCGTCTTCGGGCAATTTCATTAAATCGAGATCTTTCGGCGAATAGAACGAATAATTGTACGCCTCCGAAAAACCTTGTACGCGCAATACGTTTTTCAAATGCAATTCCTTTTTCTGTTCGTCTGTTAAACCGCCGCCTGTTACGCTCGCTTTTTCCAAAAAGGTCGGCGTGATGTGTTCGTAACCGTACATACGAATAATTTCTTCCGCCAAATCGGGATAATTATCCACGTCGTCGCGATAACCGGGGATCTCCACCGTCAACGTATCGCCGTCGATCACAGGTTTGAAATGCAATCTTTCCAAAATCGCCGCAATTTCTTCGTTGGGAACAACGATTCCCAACAACGCGTTGATCTTGGCGACGCTTGCCGTCATGATTCTCGGCGTTAAATCTGCCGCGCACACGTCGCGACGGATATCGGTTACTTTTCCGCAACCCAACTCCTCCATCAAATGCAGCGCGCGTGCCATACCCAAAGCGTTGGTATACGCGTCAACGCCCTTTTCAAACCGGGAGGAGGAATCGGAGGATTGCCCCAACGCGCGCGACGTCTTTCTTACGTTATCCCGCGCGAATTTTGCCGATTCGAAAAATACGTTTTTCGTCGTCGTCTTTATTTCACTGTTCAAGCCGCCCATGATCCCCGCCAATGCAACAGGCTTTTTCCCGTCGCAAATCACCAGATTATCGGGCGTGAGCGTAAATTCTTTTTCGTCGAGCGTGGTGATCTCTTCGCTCTTTTCCGCTCTGCGGACAACGATTTTTCTGTCCGCAATATCGTCCGCGTCAAACGCGTGCATCGGCTGTCCCATTTCCAACAACACGAAATTGGTGATGTCTACAATGGGAGAAATGGAACGGATTCCCGATAAAGCAAGGCGTTTCTTCATCCAAATAGGCGTTTCGCCGCCTTGCGCGCTTTCTACGTAATGACCTACGTAACGGGGGCAAAGATCGGGCGCAAGCACTTCTACTTCCACAGGCGCAGCCGTTGTGGAATGTTCTGTGTACGAATAATCGGGTTCTTTAAGAGGCTTTTTCAAAACAGCCGCCACTTCACGCGCGATGCCTAAAATACATTGACAATCGGGGCGGTTTGCCGTAACGGAAATATCAAAGATCCAATCATCCAACCCGACGATCTTTTTGATATCTTCTCCCACGGGCGCGTCTTTTGCCAAATCGAGCAATCCGTTTACGCCTGCTCCGGGATAAAAATCTTCATTAATTCCCAATTCTTCCCCAGAACAAAGCATACCAAACGATTCCACGCCGCGTAATTTACCTTTTTTGATCTTTTTCACTGCGTCGGGATTCTTTTCCAACACTTCGGGATTGCTTTCCGCCACCGTCGAGCCGTCTAACGCGCAAGGGGTTTTCATCCCCACGTATACGTTGGGCGCACCCGTAACGATTTGCAATTCTCTGCCGTATTGTTCGCCGCAATCCACCACGCAGATCTGCATATGATCGCTGTCGGGGTGCGGCGTCAACGCCTTCACTTCCCCAACGACCACCCGATCGATCTTGCTGCCCAAATAAACCAATTCTTCCACTTCAAAACCGCACGAAAAGAGCTTTTCTGCCAACTCCTGTGCGGAAACGTCGATATCTACGTAATCTTTTAACCAACTGAAAGGTGCTTTCATTTTTATTTCTCCTTAATCCTCGCCTTAATCCGCAAACTGTTCTAAAAATCTGGTGTCGTTTTCAAACAACGTTTTGATGTTGTTGATGCCGTATTTTAACATAGCGATACGCTCGATCCCCATACCGAATGCAAACCCCGTGTATTCGTCGGGATCTACGCCGCAATTTTCCAAAACGTGACGGTTGACCATTCCCGCGCCGAGCACTTCGATCCAGCCCGTGCCTTTGCAAAGCCGACAGCCCTTTCCACCGCATTCCGAACAACTGAGGTCAACCTCTACGCTGGGTTCTGTAAACGGGAAATAGGAGGGACGCAAACGTACTTTGGTAGACGCGCTGAACATTTTTTGCGCAAATTCCGCCAACATACCTTGCAGATCGCAAAGAGTGATCCCTTTATCCACCACCAACCCTTCCATTTGATGGAACATAGGCGAATGCGTTGCGTCGTCGTCCGAACGGAACACTCTGCCCGGGGAGAGAATTTTAATCGGGGGCGCTTGTTTTTCCATAACGCGGATCTGCCCCGCCGACGTCTGCGTGCGGAGCAATAAATTATCCGCAAGATAGAAAGTGTCTTGCATATCGCGCGCAGGGTGATCTTTGGGCGTGTTCAACGCCGTAAAGTTGTAATAATCCGTTTCGATTTCCGGCCCCTCAAACACCGTAAAGCCCATCCCCGAAAAGATATCGATCAATTCGTTTTTCACCTTTGTAATGGGATGTAACGCGCCAGCCTGATAATTTCTCCCCGGCATCGTGATGTCGATACGCTCTTTGGCGTATTTTTCTTTCATCTCCATTTGACGGACGACCAACGCGCGCGCCTCGAATTGTTCTTCGATCCCTTGTTTAAATTCGTTGACGATCTTTCCGAACGCAGGTCTGTCCTCTTTCGCCAGATCTTTCATGCCGCTCATGATCCCTTTTAACTCGGTTTGGAATTTCACTTTCAATTCGTAAAGTTCCCGTCCCGTTTTCGTTTGTTGCATCGCGCTTTCGATCTGCGCGCGCAAGTTTTCGATTTTTTCTTTCATAATTTCCTCCGTTTTACGGTTTAATTTTTCTGCTTTGTTTGAAAACGCACGTTGCGTTTCTTAATTTATTTCCTAATTTCTTCCTGCTGTCGTTTGCGCTAGAAAAAACGCCCTGCGCGTTCTGAAAGAACACACAGGGCGAATCCATCGCTGTACCACCTGTTTTCACGCAAGATAACCTGCGCCTTGTTTTCGCCGTAACGTCGCGTTTACGTTCCTCCCTACCCGTCGTTTTTCATTCGGACGACGTATCAAAAGGACAGCTCCAAAGTGAAAGGGCGTTTTCACATTTTTACACGCCTTTCAGCCTACGGGCGCGCTCTCTTTTAAAAACGTTGACGAAAAAACCCACTTTTTCATCGCATTTATTTTTATCTGTTTTATTATACCCGCTTTTTACGGAAATGTCAAATGATTTTCACTCCTTCCCATTGACTTTTCCCACCTGAAACGGTTTTTATTTATTCTTCAATAAATCGCGGATCTCTTCCAAAAGTTTGGTGTTTGCCATCGCCTTTGCTTCCGCTGCCGCCGCATCCGCCGCAGCAAGTTCTGCCGCAACGCGTTCTTCTTCCGCTTTCTTAGCCGCTGCTTCCGCAAATTGCTGTTCGTAAATCACTTTCGCTTCTTTTTTGGAAACTTTTTGTTCGCGGCGGATCTTTGCAACCGCCTTCTTTTCATCCAAGTCCATTCCGTCGATCATTTTTGCCTGCGCTTCCGCAATCTTATTCATTGTACGCACGATCATAAACAGCACGAATGCGATCAAGAGGAAATTGATGATTGCGCTGATAAACGAACCCCAATCGATATAAATGGAATTTGCAAGATCTAACTCCGTACCGATCACCGCGCCTGCGTCGTTCAATACGTCTTTATACGCAGGGGAAAGCATCGTGATCGCGCCCTCCAAACCGTCTTTCCCGATCACCAATGCCAAAATCCAATTGATAATGGGCTTTAAAATAAAATTGCTCATACCGTTGACGATCGCCGTAAACGCACCGCCAACGATAACGCCGACAGCCATATCCAATACGTTGCCGCGCGTGATAAACTTCTTAAATTCTTCAAAGAATTTTTTCACTTTTCCGATCTTTTTTTCCATAACTTTTTCTCCTTTTTGTCCGCTTTTTTCTTTGCGAACGTTTCATCGATAACGTTATTATAACGCGCGCGAACGTTTTTGTCAAGAATTTTGGCTGTTTTTTGCCGTTTTTGTTGTCTTTTGTCGCTTTTTCACTAAAAAACGGCGTTAAAAAAACGAAAACGCTTTTTTAAACGCTTTCGTTCTTTGTTTGTTTTCGTTTTTGTTTATACGATCATTCGCATGATTCTTCGTTCGATCATTCATCCGAGGAACGGTTTTCTATGGCGCTGCCACCAAGCAGATCGCAAAGAAAAAAGATATCTTCTCCGATCTCCGTTATCAGTTTTAACAGTTGCGCGCGCGTTTCTTTGCGTTGCGCTTGTTGCAAACAACATACGTATTGCGACAATAATGCTCTTTCAAAATAAAATGCGTCTTGCAAACTGTCGAATTCGTTTAACGTCACTTCACGTTTTTCCAGCTTCATTTTTCTTCCTCCTCATCATTCATCGCATACCTGCCCCCTTCGTTTTTCGTTTTGGACGGTTTCCCCGACCATAATTTTATCAGACATTCTTTCCTGTTTTCATGACGAGTCGCCAGCCGTTGCATATCCTCCGCCAACGCCGTATCCATCAGCAAACGCGAATAGATCTTCATCTTTTTTTCGCCCAAATCTTCCAGTTCGGACAATCGTTTTAAAAACGCTTCTTTGCAAGTTGTCGTTTCCCGTTCTTTTTGCATAAAAATACCCCCACAGCCGCAGTATGCGCGCCGCGAGGGAGATTTATTCGCTTAATCTTTCTTTTTCGGTTTTACGGCGTTTTTTCCGCCCTGTTTGAAATAATCGCAAACGTTTTGTAACGTACAATGCTCGCAATCGGGACGTTGCGAATGGCACACTCTCCTTCCGTGATAGATCAGCCAATGATGCGCTTTCGCCCAATCTGTTTTGGGGATCGCCTTACACAAGCCTTCTTCCACCTTTTCGGGCGTACTTCCCTTCGCCAGCCCTAGGCGATTGCTGACGCGAAACACGTGTGTATCCACCGCAATCGCCGCGCCCCCAAACGCCACCGAATATACGACGTTTGCCGTCTTTTTTCCGACGCCTGCAAGGCTCATTAAATCTTCCACCGTGTTCGGCACTTCACCGCCGAATTTTTCCAAAATATCTTTGGATGCCGATAAAATATGTTCCGCTTTCATTCTGTAAAAACCGCAGGAAAAGATATACCTTTCCAACTCCGCCTGCGAAAGTTGCAACATTTTTTCGGGCGTGGAATACTTTTCAAACAAAACCGCCGTCACTTTGTTCACCCGTTCGTCCGTGCATTGCGCCGATAAAACGACCGCCACCAACAACTCGTATGGGGTTTTAAACTGCAAAGCGGGCTTTGCATCGGGATAAAGTTTTTCCAATTCGGCAAGCGCCGCTTTTTTTTCAATCGTCTTCATACGTGTATTATAGCACTTTTTTTCTTCTTTTGCAATCGTCAAACGGTCGATAAAATAAAAAAATCGGTATATTCAGTTTTTTCGCCGTCTGCCGACGGTTACGCTTTGCTTACACGGGCGGTTTATAAGGCGTAACCGAAACTTTCCCCGCTAAAAATTCCATCTTATAAAACCCTTTAAACGAACTGTATTTCCCTGTTTTTAATATCGCGCGCGCCCGCGTAAACACTCTTGAATCGAACCGAACACACAAACCGCAACCGATCTTCGCTTCTTTTGGCGTCGGCGCTGTCGTTGCGTCCACCCCGTATCTATGCAAACGTTCCAGATAATCCAAGCTGTGACTTCTGGAACGAAAAACCGCTAAAATGATCATGGCATACCCGCCTCCTTTTCGGAATACTATATTTTATGTACGAAGTTAAATTTTTGTACGACGAAAAAGAGGTGAATATGTTATATTTTGACAACGCCGCCACGGGCGGCAGAAAACCCGACCAAGTGTTAAACGCAACCGCAGCCGCCATGAAAGTGTGCGCAAATCCGGGGCGTAGCGGACACAAACTGTCCCTTTCCTGCGCAAATACCGTGCAACAATGCCGCAACGCATTAGACGCCTATTTCGACGGATACGGTTTCGACCGCGTAATTTTCACCAAAAACTGCACGGAAGCCTTAAATATTGCGATATTGGGCGTTTTGCACGCAGGCGACCACGTAGTGGTGAGTTGCATGGAACACAATTCCGTTTTACGTCCCTTGCAATATTTACAATCGCAGGACGTGATCACCTACGACGTTTGCCCTTTGCGCGGCGAGCGCGAAAACGGAAACGCCAACCTCGATCCGACGGATATTGCCGCTCGGTTGCGAAACAACACGAGAATGGTGATCGTCACCACTGCTTCCAACGTCAACGGTTGTTTGCCGCCATTGGAAAAAATCAAAAAAATATTGCCGAAAAACGTATTGTTTCTTTGCGACGGAGCGCAAGGGGGCGGCCATATTCCGATCAAAATGAAGGGGGCAGGTGTCGATCTATTGTGTCTTGCCGGGCATAAAGGCTTGATGGGGATTCAAGGCAGCGGCGCATTGTTGTTTTCCGATCGCGTACAACCACGCCCCATTTTACACGGCGGAACAGGCTCGCTTTCCATTTCGTTGGAAATGCCCGATTTTTATCCCGACGCACTGGAAGGCGGCACGCTTTCTTATCCTGCGATCGTGTCTTTGTTGGAAGGCGTTCGGTATTTATCCGTTCACGGCAAGCAAGCCAACAGCCGTTGTTTGATGCTGACCGCCTACTTTTTAAACGGTTTGTGCGGTTTGCGTGATTACGTTTCCTATTCCCGCCCGAACCCGTGTGGGCTCGCCTCTTTTGCGCATAAAAATTTACCCTCCGAATACGTAGCAGATCTTTTATCCGAACGATACGATATTGCTCTGCGAGGCGGTTTACATTGCGCCCCTTTGATGCATCAGGCTTTAGGTACGCAAGAAAACGGTTTATTAAGAGCGTCCTTTTCGCATTTTAACAGCGAACGGGAAGTGGATAAATTGCTTTCCGCATTGGAAGAAATTGCAAAAATGTAAACGTGCGCATCGGTGCAATTTTTCATATTTACATAATTCAACGCATACATGGTAGTCCCCAATTACGGTTCTATCTCTTTTAAACAATCGACGACAGCGCGAAGTTGTTTCTTTTGAAAGCCGTTTAACATCGGCGCAAAATTACGGTAGAACGATTCAATCTCCTCGTTGGAAAGCGTCCCTGCGCGTTTACTGCGTTCCGCTTCCGCCAAAATACTTTTCAACATATCGGCATTGCTACGACCGTGATATGCCGACGCGATCTGTTTGGTCAATTCTTCTGCGGACGCCGCCTCCGACGCGTTTTCTTGCTGTTCCCCCACCTGTTTTTCGGCAATTTCCGCCGCTTGTTTGGTATAATTTTTAAAGCTCTTCATTTTTACCTCCGAAAAAATCGTACGTTTCCCGCGATTGGTCGGTGAAACGTTAGTATATTGTATTCCGTCCGTCAATTTTCGGCTACTGTTCGGCATATAATGCATTATGGAAATTTTAACGTTGGTTTTATTATATTATCTTTCACAAAACCCCGATTTTACCGAAAGCGCAAAACCGTTGATGGAAAAATTGAAAGATTCGCAACAAATGCTGTCTTTTTTGGGTGATCTGTCCCGATTTACGCAAACGTTTAGCGCCGTCAACCCCGACCAAAATACAAAAAAACAAGATCATAACGAACAAAAACAAGAACAGCAAGGCAAAAAAGAAGCTCCTCCGCCCAAAGACGAGGAGCAACCGTCCGCCTCCCCCACGTCGGGAATCGCAGACGAATTTATTCAAAATATTTTAGACAGCTATTTGAAAAAACGCTGATTTGCAGTATAAAATGATACCGACCTTATAAATAACGCCGAAAGCCTTTACGCTTCGACGTTTTTTGCCTATCAACGTCTTATTCCCACATTCCCAAATCGGGTTTCGGCGCAAAAAGACGGTTGGTGTTTTGCCCGCAAACAATGCTTTTGCTTTTTTGACAAAATCTTCGCAAACCAAATCTCGATCGCGATAGATGGTTTTGGGGCAAGCAAAGCCGATTCCGTAAAGCCAAGCGCCTTGATAGTCCACCGCTTGCGGTTCTTTCAAAACCGCTTGCCAATCGATTTTTCCCTCCCCCCGTCGTATCTCTAAAACGATTGGAATACTCGATCCAAGCGTCGTTGATTTCGGGGTGTTTTTTCTATGAATTTATGTCAATAATTATGTTTTTTTCGTCACGTTTTAATCTTTTCCCTTTGGCGGCAAACAATGAAAACACCGTTTGTAAGGGCAAAAACAACACCGTTGTCGTCACCGCCGTACAGACGACCTGCGGCAATAATACGGGTAGGGAATATTGAAAATACAGCCGCGCCGCTTTTTTTGTATAACCGTACCAAAGTGGGGTTAAAACATTGTCGAACATGGTAAATCCCACAGTGCAAACGCATGCGATCAGCACAATGAAAAGCAGTTGCTTTTTCGTTTTCCCCTTGTTCCCGATCAAACCGAATATACAAGCGAGGGTATTATAATATACCAAATACAGCACCAACACTTTTGGATAAACGCCGAACACTGCTTGCCGCAACAACGAAAACGACGTAGCGGCGATCATACCGCGCGCCGTCCCAAAGGCGTAAGCATACGCGACGAACAACACCGTCACCAATTCGACGCCGGGCAAAGACGACAACACAAGCTGGGTTGCGATCAACAGCGCAACAAACACGGCGATATAGGCGCATTCTTTCGCCGAATACGCCACCTTGCTTTTCTTGTCGGTTTTTCCCTGTTTTTTATACTTCATCTCATACCTGCCCTATCCGTTGTAGGTGTTTTCGATATATTCGAACATATACGTTTCACCGTTTTTAACAGGCAAATAGGATATCCCCGCCGCCGCATAATACCAGTCGGTTTCTTCCCGTGTAAATGCGTATTCGCCGTTATCCTTATCCGTTGTATACGACGCCCAATAATACGACCAATCGGACGGATTTTCCACGCCGTTGATACTGACGATCGATTGCCCGTACGTACTGTTTTCGCTGACAAATTCTATCTTACCCTCTTCTTTTAATTTTTTCATTACGTCGTACAACGTAGCGTTTTCCGCCGCTTCCACTACACGGATCGTCAATACGCTGTCGCTGCTTACCAGCACTTCCGCGCTTTGTACTTCTCCCGACTTTTGACAAGCCGCCATCATTGCCGTCCACAAACAAAGAACGACCGCCAACCAATGATACGTTTTGCGTTTCATAAAACGCCTCCTTAAGTAAAAAATTTCCGTTTACCGAAGGCAAACGGAAACAAAATACGCAAATAACACCGTTTTTTAAAACGGCTATCTTACGCTCCTTCCGCTTCCCCTCGGAAAAATCGTCTGTCTAAAACGCAGGGCAGGTCTCCCGACTTACAACGCCTTTGATATGCGCTCAACGCATACCTGCCCCCTTCCTTCCCGTTTTTACACAGTGAAAAAGGGCGGGCGTTCTTACGGTTGCGGGGGCAGTGGAGCAACTCTTTTTCTCGTCGTTTTTTATAAAACGAGCCTCGATTTCTCTCTTCCCTATTAAACGCTTTTCGCAAAAAGCGTACCGCGCGTTCGTATTGAACTATATAAATTATAACACACCTTTTGAGGTCATGTCAAGGTTTTACACCGCTTCTTGCGTAACTTCTTTCATTTTGGCTTTACGTTTTTCCTTCAATGCAACCAAATAATACACCGCACCGCAAAGCAATTGCATGAAAGAGGCAAAAATCAACAATCCCGTATACCCCACCAAATTGACGATCGGCGTAATAATCAGTGTTGCAACCGCTTGCGCGCCCGTAAACACCAACATTCTGATCGAGGTGTACGCGCCGATCTGTTCTTGCGGTATGATCTCCGTAATAACGACGGGGATCGCCGTATCCACGATCATACGGAAAAAGTATGCCAAAAAGAACAGCACCAAAAACCATACCAAACCTTTTCCGAGGCAAAGCGGGAAAAATATGCAGGCACCGATCGTCGCAAGCAACAACCACGTGGTGCTGGATAATTTTTTATAAGAAAATACATAAATGAGATTTCCTAAAAACGTCGCCACTTGCATCACAATATTGACATATGCCGACGTACGTTCGTTTAAGATCCCCGCAGAAGTAGCGATAACCGTAATGACGGTCATCATTCCCACCGCCAATCCGCGTGCAAAATTAGGCAACAACAAAATATACGTATCTTTGTTTTTAAACACGGCAACAAGATCCTTTTTCGTCGTTGTATGCGCCGCTTCCTTGTTTTTAATTTCCTTCATCGATATACACGTAAGGCTTGTCATAATAAAACAAAGAATGGCAAGTACAAAAAACCACGCCATTGTCTGCATATAATCGAACTTTGCCACAGCGTACGTATGTACGAAAGAAAGCGCAAACGAGCAACCTCCCGAAGCGGCAACGCCAAGCCCCGTCATTTTGCCGTATTCATGCATATCGATCGTGTAATAAGGCAGACAATAACTTAAAATAGAATACAAACCAACGCCTATGTAAGCGATAGCGGCGGTTAAAAACACTGCGATAACAAACGGTTTTCCAATGGTATCGGGATTTAATGCGCCCGCCAAAAAGACAAACGCCAACACGCTTAAAGAAAGATAGGCTATCCCCGTCACCCATTTTACGCGCTTGATGTTTCCCGAAAGGAATGTCATCACCGTCATCATGGCAACCTGCGCAATTTGGATCAATGAATTGTATAAATACACCTCTTGCGCAGTAAAGCCCGCTTGCAACAAAAACGTTTGTATGATCGCCCCGGAGCAAAACATCAAACCGACGCTATAAATGGTAGTGTACAAAATATATTTTTTGATATTAGACATTTTATCACCTTTTTTGCCAACCTGCCGAATCGCAAGGCTATTATAACATATATTTTTATAAAAATCAACGAAAATTTTTGTTATATCAAATAAAAAGATCACTATTTTACACTGCGATCAAAAAGTGGACTGTCGGTTTTCGCCACACGCCAAATCATGGGCAAAACCGCACAAAAAAAATTTTTAGGAGCTTGCACAAAATTCTTGAAGTTACCGTCACTTTTATGAAAGTAAATGAACCATGTATTTCATTATGCAAAATTTAAGAAATATAAAAACACCCATTGAAAAGTCCTATCCAAAAGGTTCAAATTTCAATAGGTGCTTCGGTTTCACGTCGCCTTGATGAGAGGAAAGTTTTTTATAATTCAATTTCCGCAGAAATCGGTCTGTGGTCGGATACAAGATTTTTATACACCGTATATCCTTTTATTTTCGCCGTTTTCGGCACAAAAATATAATCAATATGTATTTGCGGATTATAGGTTGGAAAGGTGTATTCAGTGTTACCCGTTTCTTTCGCCGCGCTCTTTAAACGCGCATACAGCGGGGATAAAAATTCGCTGTTCGGAAATACGTTAAAATCGCCCATGATCACCACTTCACCGTGACTGTCGATCTCTTTACAAGCAGCGTCCACAATACGGCGTTGTTCCATAGGATTCAACCCAAAATGCGTGGATATCACCAACACGCTTTTCCCATTTGCATCAATTTCAACACATAATAACACTCTATCTTCATACCAACTGTTTTCGTTGGGATCGCGTTCCTCTTCCTTGGGCGCGGGTACGGCAATTTTTTTCACGTTTATAATGGGATATTTGGAAAGTATCGCATTTCCTATCGTTGCCCATTCAAACTCTTTTCCTGCTGCAAACACGTAATAAGGATACCCTGCAAGTTTTGCCAATTTTCCTTCTTGATCGCAAAAATATTCCGGCTCGCCTGTGGTATACACTTCGTTTAAACCAATGATGTCGGCGTCGATTTCCGCGATAACTTCCGCTGTACGGGCAATATTTACGGGCAAATCGTCCCCTTTTTTCCAATTTTCATAATTGCCGCAATGACAAATGTTGTACGTTGCAAACTTCATTTTTATCTTTCTCCTTAAAAAATTTCAAATTTCGTTTGAATTTTTACAATATTATAAACAATCCCTCTGCGTTTGTCAACATTTTTTAAGTAATGCCAAGAATTTTAGATAAACACTATATAATTTTTCAGACGGTTCAACGAACCATAAATTTGAGCCCCCGCACGATTGAACCTATCTCTAACCGTCCACTATTTTTAATTTCCTTTTCAACGCATACCTGCCCTATGCCTTTTATACTTAAAAGTTGATCGTCCTCGATATGCCTTAATATGATTACACTATAATCCTCTATTGTCCAACTTTATGCTTATAACCAAATTTCAAATAAACAATTGAAATCAGTCTATGGGCATAAATATTATTATAGCGGAAATAAATACTTTCATTATGTTTTTATAATCAAGAAGAACGTAGTCAGCTGCTCTGCCGACGATAACACTACTACCGTTATCCGCTATTTTGCGAATAATTTTATCTTGCGCCACAATAGCCTGTTGTATCACGTTCTTGCTTAAATACAAACTATGCAGCATATCGGGTGTATTCACGTTTATATCTGAAATAAATTCTTTTCTAACCCACTTTCTTGCGCGGCAAGTGCCTCATGCAAATTATTTCGCGCCACTTTTGAAAAATGAGCTTTGCAAACCACTACCTTTTGACATTTACTAGGACATTCGCAATATTATTGCTCATTTACGAATCAACGCCTCAAAATGGAAACCAACTTAATAATCGTCTTCTTATAAAATATAATAATCACTGAACTCTCAATATTGATGTTTTTTGATTAATTTTTATTTAAATACTTTGTTAAAGATATAGTCTTGACGCAATAAATGACTTTTTCCGTTTTTCCAAGAACCCATTCTTTCAAAGCTATACGGACCAACGCTCGTTGGATTCTCCTCTAAAGTATGGAACGGCCCTAATACATTTCTAAGCCCTACCGTCAGTGTCAATACTATTTCATTCTTGCCTTTTACAAGATATTTACTTAAATCCAAACGGTTATTAAACAGTAATTTCCCTGCTTTCTCTCCGTTGA
>JAFTPQ010000042.1 GCA_017463205.1 Clostridia bacterium
ATATTGTAAGGAAACACCCGTAACTTGTAACATTGATCTACCTCTTAAATATTTTTACTTGTAAATTATACCATATAAAAATTTTTAAAGCAATCGTTTATCGTGATTATCCGCTTTATTTTCTTAAAAGATAAAAAAACTTCGGAGCTGATCCGAAGTTTTTTATGGCTGTTAACTTATTTTACAAGTTTATCCAAAGCTGTCGCAACATCGCCAACCGTAACAAGGTTTTCTACGTCCTCGTCGGGAATCGTGATCCCATATTCATCTTCCAGCTGACTGAGAAGTTCGACTACGTCCAACGAATCTGCGCCGAGATCGTCTACGATTTTTGCGTCTGCCGTTACTTTTTCCAAAGGCAGATTAAGTGCTTCGGCAAGCATTGCCTGAATCTTTTCTAACATAAACATTATCCTCCGTAAATTGAGAGTTTTAACTCTACAATTTATTTTAATATAAAAACCTTTAAAAGTCAAGCGTTTTTATGGGGTTTTATTTTTCCCGTTTTCTCATTGTTAAACCGATACGATTTTTCTTGATATCCACTTCTTTCACCCGTACCTGTACGATCTGCCCCACTTTCAACACTTCGGACGGATGGCGAATATACCGATCGGTGATCTCGGAAATATGCACCAAGCCGTCTTGATGCACGCCGATATCGATAAACGCCCCAAAATCGATCACGTTACGTACCGTACCCGTAATTTCCATGCCCACTTTCAAATCCTCGATCCCCATAATATCTTTGCGGAGCATCGGCGCAGGCAAGCCTTCGCGGATATCTCTACCCGGCTTCATCAATTCTGTAACAATGTCGGCGAGCGTTGCTTGATCGAGTTCGGTTTCCTTTGCCGCCTTCGCTTCGCCGTACGCCTTGATTTTTTGACGTAAATCTGCAATTTTTCGTGCTTTTACGTCTGCGGTCGTATAAGAAAACAGAGAAAGCAATTTTTCCGCTTTTGCATAAGATTCCGGGTGAACAGCCGTGTTATCTAAAATATTTTCTCCTCCGTCGATCCGCAAAAAGCCTGCGCATTGTGTATATGCCTTTTCCCCCAATTTCGGTACTTTTAACAACTGTTTTCTCGACTTAAACTTTCCGTTTTCTTCCCGATAGGCAACAATATTTTTTGCTACGGTAGAATTTAACCCTGCAACGTATTTCAACAAAGAAACGCTTGCTGTGTTTAAATCGACTCCGACGCTGTTTACACAATCTTCCAAAACGCCCGAAAGCGCGCTGTCCAAACGTTTTTCATTCATATCGTGTTGATATTGTCCAACGCCGATCGATTTCGGATCGATTTTGATCAATTCTGCAAGAGGATCTTGTAAACGTCTTGCAATCGAAACGGCGCTTCTTGCCGTTACGTCATAATCGGGAAATTCTTCTGCCCCCAACGCACTGGCAGAATATACGGACGCGCCCGCTTCATTCACGATAACGTAACCCACCTCTCTCCCTGTTTCCGCTTTCACTTCTTTGATCAATTCCGCAATAAAAATTTCGCTCTCTTTGCTTGCCGTTCCGTTTCCGCAAGAAATGACTTCGACTTTATACTGTTCGATCAATTTTTTCAAAACGACTTTTGCTTCTGCCGTTTTATTTTGCGGCGGAGTGGGAAATACGACCGTTTTATCCAAAACTTTTCCCGTTCCGTCCACTACGCATATTTTACACCCCGTACGAAAGGCAGGATCCCAACCCATCGTGATCTTGTCTTTTACGGGCGGTTGCATCAGCAAAGGCTTTAAATTGACTTCAAACATCTTGATTGCCTGTTCGCTGGCGTCTTCAAATAATTGCGAGCGAACTTCCCGTTCAACCGAAGGTGCGATCAAACGATCGTATCCGTCCGCAGCAGCCTCTTTGACAATTTGCGAACTTTCACCGCCGTCTTTCAAAAATGCCGCGCCTGTAATTCGCTTTGCGAACTCCCCATCCACGACGATGGATACTTTCAAAAATTCTTCCTTTTCCCCGCGATTAAGCGCAAGCACGCGATGACTTTTAATTTCACTGACCGGTTCGTGATAGTCCGCATACATACCGTACGTTTTGGTTTCGTCCGTTTCCTCTTTCCCTTTTGCATACGAAGACGTAATCTCCCCGTGTTTAAAGAAGAAATTGCGCAACTTTTTACGAGTTGCCGCGTCGTCGGAAATAATTTCCGCAATAATATCTCTTGCGCCCGCAATTGCTTCTTCAACGTTTTTTACTTCTTCCGTTAAATAATTTTCCGCCTCTTTTTTGACGTCGAGCGTTTTATCCTGTTTCAATATTGCGTCTGCCAACGGTTGCAAACCTTTTGCGATTGCGACGGACGCACGAGTTTTACGTTTTTGTTTGTAAGGGCGGTAAATATCTTCCACTTCCGTCAATGTAACCGCTTTTTCCAACGCCGTCGTAATATCGTCGGTCATTTTACCTTGTTCCGTGATCGCGTTGGCTACTTCTTCTTTTCTTTTTTCCAAATTGCGAAGATATGTAAGCCGATCGAACAATTCACGCAAAACCTGATCGTCGCAACTGCCCGTCATTTCTTTACGGTAACGCGCGATAAAGGGAATGGTGTTGCCCTCGTCAATCAACGCAACGATATTTTGCGCATGGGTGGGTGTTAAGTTAAATTCTTCCGTAATCGTTTGTAAAATGTTCATACTTCTACCTTGTTTTTTTCTTTTATTTTTAAGGATCGTAAAAAATCCTTTTGTTCCTTTGTCAATCGATAGCTTTCTATCGCTTTTTGAATGGCTTTGTTGTGCGTTTTTGCGTCCAGAACTTTTTCTCTCAATAACGTTACACTGTAATCGTATTGCTTGATCAGTAGTTCCGCAGTCAACCACGCAACCGCCATATGTACGTAATAAACGTTTGTATTTGCTCGTTGGATATAATTTTTTAATATATTCAAATACTTTTCTTCCACATATTCGCTGAGTAATACCACGAGTACATAACGCTGATAAAATTCTTGTCCGTTTGAAAATAGCTTTTCCAGCATCGGCAAAAATTCGGCGCGATGTTTTCGAATGCATTTTGCTTTAAAAGAATCGCACGTCGCCCAATTATCCATAAGGGAAACACAACTTTCAACGTATCGTAAAAACTCGTTATACGGCAACGCGGAAACCAACGTGAGTTTGATAAAAGTCACTTCATAATATTCGTCGGGAAAAGCATAGATTTCCTCGAAATTTGCTTGATATCGTTTTGCCAAAGCACGCAAAATCGGCGTTCGTACCCCTAAAATCTTCTGTTCTGTCGGGATCAATTTTCTTTGAAAAGAGGCAAACGGTTTTTCCGCGTTTTGTTTTAATTCATTTAGAAATTGTAAATACGTCATCGAACTCCTTTTCCCAGATCAGTGGATCGAAACGGGGATTTGCCGGACTGGTAGACGGCATTTTTACATACGGAATATCGATCGTTGCATACTGTTGCATAAATAAATTGTAAGCAAGCGTCCCATTTAAAAATATTTTTTCGATATTCGCTATACGAAAAACTTCGTTTAAGTCCGCAATTTCCGCATCTTTCACGGATGCGTCTGCCGAACCTTCTATCTCGCAAGCAATCACGACGTCCCATAAAGCAATTTGCCTTCGCGATAAAAAATTCTTTTTCCCTTCAACTGTTTCGGGGATAGTTTCCTTAAAATAACCGCAAACCGTTTTCCAAAAACGGTTTTGTTTATGTCCGTAATAAAATTCGATTTCTCGGCTTTTTACTGAAGGAAAACTACCTAAAATCAATATTCTGCTGTTGGTATCGCATACGGGCACAAATCCCGTTTTTCTTTCCGACATATTACAAAACCAATGCCTTATCCGTATTGCCAACCAACGCCAAAGCTTTTTCCCGTTCGTCAAACATTATCGAAATGACGTCTTGCGCCTTGTCATACGTCATCGCGTTGATCTGCGACATCTTTTCTTTCATATTGAAAATTTCATTGAAATACAACATATATTTTCCGTATAAAAGCATTTGCGAATTGGTGCTTTCTTCGCTGAATACCATTCCCGATTTCATCTGTTCGCGACTACGCAAAAATTCGTCTTCGGTGATACCGTTTCGACGCATATCCGCTACAACGTCGCAAATCGCCGCGTATGCTTCTTCCGCCTTTGCCGGATTTACGCCGGCGTAAATGTTATGCATTGCACATTCGGGAAACGCCGATAAATACGAGTACACCGAATATGCCAATCCGCGCTTTTCACGGACTTCTTGAAAAAGCCGCGCGCTCATTGATCCGCCTAAAATGCCGTTGATCGCATTAACGTAATCTTCACGTTCGTCGCCGCGCGAAACGGACGGATACGCAATCGCGATATGCATCTGTTCGATCGGCTTTTGCTTTACAAGGCTTTGATGCGTTTTTATAATTTGAGGAACGCGCGTTTCAAATTTTCCCGTTTCCAATATGCCAAAATAACTTTCTACCAACGCTTGCGCCGTTGCCATATCAATGCCGCCCGCAAAGGAAATAACGATATTTTCGGGACAATATCTTGCTTTTTTATATTTTTGAATATCCGCAACCGTAAAACCGTTGACGTTATCCGCCGTACCGAGAATATTTCTTCCGTAATTTTGTTTTCCGTAAAATGCGCTTGCCAACAAATCCAAACAAAGATCTTCCGGCGCATCTTCGTTCATGGCGATTTCTTCGCATACCACGCCCTTTTCCCGTTCCATTTCTTCTTCGGGGAAGGTAGAATTCAAGAAAAGATCGGACAGAAGTTCGAAACAAGCAGCCGTATGATCGGCAGTACATTTGGAATAATAACAAGTAAGATCTTTTCCCGTGAATGCGTTTACTTGCGCGCCCAACCGATCGAACGCATCCGAAATTTCAAATGCATTCCGTTTTTTCGTACCTTTGAATTGCATATGTTCGATAAAATGCGAAATACCGTCTTCCGCATCCGTTTCCGCACTTGCGCCCGTTCCGACGAGTATCCCCATCGATACGGAAAACAAGCCTTGCATTTGATCGACCACCAATCTTAATCCGTTTTGATATCTTTTTTCGTAAACCATAGTATTCCCTTTTTAGCTTTTTTCGTTATTTTGTAAATTCTCCGAAACCGTGATCACAGAGAATGATTTTTGCTTGTAATATTGCAACACGTCCTCTAATGCGTCTGCCGTTTCTTTCATCGGGTGCATCAAAACAAAATCGCCGCCTTTGATCTGCTTGGTTGCTCTTGTATAAATGACGGCAGCGTTTTTATCCCGCCAATCGATGGTATCTCTCGACCATAAGATCGTTTTCATTTGCAATAATTTACATACGGCAAGCGTATTGTCGCCGTACGCGCCTGAAGGCGGCGCAAATAGCGTTGGCTTTTCCCCGATCGCCAATTCGATAAAACGATTGCAGTCGGCTATTTCTTTTTGATTGTCTTCGACGTTGAGTTTTTCATGATCTTTATGAAAATAACCGTGATTCCCAATTTCGTGTCCCGCCGCATAAATATCCCGCAAACAATCCACGTTATCGTCCGCCCAACAACCGCCGATAAAAAAGGTTGCTTTTGCATCGTATTTCTTTAAAACGTCTAATATTCGATATACCTCATCTGTCCCCCAATAAACGTTGAACATCAAGGATATGCCATTGGAATCGGCTCTGCCGCAACGGTAAAGTTCCGTATATTCTCCTTCGGTTTTTACACTGTTCTCGATTGGAGCAAGACACAGTGCTCCGATCGACAGCACCAATACGCTTAACACCAAATGGCTTGAAATATTGTATATTTGCGCATACGTGGAAGTTCGGGAGCGTTTTTGTTTTTTCAAAATGCACCTCAAAAAAAGATTTATATTATTGTATTATTCTTTTTTTGAGGTTATACCACACGCCTGTTTCTTCTACAAATTTTTCCGTTTATTTGATCTTCACGACCGTAACGCCCGTTTCGCCTTCACCGTATACGCCAAGCCGATATTCGGCAACGTTGCGATGCTTTCGCAGAAAATCGTGAATACCCGCGCGGAGTTTTCCCGTACCAACGCCGTGAATAATCCGTACTTCTTCCAAATTGGAAATAACGGCAGAATCGATAAACGCTTCCACTTCCACAAGCGCCTCCGAAACCGTGAACCCAATTACGTTGATTTCTAACGTAGGCATCGGCTTGGGTTTCAGCGATTTATTTACCTGCACTTTTTCTTCTTTCGTTTGCCAGCTCTTCTTTTTAGTTTTATTCTGTGCATTTTGCGTGTTGATCAATACGCAAAGATCGGAAATTTTACAACGTATACGAATATTGCCGCAAAGTACTTCCGTTTCATTTTTTTGCAAACGTACATTTTGAACCACGCCGTCTTGATTGGTCGTTTTGACAAACACCTTCATGCCAACTTTTAAATCAGACGCCTTTATCGGCGCGTATTGAGGAATAAACGCTTCCTCTTGTTCTGTTTCGTACGCTTTGTTTTGCAGCTTGTTTTTTAACGTACGAGCTTTTATTAAGTCAGCTTCCGCCAAACGCTCTTTGGCAAAGATTTGTTCGATTTCCTCTAAAATTTCCTCTGCGTCCGCCGCTCGTTCGTTGATGATCCTACGGGATTCTGCCTTTGCGGAAACGTATAATTTATCCTTTTCTTTCTGTAACTTTTCACTTTCGTTTTGCAGTGTTTGCATTTTTTCTTGCCACTCGGCTTTTAATTGTGCGCATTCACGCAACGTTTCTTCTGCTTTCACGCGGCTTTCCTCTGCGCTACGAACGATATTTTCAAATTTTTGCGCATCTTCGGACAGATTTCCAAGCGCATCGTTTAAAATACTTTCCTTCAATCCCAAACGACGGGAAATTGCCAACGCATTACTCGCCCCGGGCAATCCGATTTTAATAACGTATAACGGTTGCAGCGTGTCCGAATCGAATTCCATACACGCATTTTCGATCCCTTGCGCCGAAAACGCAAATTCTTTTAACGCCGTATAATGGGTCGTTACAACTCCTGCGCAACCGCTTTGCAATAAATGAGAAACGATCGCCTTTGCAAGCGCTTGTCCTTCGTCGGGATCCGTTCCTCCGCCAAGTTCGTCGATCAAAACCAAACTCTTTGCATTTGCGTGATCGACAATATGAATGATATTGGTGATATGCGAAGAAAAAGTGGACAAACTTTCCTCGATGCTTTGCGCGTCGCCTACGTCGCAATAGATTTCCTCAAATACAGAAACGGTGGCTCGGCGAGCGGGGATAAATAAGCCGCACATCGCCATCATACAAAATAACCCTACCATTTTCAACGTAACAGTTTTACCGCCGGTGTTCGGCCCGCTGATCAAAAGGAAACGGTATTCTTTTCCCAACGATAAACTGACGGGAACAACTTTTTTACGATCGATCAAAGGATGGCGTCCCATTTCGACATCGATAATCCCCATATCATTGACTTCGGGTTTTACCGCCGCATATTTATAAGAATATTCGGCGCGTGCATAATATTCATCGATCTCTTGCAACACCGTCAAATCCAAATACAATTCTTTGGCGATAAATCCGACACGACGGGACAGCTCCCCTAAAATCCGTTCGATTTCTTCCTTTTCATCAATCGTCAACGAACGCAATTCGTTGTTCATTTCCAAAACTTCTTCGGGTTCGATGAAAAACGTTGCGCCGCTTTGCGAACGATCGTGGATAAAGCCCTTGATATTACGTTTATATTCAGCCCGAACGGGCAATACGTAACGATTATCGCGCATCGTAATGATGCCGTCTTGCAAATATTTTCCCTCGCTTCCCGTCAGATATTCGGCAAGACGGGAACGAATACGCTCGTTTAACAAACGTATTTCTTTACGAATCGAATACAGCTTATCGCTGGCATAATCGTTTAATTCGCTGTCGTTTAAAATCTTTGTCGCAATATCCTCTTCTAAATTTTTATCAAAATGGAGGTTATCCGCCAACTGTTTCATATACACGATTTCTTCATCATTGACGGAAGTGATCCCGTGATATGCCACGCGCGTAGAACGAAGTAAATTTCCAAGCCCTAACAATTCGCCGCACGTCAATGTAGATCCTTTTTCGGCACGCGTAATTTCGTCTGTAAAGGTGGGGAAAAATTCCACTTTCCCAACGCCGTGATAAAACAATAATTTTACACATTCTTCCGTTTTTGCAAGACTCTTTTTTACAAGTGAAAGATTGGCTTCCGGCGCATAAGCGCACAACGAATCTTTGCTGGCTTGTAACACCGCAAATTCGGCAACGTTTGCAAGAATTTTATTTAATTCGGTTTTTTCTATTGCTTTTTGATTCATAACTTTTTATAATATACCCCGTTTTAAATGTCCCGAAGTATAAGCTTTGTAAATAGTTTTTTGTGTTTCCTCGTCGTCTTTTGCCGACAAGGCTTTTTCCTTTTTTTCCACGAGCGTCAAATCGAGCAATTGCCCCGCTTGTTTCACGCCTTTCCCAATCATAGCCGCACAATTATACACTTCAAAACGACAATTTCCATCCGCGCTTTGATAACGCCGCACAGGGAAATTCCTTCCGTTTTCGTCCGTCAATGTATAGACGGATCTTTTATCGCATACAGAGCAGGTTTTTCCGAACGGACAATAGCAAAGATCCATTAATTTGATATCCCCCGACGAAAGGCAGAAAGATTTTGACGTGAGCAGCGATTGCGCCTCTTGCCCGTTCGCCTCTTTGGATATCGCATAATATTCGATTTTTTCCGTTTCCATAAGTTGTGCAAGGGAAAGGCTATTGATGACGTTGAGCCCCGTTCCGATAAAAATTTTCAAACCGTTTTGTTTCGCAAACGTTATTGCCCCATAATTTTCCGCATAAATCCCGTCAATGCGCCGATCTTGAAGATGATTTCTCAACGTTACCACGTCTTCTTCCGTAGTAAACGGCGGAAAATACAAATATTTTTCAAACGAGCCGTTTAAAAAGCTTTCGGGCAACAAACCGTCGATACGATTGTGTTTCAAAATAGCAATATCGGGATCGATGGCTGAAAAATCTGTGGCGATCACCGCCGTTTTCGTATTGCT
Source organism: Clostridia bacterium (assembly GCA_017463205.1). GTDB lineage: Bacteria > Bacillota > Clostridia > Christensenellales > Borkfalkiaceae > Scatosoma. Next base: position 9,048 of record JAFTPQ010000042.1, read on the forward strand.
CCCAATATCGAGTTTTACCGTAGGCTTCAAATAATGATATTGCGTATTCGTTTGTTTCGTTTTCTCTTGAAAAAGAGCTTCGTACACCTTTCGTCTAAACGCATTTAATTTTGATTTGGGAATAAAGATATTCCCCATTATCTCAATGGATTCAAATTTGGGTTGAAAGGGTAATCCGTCTGTTTTATAAAAACAGTTTTTCACTTCTTCCTGATCCAACGCTCGGTTTTCAGCTGCTTCCATGCGTTCGTCTGACGTTATGCGAATATTGCCGCATTTTGCTTCGGCAAATTCCCCGACCGCAAACGTGAGTTTTAAAGAGATTTCTTGCGTTTTTACATTGTTTAAAACTCGTGCGTTTACCGCCGTATCCGTTGTGATAAATACGCCGTCCCCGTTTTTTAAACGGGTTTTACTGTCGATAATAAACGACCTTCCTTCATTTTTTACGTAAAAAGCGCCTCCGATCTCCTTTCCGTCTCGCAAAATCTTAAACGCATCGCCGTTTTGCGGTTTCCAAATGCTTTCTACGTAATATTTTCCGTTGATTACCTTGACGCACCCCACTTTTTCACCAAGATGACCTTGAATCGCCGTAGATAAAAGCCGCTTATCTTGCCCAAAAGCCAAACCCTTGGTGTAATTTCCGCGATTATAGGTTCGTTTTAAATCGGAAAAAAGTTGTGCGCTTCCTTGCTGTTTATCTAACAGCGATCGATAATACCGCACAGCCGCCGCCACGTATTCCGCCCGACGCATTCGGCCCTCGATCTTAAAGGATACAACGCCTGCCTCAATCAATTTATCGATGTGTTCCCCCACGCATAAATCAGACAAAGACAATGCATAGTTTTTTTCCGTATTGCCGTTGCGATCGTAAGCGTACAATTTTCGGCAAGGTTGCTTACACCGCCCCCGATTGCCGCTGTTCCCGCCCGCAAAAGAAGAAAAATAACATTGTCCCGAATACGCCGTACATAACGCGCCTTGTATAAAAACTTCCGTTTCGATAAACGCAGAAATCTTCGAAATTTCGGTTAAAGGCGTTTCTCTCGCTAAAATCACCCTCGAAAAACCGCATTCTTTGGCAAATTTAGCGCCGTCTAATGAGCAAATGCCCGCTTGCGTACTGAGATGTAAAAGAATATCGGGATATACGCTGTGCACGTATTTACCAAGCAAGGCGTCCTGCATAATAATCGCATCTGCACCCATATTCCATACGGAAAGAAGTGTACGCAAAAAGGATTCCGTTTCCGTGTCTTTTACAATGGTGTTCATTGCAACGTAAACGCGAACGGAATGAAAATGCGCTGTTTCTATGATCGCGCGAAGCCCATCTTCGTCAAAGTTCCCTGCGCCTTGACGTGCCGAATACGAACTGTAACCAAGATAAATGGCATTCGCACCGTTATGGATCGCGGCAAAAGCACATTCGACATTGCCTGCGGGTGCTAAAATTTCTAACATATCTTCTACTGTCTCTTTTGTTGTTTTTGCTTGATTTACCTGCCGATACTTCTCGTGATCAATTCTTCTGACGCGTCATATCCCATACTCTTCAAGCGGAAATTACGCGCCGCCACCTCTATGATGATAGCAAGGTTTCGGCCGGGACTTACGGGAATGGTTAATTTAGGCACTCTTATTCCGAAATAAGAGGTGGACGACATTTCATCTCCGATGCGATCGTACTCCTTTCCCTGTTGCCAATTTTCAAGCTGTATAATGAGCTGTATTTTTTTCTCGTCCAGCACCGAACCTGATCCGTACATACTTTTTACATTGATAATACCGATTCCGCGCAATTCCATAAAGTAGCGAATGATGTCGGGCGCAGTGCCGTATAATTCGTTGGCGATTTCTTTAATGATCACGCTGTCGTCGGCGATCAAACGGTGTCCGCGTTTAATCAATTCCATTGCAGTTTCGCTTTTTCCGACGCCGCTTTTTCCTGTCAATAATATCCCTACGCCAAACACTTCCATCAAAACACCGTGTTCGTTGACGGAAGGCGCAAGCAATCGATTCAAGTAAATATATAGATCGCTCATAAGGTCTGTCGTGATCTTTGCACTTCTAAACAGCGGACAAGCATATGTTTTTGCCATATCCACCAATTCGGGCAAGGCAGGAAGATCGCGGCTTAAAATGATACAGGGCAATTCGCCGTGCTTGAAAAGTTGGGATATTTTATCCCGACGAACCTCGGAAGAAAACGTGCGCAGATATTCGTATTCGGATAACCCTAACACAATAATACGTTTGGAATCGAAATAATCGAAAAATCCGCCGGCAAGTTGCAATCCGGGACGTTCGACGCTCATGCTTGAAAGAGTCACAACGCCTCTGCCCGTGTATACCACCTCCATATTCAAATCGGAAGCGAACTTATCCAACATTACGCTTTGCGTTACGTGTCCATTCATGTTTTAGTTCTCCTGAAATCCAAACTTTTGTATCACTTCCCAGATCGCCCCCGTTTCGTTTGTATGTTCGCAAACGTAATCGGCTTGATCTTTTAATCGTTGATCGGCATTGTTTACCGCTACGCCAAGCCCTGCTTTTTGAATCATAGGAAGATCGTTCCACTGATCCCCGATCCCGATTGTTTTTTCTAACGGAATCCCATAATGGTTTGCCAAAAATTCGACGGCTGTTCCTTTGGAATAATTTTTATTGATCACTTCCACCAAGTTTGTGCCGCTTTTGGTTACTTCGCAACCTTCAAACGCCGCTTTTTCCAACATATCAAAAATAGCTGCGTTATCTTTTTCCTCTACCATCGCCAAAAGTTTATACGTGCAAAACTTGTTTTCTTCGATAAATTGAGAAAGCGATTTATCCAACACACATTGTCCTTTCGACCGTGTTGCGTATTCGTACAATTTCAACGCATCGTCGTCCATATTACAATAAAAATCCCAAAAATCGTATATGTGAATATGCAAGCCCAATTCTTCCATTTTTTTACAAGCGGCAAGCGTGCTTTCAAACGAAATTTTTCCTTCCAAAATAGGTTTTCCGCTTTCTATATCCATAATGATTGCGCCTTGGCAACAACAAACCATACCTTGCAAACCGAGTTCTTGTGCGCGGGATAAAATTCCCTTCGGCATACGCCCCGTCGATATCGCAAAAATACCGCCTGCTTGTATATATGCCGCAATTGCCTGTTGATTCTTTTCCGAAATCGTTCCGTCTTTATTTACCAGCGTACCGTCGAAATCGGATACGATAAGAGGATAATTTATCTTTTGCATTGTTATATTTGCTCCTTAAAATAGGTATAAATTTTTTTCGCAAGTTCTTCACCGATACCGTCGGCTTGCGCAAGTTCTTTCACGCTTGCGTTCATAATTTTATCGATCGTCCCAAACTTTGCCATCAGCGCCATACGTTTTTTCTTGCCGATACCGTTGATTTCTTGCAATACCGAAGCCAAATTGCGTTTGGAGTGAAGACTTCTGAAATAGGTGATCGCAAAACGATGCGCCTCGTCGCGGATACGTTGTAACATTTTTAAAACGTAATCGCGATGATCGATACGAATGCTTTCATTCGACCAAAGGGTGAACACTTCTTCTTCCCGTTCGGCAAGCGAGATCAACTCGATATCCGTAATGCCCGCTCCATCAAAAATTTCTTTGATCGCGGAAAGTTGTCCTTTGCCTCCGTCGATAATGATAAGATCGGGTTTTGGAAAACGTTCTTCTTCGTCCGTTCCGAGTTTTGCCAAACGTCTGCGCATCATTTCTTGATGGGACGCATAATCGTTTGCTCCTTCCACCGTTTTGATTTTGAAACGTCGATAACTGCTTTTATCGGCTTCCCCGTCGATAAATACGACCATAGAACCGACTTTATCCACACCGCTGATATTGGAAATATCGTAACATTCCATACGTTTTGGATATTTTTTTAAGCCTAAAATATCTTTTAAACGCTGACAGGCGTCTTTTGTCATATCGTTTTTGTGTTTAATCTTGTCGATCGATTTCGACAAATATTCCGCTGCATTTTTTTGCGCCATTTCCAATAGTTGCTTTTTTACCCCTTGCTTTGCCAGCACAATATCCACCTTTTTGCCGAATTTTTCCGAAAAATATCTTTCCAAAAGGGCTTTTTCGCAACACGATTCCGTAATGATCTCGTCGGGTAATTCGTGATTGGCGTAATACTGAATAATGAAACTCGTCAACGCATCCGCCTCGGTAAACGAACTGTCTTCCAAAGCAAAATTACTGCTTCCCTGCATAATGCCGCTACGCGTCACCAATACGTTGACCGCCGAGTAGATATAATTGGTTTTTAGGGAAATGATATCGGCATTCAACGCCCGATTTAACGACGTGATCCGTTTCAATTTGAGCTTGGAAAGCATATTCAGTTTTTCACGATATTCCATCGCCAGTTCAAATTCTTCGTTTTCTGCAAAACGCAGCATTTTTTCGTGCAAAATTTTTTCCGCCGATTCATAATTGCCGTCTAAAAATGAAAGGACTGCCTTCACTCGCTCGTCGTATTCTTCTTTGGTGCACGTATGCGCACACGGTGCAAGACAACGCCCTAAATGATAAGCAAGACAAGGCTTTTTGGGTTTTTCTCCGATCGCCGTCGAACAGGTACGTACGTTGTAAACCGAACCGATAATATCCAAAATATCCCCACAACGAACTCCACCCATAAACGGCCCGAAATATTTTCCGTCTTTTTTGATCTTTCGTGTAATGGAAACACGCGGAAATTCTTCTTTTGTGTGGACTTTTATATACGGATAAGTTTTATCGTCTTTCAACAAAATGTTGTATTTGGGTTTATACTTTTTGATGAGGTTGTTTTCCAACGCCAACGCGTCGATTTCCGTTTGCGTGATGATATAATAAAAATCATCGATATGTTCGACCATCGAAGCCACTTTTTCGGGTTTTGCGGATGCGTGAAAATACTGCCGGACTCTGTTTTTCAACACGCGCGCTTTTCCTACGTAGATAACAACGCCGTCTTTATCCAGCATTACGTATACACCCGGATTATCGGGAAGAAGATTTAATTTTTCCTTCAAATCGCCCATAGCTCACCAAAGAGAAACACACGAAAAAGCGGACGTTTTAACGCCTCCGCACTTTTCGTTCGTTTTACCCTATTATTATATACCAAATTGCGCAATTTTGCAAGAAAATAAAAGGAAAATAAAATTTTTAACAGCCTAAAAATTCAATTCCTTTTAAAATTACATCGTTTACAGCGTCATTTGCCAAACTGTAAAAGACAATTTTGCCCTGCCGACAGCTTTTTACGATCCCCGCGCTTTTTAAAAAACGTAATTGATGCGACACCGTCGTTTGATTGATATTTAAAATCCTCGAAAGATCGGTGACGCATAATTCGCTGATCGCCAATGCCGACAGTATTTTTACGCGCGTATAATCGGCAAAGACAGAAAAAAAGCACACAACTCCTTCCAGAATTTCCCCTTGCGGAACATAATCCTCGATCAGCCCTTGTGTGCGTTTATCCAAAAGTAACATTTGCGACATATCCATACCTCCTAATATGTTTGAGTGAGAATATGATAACATATATACAAGTATTTTTTTTGTCCTATTTTGTCGCTTTTGATCACTTTTTGTTGTTTTTACCGATTTTAATTACGAAATTTTTTTCACTTCGTAACCTGCTTCCGTGACGGCGGCGGTCAATGCATCGTCCGCAACGTTTTCCGAAATTTCGACGACGGCAATTTTCTTCTTTAAATTGACGTCTACCGACGTAACCCCGTCGATGCCTTGTAACGCTTTGGTTACGTGCGCAACACAATGCTGACACATCATTCCTTCGATTTTTAATGTTCTTTTCATACTGTCTTTCTCCGTATTTGATTTATTTGTTTTTTGTTTATTGAATTTTGTCAATCGCAATGCATTTGTCACGACGAAAAGCGAACTCAAACACATACAAGCCGCTCCGATCATAGGATTGAGCGAAATCCCCGCAAACGCAAATACGCCAGCTGCAACGGGAATCGCTATGCAGTTGTAGAAAAATGCCCAAAATAAATTCTGTTTGATGTTCCGCACTGTAACGCGGCTGAGATCGATCATAGTTGCAACCAATCGCAGATCGCCTCTGGACAAAACGACGTCCGCACTGTCGATCGCTATATCCGTGCCGTTACCCATCGCAATCCCGATTTCCGCCTCTTTTAACGCAGGACTGTCATTGATACCGTCCCCAACCATAGCAACAAAACCGCCAACGTCTGCAACTCTTTTTACCGCCGCTGCCTTATCCTCGGGCATCGCTTCCGCAAAATAATCGTCGATCCCCACTTCCGTAGCAATCGCCTTGGCAACGTTTTCGTTATCGCCCGTCAACATTCCTACTCGGATATTTCTTGCTTTCAATTCCGCAATCGCTTCTATACTTTCTTCTTTTAACGTATCGGCAATTGCAAAAATTGCCAAAATTTCTTTTTTGTTTGTTAAAAATACGACCGTTTTGCCTTGCGTTGAAAGCGTTTTTTCTATTTCGTCCGCTTTTTTATCGGAAAGAAAGGATATCAAACGGCGATTTCCCAAATAATATTTAACGCCGTCGTATTCGGCTGTCGCTCCTTTCCCCATTTCATAAGCATAATCGGTAACGGTCAATTTGTTTTCCTTTTCCTTTTTTTTCTGTTCGGAAAACAGACGAACACATTCTGCAATGGGATGATTGGAATGACTTTCGATCGCTTCCGCCAACGCAAGAGTCCATTCTTTATCGGCGGCGAACAACGTAAAATCCGTCACTTTGGGTTGTCCTACCGTCAACGTTGCGGTTTTGTCCAACAACACGCAATTGATGTCTTTGGCTTTCTGTAAAGCTTCTGCATCTTTGTATAAAACGCCCAACGCCATTCCTCGCCCCGTTGCTGCCATCACGGCAACAGGCGTCGCCAATCCCAAAGAGCACGGACAAGAAATGACCAAAACGCTGATCGCATAATTTGCCGCCTCCGATACGTTGCGAGAAACGGCAAGCCATACCAAAAACGTGATTACGGCGAGCAACGAAACCGTCGGAACAAAAATGCCTGCGATTTTATCGGCAATCTTTTGCAACGGCGCTTTGCTTGCTCCTGCCTCCTTCACCATCTTTACGATTTGCGAAAGCGTAGTATCCGCGCCGACTTTTTCGGCGAGCACTTTGATAAAGCCGCTTTTTACGATATCCGCGCCCGTAACAGCATCACCTTCTACCACTTCGATCGGCATACTTTCACCCGTGATCGCCGCTCGGTCGATAAAAGCATGCCCTTCCGCGATCTTGCCGTCAACGGGAATATATTCGCCTTGTTTTACAATGAGAAGATCGCCTACGGCTATTTCCGAAAACGGAACTTGTTTTTCTTCGCCGTTTCTTTCTATATGAACGGTATTGGGCATCAATTTAATAAGTTTTTCGATTTCGTCCCCCGTTTTACGTTTGGATTTTTCCTCTAACCACTTTCCAAGCGTTACCAACGTCAAAATCATTGCCGCAGATTCGTAAAACATATGCGTATGATGCCCGACTTTTCCCATATACAGTAAAATTGTAAATACGAAACTGTACAAAAAAGATACAGCCGAACCCATCGCCACCAACTTATCCATATTCGGCACTTTTTTCAACAACGCTTTCGTGCCGCTTGTAAAAAATTTGAAATCAACGACAATCACCGCCAAAGCCAACAGCATTTGCGCTGTAACTCCGACAAAAACGTGCGGTTGAGGAAGTCCGATCATTCCCCCCATCGAAAAATACATCAAAGGGATTAAAAATACAAGGGAAAACAAAAAACGCTTTTTTAACGTATCCGGTTGCGGCTTTCTCTCTTTTAAAACGTTTTCACTGTATATTTGCGCACCGTATCCGAGTTCTGTAATCATATCGATGATTTTTTCACGGGACAGGATATTGTTGTCGTATTCGGCGACCATACATTCGCCCATCAAAGATACGTCTGCATTTTCTACTCCTTCCAAATTTTTAACGGCTTTTTCGATACCTGCCGAACAGGCGGCGCAGCTCATACCGCTGATTGAAAATTTTTCTTTGATCATCAATTCTGCCTCACTTTCTTTATCTCGATTATAGTATACTATTTTTTGTTTGGTTTGTCAAGCAAAATTAACCAAGGTTAAATAATTTTATCTTTTTATGAAACGCAAAAAGACGGGTGTGATCCCACCCGCCTGATGATAGCCATTAGACGAACTGATTAGTCTTTCTTTTCTTCTTTCGGAGCTACTACTTCTGCGCCGTCATAATAACCGCAGTTTTTGCACACTCTGTGCGCTTCTGCCAATTCGTGGCAATGAGGGCATTCAACAAGCGTTGCTGCCGTTGCTTTGTAGTTTGCAAATCTTTTGTTCGTTCTGCTCTTCGATTGTTTACTCTTAGGTACTGCCATATTAACACCTCTTGCTTTTATTTCTTTCGATTTTTATTGTTCGTTTTATTTTGAATATCGTATTTCTTCGCAATCGACACCGCAGGAGATGGTGAACGGCATACTTGCCATAATCGCATCTTCCACAGCTTGTTTTAAATCAACGACACCGTTGGTGTATCCGTAATCTTCATAATCTTTCCGTTGCTCGAAATAAGCGTCCAATTCCCCTTCCACGTCCGCCTCGGCGTCTTTTAAACAGCGAGAACATTGCCCCGACAATCTGTAAGAAACCGTGCCTTGAATTTCCAAAGAATCATCTTCAAATAATTCGTAATCAAACGAAACTTTTACCGGCGACGCAAATTTTACAAACGGAATTTGTATGAAAGTTTCAGAAGCGGAATATTCAAATTCCATATGCCCAGAATACTTTTTTTGTGCGTTGAGTTTTCTTATATCGACAATCATCATAAAACCGACTTTACAAGTATAGTATATTTAAACAACTTTGTCAACTCATTTTTCAAGGAAATTTCCGAATTTTTACAATAATTCTACTGTTTCTCTCGCAATAACCAATTCTTCGTTGGTCGGAATGATCAAAACTTTCACTTTAGAGTCTTTCCCCGTGATATCGCGAATTGCCCCGTTGTTCTTTTCTAAATTTTTCGTTTTATCGATCTCCAAGCCCAAATATTGCATATTTTCGCAAATGGCTTCGCGAACGCAGGGCGTGTTTTCTCCGATGCCTGCCGTAAACACGATACAATCGACGCCATTCATCGCCGCCGCATACGCGCCTACGTACTTTTTGCAAGCATACGAGAACATATC
>JAFTPQ010000006.1 GCA_017463205.1 Clostridia bacterium
AAAAAATTTAAAAAAAACTATTGACAAACACAAAACGTTGTGTTAGTATAATAATACAAGTGGGCGCATTTTCGCGCTTTTTAAAAACTTTTGCTTGTATCACTCGAATAATACAAGCAAAAAATGGTAACGGAAAACTTGGAGGAAAAGTCATGCGAAAAAAGTTGATTTTATCTTTATGTATGATCGTGATGGCGAGCGTTGCGCTTGTGGGTTGTAAAGGGGAGAAAGGCGACAAGGGGGACAGCGGCGCGCAAGGCATACAAGGCGTGCAAGGCGTCCCGGGAACGCCGGGTGAAGACGGCGTAACGCCCACCCTTGAGATCAGCAACGACGGATATTGGGTGATCAACGGTACAAAAACCGATTGTAAAGCGATTGGTCAGGACGGAGAAGACGGAAAAAACGGCGCAAACGGAACGAACGGCGCAAACGGTGTAAACGGCAAAGACGGACGGGGAATACGTTCGGTGGAGTATGACGGAATGGGGAATTTGAAGATCGTATACACCGACAATACGGAGCAAACCGTGCCGCTGCCTGATAAAGAAGAACACGTACATACGTATGGGGATTGGACGTTATACAACATCGGGGCGGACGTGAGTTGCACGGAAAAGATTTATTACAGCGTTTGTAGCCAATGTAACGAGATGAAATGGAAAAAAGGCGCGGAAAGCCATGTATGGTCTGCGACGTATACATACGACGAATATGCGCATTGGTACGTTTGCGAAACCTGCGGGGGAAAGACGGCGAGAGAAGATCATACGTTGAACGACGACAAAGATTGTACGGTTTGTCAACAACATATCGGCGGTGTGCAATACGAATTGTCGGAAGATAAAACGTATGCCAAAGTGGTTGGATATGACGGTTTGGCTTGGAAAGCGACGATCGAGCGGGAATATCAAGGCGTACCCGTTACGCACGTTGGAGAAGGCGCATTTATGGGCAATTACACGGTAAGCCGCGTCGAATTTCCCGATACGATCACGACGATAGAAGATTTTGCGTTTTTCGATTCGGGGTTGGCATACGATCCAGAGCTACCGTCCTCGTTGACGACGATCGGAGAATACGCGTTTGCGTATTGCGACGGGTTGGGATTGAACACTTCGGTGAAGATCCCTGCGGCGGTGACGAGCATCGGCGTTGGTGCATTTGATCACTGCCTTCATATAGAACTTTCGATTGACGAAAACAATCGGACGTACACGACGCAAAATGACGGAAACATATTATTTTCCAAGGATATGACGACGTTATATTGGTATAACCAAGAGTTGAATATCCAAGAATACGCCGTACCCGAAACGGTGACGAAGATCGCAAGTTATGCGTTTGCGGGAAACATATATTTACATAAAGTCATCATTCCCGCGTCGGTGACGTACATTGGCGCAAATTCGTTTGAAGGGTGCAAAAATTTGAAAAGCGCGGTGTTTGGCGAGGTGGAAGGTTGGCGTGACTCTCGCAAAAAAGACGGAGCAGGTTCGGCAATCGACCCGATCATTGTTTCCAACGTCGAAAGTGCAGCGACGCTTTTGCGGTACAGTACGTATTTAAAGAGAACGGAAAACGAAGCGTAAACGCGCGGGAAGCGGAAAACGGAACAAAAAGCGAGTTTTTGGGGAAAACAAGGCGATAAAGGTATAAGGAAAAGAAAAAATGAAGGGTAGAAAAATAATAAAGAAGGAGGAACGCCGAAGGTATGGAATTTAAAAGCAACGAAACGATCGCATCGCAGATCGTGACCTATGTAAAAAAAGAAATTTTCGGCGGTCGGTATGCGCCGGGGCAAAAAGTGTTGCCTATTCGCGAATTTGCCGCGTTTTGTTCGGTGAATCCCAATACGGTAGCGAAAGTGTACGCGCAGCTTGAGGAAGAAAGCTTGATCTACACCGACAGTACGTTGGGGAAATTTGTCAACCCCGACGCCAAACAAATAGAACAAAAAAGACAACAGTATTTATCCGCGCAAATGTCGGCATTCCGCGCGGAATTGCGTAAGTGCGGCGTGAGAGAGGAAGAATTTATCGCGTTGGCAAAACAATCGATGGACGAATAAGGAGTGAGAAATTATGGAACAAACGACACAACAAATCACACAGGAAAGAGCGCAACAAACGGCGCAAACGAAATTATTCGGCACGTTAAACGTATGGAAAAATTACGGAAGCAAACAAGTGCTGAAAGGCGTAAATTTTTCCTTGCCGTTGGGCGGGATCGTCGGGATTTTCGGTTTAAACGGATCGGGCAAGACGACGTTGTTGAAAATTTTATCGGGGCTGGACGGAAGATATAGGGGTTCGGTGATGAAAAAGGATTTCGACGACGTAGCGTATATGTCCGTGGAAGGGGGCTATCCCATGGATATGCGCGTGAAAGACATCATTCGCTTTTTCGGGAAATTTTGTCCGCAGCAAAACACGGAAAAGATCCTTTCTTCTCTTTCCGACGCGGGGATCAAGGAAAAGAACACCTTGCTTGCGCTGTCTTCGGGGATGAAACAATATCTTAAATTTTTATTGACGGTGTACAGCGGCGCAAGCGTTTGTCTGTTTGACGAACCTTTTTCCAACCTCGACGTCAATATGCGTGAAAAGATAGCCAAAACTCTGATTTTGGAAAGCAACGGAAACCGCTTGTTTTTGATCACCACGCACGAATTGAAAGAAGTGGAAACGCTGATCGACGGATTTTTGATATTAAAAGACGGCAGATTGTCTGCCTATTACGTGGGCGAAGAAGTGCGCGAGACCACGGGCAAGAGTATTGCACAATTTTATAAGGAGAAAGTAAATGGCTGATATTCGTAATAAAAAATTGATTTGGTATGAGGGCGTAAAATTATTGCTGTTGCCGACGGCGGTGTTGGCGGCGTATCTGCTGTCGTTTTGCGTATTTTTGGTGGTGTTTCCCACTTATTATAAAGTGTACGAACTGCCGCACGCATACATATCGTTCGATAAATTTGCCGAAACGATGTTGTATATTGCCTTTTGCGTATTGATGGCGGTGTACGTATACCGTTCGTTTGCGTATAAAAAATTATACGACAAAGTGCGTGTAAGCCCGTACGCTTTGTTCGCCGTTCGGTTGATGTGGGTGACGGTGTTTTGCGCGGCGGCGACGTTGTTGCCGTTGGTTTGCGGAACGGCGTTGGAAGGGATCTTTAAAGGGATCGCGCCCAAGCGTTATGCCGGGTTTGCGTACAATCCGTTGTTTTCCCTGTTAAACCGCAATCCGCTGTATTGCTTGTTCCCCTTATCGGTGGCGATGTTCGGCGCGGTGATCGCGGCGGCGGTGAGTATCGTCGTCAATGCCGTACATTGGGCGCAAAACCCGTGGTTGAAGATCGTGCAAGCCGTCGTGTGGACGATCATCGTGTTTCTGCTTGTGTTCACGGTGATGAATATTCCCTATCACCGCAATGATAAAATGTGGGGAATGGAGTTCTTTTTCAGTTATCCGATGCCCTTTGAATGGTTTACGTACGACGATTTTATGAGTTATATGCGCGATACGTATACAACGTTGCGCTTTTGCGCCGTCAGTTGGCGGATCGATACGTGGATAGGCTGGTTCGGCACGTTGGCGTTTGTTTTTATGGGGTTTGCGTCTACGGCGTTGTTCCGTGGGCAGATCAACGACGATTACGTGTACGTGAAACCGCTTAAACAGAAAGGAAAAAAAGAAAACAAGGAGGAAAAAAATCATGCGTAAAAAGTTGACAGCGTTGGAAAACGCAAAAGCAAAACGTTGGACGTTGTCCGCTTGCTTTATTGCTTTGGCTTTGATATTCATCGTGTTGGCGTTTGCTTTTATGAACACGATGACGGACGCCGATTGGTTGCAAGCAAACGTGTACGTGGAAAACACGTTGACGGAAATGAAAGTGGGCGATAAGATCAAATATGAAGACACGCACGCGGAATTTAGAAGATTGATTTCTTCCGAAGAACGGGCGAATCATTATCCCTACCGTTCTCAACAATTAAAACCGATTACGGAAGTGGTGAAAGAATACAATTACGCCGGCGAAAAATATGAAGAAACTCTGTCGTCGGAAAACGTGACCGACCGACCTGTATATATTGACGAAGACGGATATCTTTGCGCAGGGAAAGCGGGCGTTTACCAGCTTGTGTATACGTTGACGCAAAAATGGTTTCGGGACGTAAACGGATATCATTCCGTGGATCATAGAGAGTCGAAATTTGTCAGCACCATTGCCGTTTACGAGGCGGAAGAAAGCGATTATACGCCGTTGACGGCGGAAGAATTTAGGAAGATGGATATGAACGGTTCGTATATCCTTACGGAAAATTTTGTCGTAAGCGAAACGGACGATTATATCCGCCCGATGGGGAATGAGTTTAAAGGGGTGCTTATCAATCCGCACGGATACACCATCACCTATCGTCCGAAAGAAAATTATTTGTTTAATATCGTAACGTCGTTTGCGCCGTTTGGAACAAATTTGGGCATCATCGACGGTTTGAAGATCGCCTACGAAGGCGTGGACGGCAATTTGATCGTATTTGGACAGTTCGATGCGTTGGTAGAATACAATTACGGTTTGTTGAAAAACTGCAACGTGACGGGCGCGATCGACGTTGTCAGTCATCAGGCGGAATTTGAATACTATCAGACGGGAGTGTTGAATACGTTGGTTGCCGAACAAGTGACGGATGAACATACCAGACTGTTGCCGTTGGGCGGTTACGTGCAAGGCAATAAGATAGAAATGACCATATACACCAACGGTCCGATATCGCCTATCGGTTCGTACACCTCAAGCGAACGGAATGCAGTTGTCGTTGAAAACAACGAACTGCGTTTGGATTGTTATTATTTCAGCGATCGCTTATTGGCTCGTCGCCGCAACGCGTATTGGGCGGGGTTTGGATATTACGGAAAAAACAATTTGTTGTGCCGTTTAGACGGAGCGACGGCGGACGAAGATGGCGCAAGACATATGATCACGCTGAAAGCGCCGTATAACAATTATGCGATTTCCGCGTATACGGGCTCGGTAATGGAAGTGCCGATCGAATACGAAAACGACATTATAGATTTCTATGCGTCGTACGATACGTCGGTGCGGTATTGGTTGGTGAACGGCAAAAAATACGACGACCTCAACAGTTTGGTCGTGACGGGAAACGTTGAAATTGTGCCGTACGTAAAATATACCGAAACGCATATCGATCATATACGCAGCGGCGAAGGGACGTCGATGAAGGTGGCGGGACTGTTCAATGCCGATGAAGACGTGTTCGAGATAGAATTCGACAGCGAGGAAGAATTGGAATATATGTTTTATTCCCAAGGCGGCATATTTGAAAAATTCTTCCGCGATCCCTACAACGTGATCCCGGATAAGATCGTATGGGGAAAATATTTCTACGTAGGTGGAAACCGTAACGGCACGTTAAACAACAATTCGAGCGGCTCTGCGATGACTGCGTTCGACGCGTCGTACTTGCGCGATTATATCCGAGGCGGCGGCATATTGGAAGTGGCGGACGGAAACGCCGACCTTCTGATGTTGGACGAACACAGTCTTTGTACTGCCGACGGGAAAACGTTGTTGCGGTATTTCGACGACGGAAAGACGGAAGAACTGACGTTGCCGAACAGCATTCGCAGGATATCTTCCGACGCGTTTTTAAACGACAACGGAGTTGTCACCCTCGATCTTTCGCGCGTGGAAGAATTGGGATATCAAGCGTTGTTGCCGTTTGCAAACATTAAAAAGTTGATCTTGGGCGACAAAATAAAAGCCTACAACCCAAGCGGTTATAACGAGGCGAGCCTTTCGTCGGTGTTGCAAACAATGCCCTCTCTTTTGGACGTGGAAATTTCGGAAGTCAATCCCGAATACCGTTCGGAAAACGGGTTTGTCATCGCAACCGCGAAAGTGCAAGACGCAGAAGCAAATTCGGTGATCTGGTATTCCCGTCGGCGTGTGGGCGTGGCGCGTATCCCCGAAGGCGTGAAAGCGGTTGCCGTGTATGCGTTTTTAGAATGCAGCGTGGAAGAAATCGTCTTCCCCGAAGGGTTTAACACCTTGTATTGTGCTGGGTTGATGAATTGTTACACGTTAAGAAAACTCACGTTTAACGCAACCGATTCGTTATCGATCGTACAAGTATCTTCCGACGGTAGTAATTGGACGCCTTCATTGGAAGAATTGAAATTTTCGGACGATATCCGTTATTTGGATATCAGCTATAATGCCTTCCAACACCTCAATTTGGAAACGGTGTCGTTGCCGTCGGGATTGCAGACGGTGGGCTCGATGCTTTTGGATTGTGAAAATTTTGAAATTGCGAAAGACAACGAATATTACTGCACCGAAAACGGAGTGTTGTACACCAAAGATAAAACCAACGTAATAGCATTCCCCCGCCATCGCAACGATAAAGTGTACGTTGCACCCGAAACGGTGAATTGGGTCGTAGCCAACGCGTTTAGAAACACGTTGTTGGAAGAAGTGGAATTCGGCGACGAGATGATTTGGATCGGTTCGTATGCGTTTGACAGTGCCGAATATTTAAAATCGGTGAAGATCGGCGGCGCGCCGACGGATACTCAACTGACGATACAACCTGCGGCGTTTCGGCTTTGCGGGGCGTTGGAAAAAGTGACGTTTGACAAACCTGCCGAATTGCTGGTGCTTGACACGGCTTTCGACGATTGCGTATCCTTGACGCAGTTCCCCGTGGAACAGGCGGTGAAGATCGGTACGCACGCTTTTGCAAACACGAAACTGACAAAAGCCGTTTTACACGACGAGTTGTATTCGTTGGGATCAGGCGCATTTGGCGAAACGTTGGTGACGGAAGCGGTGATCCCCGAAGGATATACGGGTGAGTTGCCTTACGGAACGTTCCGTCTTACGCCGATCGAAAAGGTGGATCTGGGCGGCGTGACGGAGTTGGGAATGTTTGTGTTTGCGGAGTGCGCGGCATTGACCGAGATCGATTTGAAAAACGTTACGCAGATCGGCTCGTATGCGTTTCGGCAAACGGGCTTGCAGCGTGCGGAAAGCGACGCGGTGAAGGGGATTTCGGTGGGAGCGTTTGCCGATTGCGCCGATTTGACGTATGCAAGTTTCCCCAACGTACAGGTGTCTTCGATCGGCGTGTTTAAAAACAGCGGCGTTACCTTTGTTTCCCTGCCGAAGCTGTCTATGCTCAGCGATGAATATTTTGCCGATTGTACGGCGTTGGAAGAAGTGGAATTATTCCCCAATCTGAATGCGGGTAAAAAGGCGTTTTATAATTGTTCTTCGTTGAAAACGTTGGGCGACGTGACGTTGATCAACGTGACGGAAGAAGTGTTTTACGGCTGTGAATCGCTGAAAGAAGTGCGGGCGGTTGTTGAAGATGTCGTATTGACCGTGGAAAAAGACGCGTTTAAAGGCGCGAAAGCGTTGGAGAAGGTGAGTTTCCAAGCCAATGAAGTGAATATCAAAGACAGCGTGTTTGCCGATTGTATCGAATTGAAAGAAGTTTGGATATCGGCGAGTTTGAAAAACGGCGGCAGTATTGTCCGTTCGGTGTTCGACAGCTTGCCGCAAAACGTTTCGGTGTATATCAACGTGCCGAAGTCGTACACGTGGAGCGGGAAATTGCCTGCAAACGTAACGGTGTACGTGCCGAAGGCGTTGGAAGCCGCTTTCGAGGAAGAATGGTTGTGTCATAAGGCGCAAGTGGTAGGATACGATTTCGATTATACGCTGGGTTACGAATTGACGGAAGACGGCAGCGGTTATGCGGTGAAGAATAAAAACAACTGGGTGGCAGGGGATC
The DNA here is from genome assembly GCA_017463205.1 of Clostridia bacterium. Classification (GTDB taxonomy): domain Bacteria; phylum Bacillota; class Clostridia; order Christensenellales; family Borkfalkiaceae; genus Scatosoma. Next base: position 7,827 of record JAFTPQ010000006.1, read on the forward strand.
TTGTGATCCCCGACACCTACCAAGGGTTGCCCGTGGTGGAGATCGGCGAAGGAGTGTTTGCGTACGATATGATCGATACGCTGACGTTGGGGAAAAACGTGAAAAAAATAGCGGGAAACGCATTTTATTGCTGCGAAACGCTGGAAACGATCGTGTTTCCCGAAGACAGTGTTTTGAAAACGGTGGAAGCGAATGCATTTTTCGGATGTTCTGCTTTGAAAGAGCTGACGTTGCCCGATAGCGTGAAAGAAATAGGGGCTTCGGCGTTTTATAATTGCAGCAACATAAAAACGTTGACGATTGGCGCAGGGTTGACTTACGTTATGCCAAAAGCGTTTCTGGCGTTAAACGGTTTGGAAACGCTGTATTACAACGCCGTCGCTTGCGCAGACGTGCAAGGGGATATCTTTGGTAAGACAAGTTCTCAAGACGCGCAATCGTATACGCTGATCGTCGGCAACGGCGTACAGCGTATTCCCAGCAGGATGTTTTACGTAAGCACATTGGGAATGGACGGCGTGCAGAATTTGCAATTTGAGGAAAACAGCGTTTGTGGAGTGATCGGGACGTACGCGTTTCGCAATTGTGGAATGGCGGAAGTGTCGATTCCCGCTTCTGTACACTCGATTGGACAGAGTGCGTTTTACGCTTGTAAAAACTTGGTAAACGTAACGTTTGAAGAAAACTCATCTCTCAATTTGCTTAATAGCAGCGTTTTTCAATCTTGTACGGCGTTGGAAAGCATTCAGTTGCCTGCTGGGTTGAAACAAATCGGTAATGCTACGTTTAACGAGTGTTATTCGTTAAAAGAAATACGTTTTCCCGAGGGGTTGGAGATAATCGGAGCGAATGCGTTTAATAATTGCGACGGGTTGAAAGAAGTGGTGTTGCCCGACAGCGTGACGACGGTGCAAAGTTCGGCGTTTTCTGCTTGTAACGGGTTGGAAACGGTGACGATCGGCAAAAATTTTAAAGAATTCGGCACGGCGATATTTGAAGAATGTACGGCGTTACACACGGTGTATTTTAACGCGGTGGATTGCGTCGGGAGGGCGTTCGGGACCGGTTGTTTTTATAACACCGGTATGGTAAACATCAAAGTGGTGATCGGAAAGGACGTAAAAAGGATACCCAGCGGATTTTTTTACTCGCGAAACAAACGGGGCCCCATCAAGTATTTGGTGTTTGAAGAAGGCAGTGTTTGCGAGGAGATCGGCTCGTACGCCTTTTCGCAGTGTTCTTTAAGTGACGTGGTGTTGCCCGATTCGGTGCAAAGCATCGGTTCGTACGCCTTTTCGGGTTGTGACGTGCTGCGGTATTTGCAGCTTGGCGCAAACGTAAAGGTGGTCTCTATGTCTGCGATCGTTATGAGCGACACCTGCCAAGATAATTTAAAAATCGTTGTACATTCGGCGGAAAAACCCCAAGGCTGGGACGAAAACTGGGTTATAAACAACAGTTCGACGTATTCGTTGGAAGTGGTTTGGGTTTCGGACGACGCGCAAGAGGTTGTATAAAAGTTGTATAAAAAGCAAAACGACGGGGGCAGGTATGCGTTCACGGGGAAAAATTTGGAAAATATCAAAAATTTGCGAGGTGAAAACGTGCGTATTTTAAAAAGTAAAAAATGGTTGTTGGTTTTGTTGGGCATAGGGGCTGTTATATTGACGGCACTGGGTGTTTCGGCGTGCGCCAAAACGAAAAAATCGCAAAACAATTCGTCCGATGCCCCGATCAAAGAAAGCGTGTTGTTCGATACGTACGCCGACACGACGTATGGCACAAACGGCGTGTGGATCGAAAAAGTGTACGATGCGGCGGTGGACGAAGAAGGACATTTGGCGATTCCCGAAACGTATCAAGGTCAAACGGTGGTGGGGATACGCGTGCTTGATACGGGCGAGCCTTTCAAATTTAACGAAAACGTGAAATCGGTGTCGTTGCCGAACAGTTTGATCGAAATCGGATATAACGCCTTTCGCGGTATGATCCGTTTGCACAGCGTTACGTTTGCCGAAAACAGTTGTTTGAAAAAGGTGGACGCGGACGCTTTTAAAGATTGCGCTTCTTTGCAAGAAGTGATCTTTCCCGATTCGTTAGAGTATTTAAACGATGTGTTTTCGGGCTGTACGCTGTTGCAGTCGGTGCATTTTGGCGCAAACACGGAGATGATAGCGGATTATTTCACCGATTGTCCGTATTTATCCGTCATCAGTGTTTCGGAAGAAAATCAAACGTATTCGTCGTTGGACGGAGTGTTATACAGTAAGGACAAATGGGAACTGATCCGTTGTCCGCGCGGCATAAAGACGTTGAATTTGCCGCAGGAAACGGAGGAAATCGGCGTAAAAGCGGTGTATCACAACGAAAATTTGACGACGGTCGATTTGAAAAACGTAGCTTATATCCGCGAATATGCCTTCGAGGGTTGCAAAAATTTGTACGGCGTGGAAGGAAATGACGTAGATATCGTGATGTTGGACGCTTTCAAAGACACGCCGTGGATATTGAAGACGAACACGCCAAACGGAATATTGCGCTTGGGCTGGGCGTTGGTGAAATACCGCGGAGCGGAATTGACGCTGACGTTGGAAGATTATCACAGCATTTCGCCTTACGCTTTCGAGGGGAACGATACGTTGTATACGGTGTATTTAAAAGGTTCGCTGTTCGGGGCGTACGAGGGCGCGTTTAAACGTTGTCAACAGCTTCGCGCGGTGTACGTGGAAGTCAACGGTCCGTTGTTTATTTCCGACGGCACGTTTGACGAAAATCTGCCGGACCGAAAAATTTATATGTCGCAAGGCGCGTACGATTATGCGCAAACGAATGTGTTTTGGCAAAAGTACGTACAAGAAGGGGCGGTAATTTTACGGGACTGGGTTCTCCAAGGTACATAAAACAAAGGCAGTTTCGTAAAATGAGGCGAGGCTTTTCCGAAAAACAAAAGGAAAAGCCTTTTTTGCGCATAAAAGCTTGTAAACGGGCGGGGAAATGTGATATAATAATGTCGTGCGTGTAAACGGAGGAAGAAAAGATGGGAAACGCGGAAAACAAACATAACAGACAAACGTTTGGGAAACAGAATTGGTGGATACTGATTTTATTCGGCTTGGTGGGACAGATCGCTTGGTCGGTGGAAAATATGTATTTCAATTTATTCGTATTTGAAACGGTGTCGCCCGATTTAGACACGGTGACGCTGATGGTGCAATTATCGGGGATCGCCGCGACGGTGACAACGCTGATCGCAGGTACGCTGTCGGATAAAACGGGCAACAGGCGGCGGTTTATTTCATATGGGTATATCATCTGGGGGATCACCGTGGCTTTGTTCGGCTTTTTAAGCGTGGACAATATACAAACTCTGTTGCGCAGCGATTACGGCAAAGCCGTTTCGTTTACGCTGACGGCGGTGGTTGTCGGGGATTGTATCATGACGGTGTTCGGTTCGACGGCAAACGACGCGGCGTTTAACGCGTGGGTGACGGATAACACCCGTGAGGCGTTCCGCGGCAAGGTGGAGGGCGTATTGTCCGTGTTGCCGTTGATTGCAATGCTGATCGTGGCGGGCGGTTTTGGGATCTTGGTCGAATTTATCGGCTATACGGGGTTGTTTGCGACGCTTGGCGGCGTGATCACGCTTTGCGGCATAGCGGGGATCTTTGTGATCAAAGACAGCCCTGCGCTTCGGAAAAAGGGCAGTTTAAAAGACGTGGTGTTTGGGTTTAAACCCGCTGTGATCAAAGCCAATCCCGCTTTTTACGTAACGTTGTGCTTGATCGGCGTTTACGGTGTGGCGTGTCAAATTTTTATGCCCTATCTGATTATTTACATGAAGACGTATCTCGGTTTTTCGACGGTGGAATACAGCATTGTGTTCGGCGTAGCGATCATTTTGGGCGCGGCGATCAACGTGTATTTGGGCGGCGTTACCGATCGTCTTGATAAAATTAAAACGCTGTATTTGGCGACAGCCGTACTTGCCGTGGGGCTGGGCGGTATGTATTTGATGCATTTTGAAGACCATATGACAACGTTGGTTGCGTTTGGTGTGGCAGGGTTTGTGATGATCACGGGTTATATCTTGGTGTCGGCGTTGTGCGGCGCGTTGGTGCGCGATTATACGCCCGAACAGGACGCAGGGAAATTGCAGGGTGTGCGTATGATCTTCAGCGTACTGATCCCGATGATCGTGGGCCCGATGATCGGCAACGCGATCAACGAAGCGGCAAATTTACCGTTGTTAAACGCAGGCGCAGACATTATGACGACGGAATATATTCCCGCTCCCGGCATCTTTTTGGCGGGCGCGTTGATGACGACTTTGATGTTTGCTTTGATTCCCGTTTTGAGGAAAGTAGCAAATAAAAAACCGCCGAAAGAGGGCGAAACAGCCGATCGTGCCGATCAAATCGATGCGTTCGATCCTTCCGAATTACCCGATTTGACGGCGATCAAAACGGCGGGATACAAGCGGTTTGCTCGGTTGAAAACGGAATACGAAGTTGGGGAAACGCCGCACGCGGAACATCCTTTGCCGCAGGCGCAGCGGGACAAATGGCTGTGCTTAAACGGAAAATGGAGTTTTCAAAAACACAGCGCGCGCGGAGAAACTCTGTACGATGGGGAGATCCTTGTGCCTTTTTCGCCCGAAACGATCAACAGCGGCGTGGAAGAAGGGTTTGTATTGCAGCCTTTGCAATCGTTGACGTACACGCGGAAGATCGAGTTGGATAAAACGTGGACGTCGGGTAGAACGGTGTTGCATTTCGGCGCGGTGGACAGTTGGTGTAAGGTGTACTGCAACGGGGAAGAAGTGGGCGGTCACGAAGGGGGCTTTACGGCTTTTTCGTTTGATATCACCGCCTATTTAAAGGAAGGGGAAAACGAAATTTGCGTAAAATGTCGCGACGAGGCGACGCGGAACGATGGCGCGCGCGGCAAACAAAGCGACGAAAGAGGGGGAATTTGGTATACGCCGCAAAGCGGCATTTGGCAAACCGTTTGGTTGGAGAATATGCCTCAAAATTATATAACCGACCTTAAAATCACTCCGAACGCGGAGGAAAAAGCGGTGGAAATCGCGGCAAACAGCATTGACGGCGGCGAAATACAAATCACCGTCTACGACGACGAAAAAGAAATGATTTCGGCGGTGTTCCGCGATAAGATCCGTTTGCAACACGATTTTCAGTTGTGGTCGCCCGAAAATCCCAAATTGTATACGTTTACATTGACGAACGACGCGGGGGATAAAATTCGGTCTTATTTTGCCGTGCGTTCATTTGGTAAATTGGTAAAAAAAGACGTTGATCGACAAACGCACATTGCAAGCCTCACTTTAAACGGCAAGCCTTATTTTTTCAACGGTATTCTCGATCAGGGGTATTGGTCGGACGGGATGTTGACCTATCCCAGCGACAAAGCGGCGTACGACGAATTGAAAATGTTAAAGGATATGGGTTTTAACACCGTCCGCAAGCATATTAAAATAGAGCCGATGCGCTGGTATCATCATTGTGATAAATTGGGGCTTATTGTTTGGCAAGATTTTGTAAACGGAGGGGGCAGGTATGCGTTCACGCACGTAGCGGCGTTCCCGTTCCTCGGTTTTCACCACAAGGACGAGGGCGAAAAAAATTATCCTTATTTCGCGCGTGAAGACGAGCGCGGCAGAGCGGAATACGCTCAAATGGTAGATGAAACGCTGTCGCAATTATACAATTGCCCGTGCATTGGCGTTTGGGTGCCGTTTAACGAAGGTTGGGGGCAGTTTGATTCGGCAAAATGGACGAATTACGTTCACGAACGGGATAAAACGCGGATCGTCGATTCGGTGAGCGGTTGGCACGATCAAGGGGTTGGAAAAACCGATTTGAAAAGTCTGCACATCTATTATACCAAATTGAAAGTGCCGAAAGAAAAACGCCCTGTGGTGCTTAGCGAATTTGGCGGTTATTCGATGAAATGCGAGGGGCATGTATTTGATGAAAGCAAAGAATTTGGATATAAAAAGTTTAAAACGCCCGTCGAATTGGCGGATGCGTTGTCCACGCTTTACGAAAAAAAGGTGTTGCCGCTGATCGAAAAAGGTTTGTGCGGATGTATTTATACGCAAGTGTCGGACGTGGAGGAGGAAATCAACGGTTTGGTGACGTACGATCGGAAAGTGGTGAAAGTGCCGATCAAAATTATGGCGTCGCTGAATGAAAAACTCAACGCCTACAATAAAAAATAAACGGCGAAACGGCGGTGAGGAAAAGCCGTAACGCAAACACAAATAAAAACGCAAAACAAAAAGAGCAATCGAAAGATGGCTCTTTTTACTTGTAACGTCGTCTTTTTTTAGTTGTAAATTGGGGGTTATAAAAATGCGGAAGATACGCAAACTGTGAAAAAGAACAGGAGGGCGGTATGGCAAACGCAAAAACAAGGAGAATTGCGGACAAAGCGGCAAAATATTTTTTATTGATAATGGCAATTTCCTTTTTGGGCTGGGCGTTTGAAACGTCGGTCGTCTTTTTTGAAACGAAGCGTTTTTACAATCAAGGATTTATGAAATTGCCTTTTTGCCCGATATACGGCTGTTCGGTGTTGGCCGTTTATTTTTTGCTCGGTGTACCGAAAAAGAGTGTGGCGAAAAGCGAGGAGGAAAAAGGGGGCGGCGTTTTGTTGAAACGGATCTCTCATACGACGGTGTATTACGTCGCTTATTTATTGTTTGCCTTTCTCATTCCTTCTGTGGCGGAACTGATCGTCGGAGCGTTTTTCGATCGGCTGTTTTCCGTACGGCTTTGGAGCTACCGTTCGTATCCGTTGCATATCAACGGGTATGTCTGTTTGCCCGTTTCCTTGGTTTGGATGGGGTTGATCTTTGTGTTTATGCGGTATTTTTTCACTCCGCTAAAACGGAGTGTTTTTCGTTTGCCCGATGTGTTTGCGGCGTCGCTTGCTTTGTTGTTGCTGTTTGCCGTTGCGTGCGATATGACGTTGCAATATTTGGCTTTGTAACAGCGCGGGAAAGGGCGTAAAGAAGAACGGGGGAGAGGAGAATGGAGAAAGCAAAAGAAATAAAACAGACGAAAGGCGGATTTTTAAAGGGCGCGGCGTGGATCGCATTGGGCGGTTTTGTCGCGAAGATCATCGGCGCATTATACCGCATTCCCCTCACCAACCTCATCGGCGGGCACGGTTTGGGATTATATCAAATGGTGTATCCGGTGTATTGCCTGCTATTGACGGTTTCAGCGACGGGTATTCCTGCGTCGATCGCAAAACTCACTGCCGAACGCATCGGGCAAGGACGATCGGAAAAACCCGTGTTTAGAACGGCGATGAAACTGTTTTTATTGATCGGGGGAACGGGAAGCGTTTTGATGGTGTTGATCGCTCCCTTTTTAAGCGCGGCGCAAGGAACAAAAGAGATCGTCGGTGGGTATTACGCATTAGCGCCCTCTGTATTTTTGGTGTCGGCAATTTCCGTTTTTCGCGGTTGGTTTCAAGGCAAAAACCAGATGTTTCCAACGGCGATATCCGAAATTACGGAACAAGCCGTTAAAGTGGGATTTGGTTTGTTATTCGCATACCTGTATAGGGGGAATGTGGAAAAAGCGGTGGTGTTTTTATTGCTTTCGGTGTCCATTTCCGAGGCAGTGGCGTTGTTGATCGTTTTTTTATTGTAAAAACACGTACCTGCCCCCCATTAAATAAAAAACGACGGGGGCAGGGTTGCGATGAAAACGGTGTTGCGGCTGAGTATTCCCGTTACGTTGAGTTCTATGTTATTGCCTCTTTCGGGGCTTTTGGACAGCGTGCTTGTTCCAAGGCTTTTGGGTGCGTATGCAAGCGATCCCGTGGCGTTATACGGCTTGTTTGCGGGCGGCGCGGTGACGGTGATCAATCTGCCCGTTTCCATTTGTTACGGGATTGCGGCGGCGAGCGTGCCTGCGGTGGCAACGGCGGCGACGACGGCTGGGCAGTCTGTGCGCAAGCGTATCTTTTTTTCTTTGGGGATCACGGTGTTGATCGGCGGCGCAAGCGCGATCGGGCTGTATCTGTTTGCCGCGCCTGCCGCAAAAATCATTTTTCGCAGTTTACAAGGAGAGGAATTGCAAACGCTGATCGGGCTGATCCGCGCATTTTCCGTCAGCGCGCTTACGTTGTCGTGTGTGCAAACGCTGTCGGCGTGTTTAACGGCGCAGGGGAAACCGCAACACGCGGCGTTGTCGATGCTGATTGCCGTTACGGTGAAAACGGGGACGTATGCGGTGTTGTTGCAAAATGCGAAAACCTCGGTTTTTGGGTTGGCGTATGCCACCAATCTTTGTTATTTGGTTGCTTTTCTTCTTGATTTATTGTATAATCTTATTGTAAGCAAACGGCGAAGTCAGCCGAAAATAAAAGCGGAACAGGAAGGAGAAAAGGAATGATCACGGTAATCGGATTGGGTGTTGAAAAGGGGGATTTGACGAAACGCGGCGAGGAAAAGATTTTGCAAGCGGCAAAAAACGGCGATCCTATTCTTGTACGGACGGGCAAAACGCTGTCGTATCAAACGGTGTTAGAGCTGGGCGTGCCGCACGTTACGCTCGATCGGGTGTATGAAAAGAGCCGCAATTTCGATACGCTTACCAAAAATTTGGCAAGCGAAGTGATCAAAAGCGGCGATAACGCCGTATATTTGGTGGACGGTTCGGCGGGGGAAGACAATTCCGTGAAGGAAATTTATCGCAAAAAACGCGGTAAAATAGAAGTGATTTGCGGGGTTTCCAAGACGACGCCGTTGGTGGACGCGGCGAATTTTAAAACTTGTTCGTATATGACGGTTTCGGCGTATGAATTATACGATGAAATTCCGCCCCGTTTGACGTTGCCGTTGATCGTGTACGATCTGGACGACGAAATGACGGCGAGCCATTGTAAATTGTTGTTGGGCGATCTGTTTGGGGAAGAAATTACCGTGACGCATATCGTACGGGGAAAGGGCAAAAAAATCAAGCTTTACGAACTTGATCGCCAAGAAAGCTACGATTATTCTTCGGCGGTGGCGATCGATGCTTGCGATTTGTTGCAAAAGCAACGGTTTACGGTGGAAGATTTAAAAGAGATCGTGGTGCGGTTGCGCAAACCGAACGGTTGTCCTTGGGATCGGGTGCAAACGCCCGAAAGTATTAAAATGTCGGCGGTGGAAGAAGCATACGAATTGGTGGACGCGATCGATCAAAACGACGACGATAAAATTTTGGAAGAAACGGGCGATTTATTGTTGCAAGTAATTTTTCACGCCGTAATGAAAGAAGAAAGGGGCGCGTTCAATTTGACGGACGTACTTTCGGGGATCTGCGAAAAATTAATTACGCGGCATACGCACGTGTTCGGGGAAGATAAAGCAACGGACGGCGAAAGCGCGTTGTCCGTTTGGGAAAAGAATAAAATGACGGAAAAGCATCAAGTGACGTTTGCCGATTCCGTCAACGACGTTCCCAAATGTTTCCCTGCGGCGATGCGCGCGCAAAAGATCGGAAAACGCGCGTCGAAAGCGGGTATGGATTTCGCAACGGCGGAGGCGGCGGCAACTCGGTTGCAAGAGGAACTTGCCGAATTTTTCGAGGCGTATAAAAAGGGAAATGCCGCGGAAACGGAAAAGGAACTCGGCGACGTATTGTTTGCGGCTGTCAACGTAGGGCGAAAAGCGGGCTGTGATTGCGAAAAGGCGTTGAAAGAGAGCGCCGAACGGTTTGCGGCGCGTTTTACCAAGGCGGAGGCGTTGGCTTTGGCGGACGGGAAAACCGTAACACAATTGTCCGAAGCGGAGTGGGACGCATACTATCTTGCGGCGAAAAAGGCGTTGCGATAAAAGCGTTTCGATCAAGGCATTCCGATAAACGAAAAATGAGTAAAAAAGAACGTTGAAAAAGAAAAGGAGATACCCAGGTATGCGTTTACATACGATCAACGTTGGAAATTTGACGATGGAAAACAACGTATTTCTTGCGCCGCTTGCGGGGTATACCAACTATCCGTTCCGTCGGCTTTGTAAAGGATACGGAGCGGGGCTTTGTTATACGGAAATGGTCAGCGCACAGGGCTTGAAATACGGCAGTGAAAACACAGAGGAACTGTTGTATACCGATGAAAAAGAGGGGGTTGCCGCGGCGCAGATTTTCGGCAGTGATCCCGAGATCATGCGCGCGGCGTGCGAGCATGAAAAATTGAAACCTTTTCCCATCGTGGATATCAATATGGGCTGTCCCGTGCCGAAAATTTATAAAAACGGCGAAGGGAGCGCCTTGTTGGAAGATCCTGTTTTGGCGGAACGCATTGTAAAAGCGTGCGTAAAAAGCGGAAAAGTGATTACGGTGAAAATTCGGATCGGGATCGACGAACGGGCTTTGGTGACGGAAGAATTTGCCAAACGCATGGAAGGCGCAGGGGCGAGTTTGATTACGGTACACGGAAGAACGAAGGATAAAGTGTATGCGGGCGACGTTCATTTTAAAGAAATAGAAAAGGCGAAAAAGGCGGTGAACATTCCCGTGATCGCAAACGGCGGCGTGTTTTCGGACGAGGATGCGGAAAGATTGATGGATAAAACGGGCGCGGACGGAGTTATGGTGGCGCGTGCGGCGTTGTTCGATCCGCAAATTTTCTGTTTTCTGACGGGAATGCCGACGGAAAGTAAGTTGGCGATGTTTGAAAAACAGTTAAAATGGACGGGGCAGGTATGCGACGAACGTTTTACGACGGTGTTTATGCGCAAGATGGCGGCGTTTTACGTAAAGGGTATGCGCGGCGCGGCGGCATTTAAAGACAGACTGTTTCAAGCGCGATCTCCCGATGAAATTTTGTCGATCGCGCGCGAAATTTGGGAAGACTGACGCATCATAAAATCGAGAGTGAAAAAAGGCGTAAAAAGTTGCAAAATAAATTCGGGTATAAAAAACGGGCGTAGCAACGCTCGTTTTTCTTGCCCGTATTCCAACTCAAGGCGAAGAAAAATATGCGAAAATGGCAAAAAAGAAGGGCAAAAACGGGCAAATGACAAAAATAATTGCGGGAAAGGGCGAAAAAAAGAAAAAACTTGGCGCAAACGCTGTACTTTTTTATTTTTATATGGTATAATGAAAAGGTAAAAATGGCGTTTCCCTTTTTTTATATATAAAAAAGGGAAGATCGCAAAAATCAGGAGGCATGAAACATGGCGGAAAAAGTAGAAAACGAATACGGCGCCGAGCAGATACAGGTCCTTGACGGCTTGGAACACATTCGTAAACGTCCGGGTATGTACATTTCTTCCACCGACGCAAAAGGGTTGCACCATCTTGTACACGAAGTGGTGGACAATTCCATCGACGAAGCGTTGGCGGGATATTGTACGCATATCGAAGTGACGATCAACGACGACGGCAGCTGTACAGTACAAGACAACGGGCGCGGGATCCCGACGGATATCCATCCCAAGGAAGGCGTTTCAACGTTGGAAGTGGTGTTTACCAAAGTGAACGCAGGCGGTAAGTTCGGCGGCGATTCGGGGTATAAAGTGTCCAGCGGTTTGCACGGGGTGGGCGTAAAAGCCGTAAACGCGTTGTCCGAATGGTTGGAAGCGGAAGTTCGCCACGAGGGGAAGATATTCAGACAAGTGTACAATCGCGGCGTGCCGCAACGCAGCGTGCAAGTTGTGGGCGAATCGGATGAAATGGGTACGAAAGTTACCTTCTTGCCCGACGCGGACATTTTTGAAACGACGGTGTTTGTTTACGACACGTTAAAAGGCAGACTTCGCGAATTGGCGTATTTGAATAAGGGATTGCGCATTTCCTTGGAAGACAAGCGTTCCGGTCAAGAACAAAAAGATTCCTTCTGTTACGAAGGGGGGATCTGTTCGTTTGTGGAAGAATTGAACAAGAGCCGTGAAGAATTGCTGTTCCCTGCGCCCGTATATTTTGAAGAACAGGACGGGGACACCGTTTGCGAAGTGGCGATCCAATACAACGAATCGTACAACGAAGTGATTTACAGTTATGCCAACAACGTCAACACGCGCGACGGCGGTACGCACGTGGAAGGTTTGAAGATGGCGCTTACCAAAGTCATCAACGAAGCGGGGAAAAAGCTGAACGTATTGAAAGACAGCGATAAATTGACGGGGGAAGACGTGCGTGAAGGGATCACGGCGGTGGTTTCCGTGAAGCTGACCAACGCACAGTTCGAATCGCAGACGAAGGACAAGCTGAACAACAGCCATATCCGCGGTTTCGTCAACAAATGCGTGACGGAGCATATGGCGACGTTTTTGGAAGAAAACCCGTCCGTTGCGAAAGAGTTGGTGCTTCGGTGTATCACGGCGCAAAAGGCGCGTGACGCGGCGAGAAACGCGCGTGAATTGACAAGAAGAAAGGGTGTTTTGGGTTCGACGACGTTGCCCGGAAAACTTGCCGATTGTTCGGACAGAAGAAGCGAACTTTGCGAAATTTATATCGTAGAGGGGGATTCGGCAGGCGGTACGGCAAAACAGGGCCGGGACAGACGTTTTCAAGCGATTTTGCCCCTTCGCGGTAAGATATTGAACGTGGAAAAAGTGCGTTTGAACCGTGTTTTGGAAAACGAAGAGATCAAATCGATGATCACGGCGTTTGGGTGCGGTATTTTGGACGATTTCGACGAAAGCAAATTGCGTTACGACAGAATTATTTCCATGACCGATGCCGACGTAGACGGCGCGCATATCCGTATTTTGTTGTACACCTTCTTGTTCCGTTATATGCGGCCGTTGATCGAACACGGACACGTATACGCGGCGAAACCGCCTCTTTATAAGGCAAGCTTTAAAGGACACGACGATTATCTGTATTCGGAAGAAGAAAAAATCGAATACGATAAAAATGCAACGGGAAAAATCGAATACCAACGTTATAAAGGTCTGGGCGAAATGAGCAAAGAACAGCTTTGGGATACGACGATGAACCCTGCGACGAGAACGTTGATCCGTGTGACGATGCAAGACGCGGCGGAAGCAGACCAGATGTTTGCGATGCTGATGGGGGAAAATCCCGAATTGAGAAGAAAGTTTATCGAAGAAAACGCATCGCTTGTCACCGATCTCGACGTATAACGTGGCGCACCTTTACCTGATTAGGAGAAAAATATTATGGCAAAAAAAGAAACCAGCCCGGAATTAACCGAGGAATTTAAACAAACACTGGCGATGACGAAAATGCTCGACATCGAGGTGGATGACGAGCTGAAACGCTCGTTCATCGCCTATGCGATGGCGGTAAACAAATCGCGCGCCATTCCCGACGTACGCGACGGTTTAAAACCCGTACACAGACGTATTCTGTTTTCCATGCACGAAATGGGGCTTTACAACGATAAAGCTTTCCGTAAGTGCGCGCGTATCGTTGGGGACTGTATGGGTAAGTATCACCCGCACGGCGACAGTTCCGTATACGACGCTCTTGTGCGTTTGGCGCAAGAATTTACCATCAATTTCCCGCTTGTAGACGGTCACGGAAACTTTGGTTCGGTGGACGGCGACAGCGCCGCGGCTATGCGTTACACGGAAGCCCGTTTAACCAAGTTGGCGGCGGAAATGTTGCGCGATCTGGATAAGGAAACGGTGGATTTCATTCCCAACTTCGACGGTAGCGAAGAAGAACCGACCGTATTGCCTGCCAGATATCCCAACTTGCTTGTCAACGGCGCAGACGGGATCGCCGTAGGTATGGCGACGAATATTCCGCCCCATAACCTTGCGGAAGTGATCGACGGTACGATCGCAATGATCGACAATCCCGAAATCACCGTGGACGAGCTGATGGAATATATCCCCGCGCCCGACTTCCCCACGGGGGGCGTGATCATGGGCAGAAGCGGTATTAAAAACGCATACCGCACGGGACAGGGGCGTATCGTTATTCGTTCCAAGGCGGAAATCGAAGAATACGGCACGGGCGGCAACGTTCGTTCGCGCATTGTCGTAACGGAGATCCCCTATCAAGTGAACAAAGCGCAATTGATCAAGACGATTGCGGATATGGTAAACGATAAGCGGTTGGAAGGAATTTCCGATATTCGCGATGAATCGGGCCGAGACGGGATGCGTATTGTGATCGAATGTAAAAAGGACGCAAATGCGCAGGTCGTTTTAAACACTTTGTATAAAAAGACCAAGCTGCAAACGTCGGACGGGATCATCTTGCTTGCGCTTGTAGAAAACGGAACCGAACCCAAGACGTTGAATTTGCGCGATATTTTATATCATTATCTCAACCATCAAAAGGAAGTGATCACACGCAGAACGAGATACGAGCTGAACAAGACGGAAGAACGGGCGCATATCATCGCAGGGTTGGTGTTGGCGCTTGCGAACGTGGACGAAGTGATTCGAATCATCAAGGCTTCGGCGGATAAAAACGCCGCGATTGTGGGCTTGACGTCGGCGTTTGAATTGGACGAAAAACAAGCCAACGCAATTTTGGAAATGCGTTTGCAACGGTTGACTTCGTTGGAAGTGGAAAAACTCAAGGAAGAATTGGACGCATTGTTGGCGTTGATCGCTGATTTGAAAGATATTCTTGCCAACGAATACCGCGTGATGGATATTATCAGAAACGACCTTTCGGAGATCAAAAACAAATATCCTTCGCCTAGAAAGACGGAAATTTCCGTGGATTACGGCAATATCGAAGACGAAGATTTGATCGATCGCGAAGACGTAGTGATTTCGATTACGCATTCGGGATATATCAAGCGTTTGCCTGTATCCGAATACAAGGCGCAGGGCAGAGGCGGCAGAGGTATCACCGCGCACAGACCGAAAGACGAAGATTACGTGGAAAAGATGTTTGTATGCTGTACGCACGATCCTATCTTGCTGTTCTCGTCGTTTGGGAAAGTGTATTCGATCAAGGGATACGAGATCCCCGAAGCGAACCGTACGGCGCGCGGCAGAGCTATTGTCAATATCGTGCAACTTGATCCAGGCGAAAAGATCGAAACCGTATTGCCTGTATTGGAAAACGGCACGGGCTATTTGGTAATGGCGACGGAAAAGGGCTTGATCAAGAAAACGCACACCGACGAATTTAAGCGTATCCCCAAAAACGGGAAGATCGCTATTAAATTGCAGGAAGAAGACCGCTTGATCGCCGTTAGATTTACGACGGGTGAAAACGAAGTGTTGATCGCTTCGCGCGGCGGTAAGTGTATCCGCTTTAACGAAACGGACGTAAGAGCGACGGGCAGAGGAACGCAAGGTGTGCGCGCGATTACGTTGGCGAAAGAGGATATCGTAGTGGATATGCTGATCATCGATCCCGCCTTCGATCTGTTTACGTTGACGTCGCAAGGATACGGGAAACGCTCGAAGATCGACGATTACCGTTTGCAGAGCCGTGGCGGCAAGGGTATCAAAGCGGGCGTCTTCAATGAAAAGACGGGGCATTTGGTAAACTTGAAACCGGTGACGGACGACAACGATATTATGATCATTACGACGGGCGGTACGATTATTCGTATGCACGCAGATACGATCAGTTGTATCGGCAGAAGTACGCGCGGTGTACGCGTAATGAACGTAAAAGACAGCGAAGTGGCGACGGTGGATATTACCGAACGCGACGATGAAGCGGAAACGCAAACTCCCGAAGAAACGGCGGCGGATCTCAGCCCCGAAGAATTGATGGAAGGCGTTGAAGTGGAAACGGAAGACGATGAAACGGTGGTTTTAGACGATGAAAATGTGGATGAAACGCCTGTTGATACGTCGGAAGAATAAAAAGACGTCGATACGTTAAAAAATGAAAAACGGCGTACCCATGTACGCGATGAAAGAAAAAACTGTTGCTTTTTGCAACAGTTTTTTTATGCCTTTTTTGTTGGCTGCTTATATGCGTTTGCTTAACAGTTTGACGAAATCGAGGACGGGTTGTGATTTTATCTGCACTTGTGTCGCCAATAAAAGATATTCGGCGTCGGGGGTTGTTTCCGTCAGTGAGTTGACGATTTTTTCCATTTCTTTTAAATATGCGCGAAGATCGGCAATTTCTTTGTCGGCTGCGGCTTTGCCTTTTTCGTTTAAAGCGGCTTTTTGGCTTTCGATATGATCGATTGCGCTGTATGCAAAACGAATCGCATAGGGCAACCGCAATTTTGGCGTTGCCCAAATGATCATTTGGCTTTTCATACGTTGCAACTCTTGATAATCTTTTTCAAATTGCGCAAAATCTTCGTGTTCGATCGCCAATTGCGCGGATAACAGCCTTGTCATCACCGCTGTTTCATTCACGTTGTTTTGCTTTTTAGACCAAGCGTAAAGTTCTTCGCCAAGGTCTTTGATCTGCTGTTTCATTACTTCTTTATCATAGACGCGGGGTTCGTCGTTGGGCATAACGTTCTCCTTTTCTTGTCGTTTGTTACTTGTATATTCGACGGCAAACGGATAAAATCCTTTTTTATTTTCAAATTTAGCGCCAAGACTTTTACAGCGGCTGATAAAACATGGTGTGAAATGCGTATAAAACGATAATCGCCCCGGAACATAAGTTCCGAGGCAACTACCTATATGATAAGGGGGAAAATGATGAGCTGTTTTGTGTTTCGGTTGTCCCCAACCGATTTACAAATATATTTTAACACGTTTATAGAAAAAAGTAAAGAAAAATTTATAAAAAAAATTTTTTTGTCGAAAAATATAATTTTCGAGCAAAAAATGTTAGAAACGAACATTTTTACAATAAATTTTCATTTTTCGAGAAAATTTTATATAAAAAACGGCTGTGTTACATAAAACGGCAAAGCGTGCAACATAAAACAACGGAAAGAAGATAAGACACCAAAGAGATGATGAGGGCGGCTGTTAATTTTTTGCGTTTTAATCCTGCGAAATAAACGGCGCCGATGTAAAATACGGTTTCGGAAGCGCCGTATAAAACGCAGGCGCAACGGGATACATAGCTGTCTACGCCGTATTTTTCTAAAATTTCGGAAAGAACGGCGATCGAACCGCTGCCGGATAAGGGCTTGATCAGCACCAGCGAAGAAATTTCCTGTGGAATGCCCGAAAAGGTAAAAAGGGGTTGCAACCACTTGGTAAGCGTTTCGCCAAAACCGCTCACTTCCAACACTTTTGACAACATCGTGACGGTGGCGACATAAGGGAAAACGGAAATAATGAGCGGGATCGCGCCTTTGATCCCCTCGGTGAAACTGTCGTATATCTTTACCTTGCGAAAAAGCGCGAAGACAAACGACGCTAAAAAAATGAGGGGAATAATTAAGGGGAAAAAGTACGTCATCAAATACCTGCCTCCTTCGTTTTTATTTTATGGGTGTGAAAAATCGGGCGTGAGGCATTGGATCGATCGTGCGCTTTTACGTTTGGTTTGATAAAAAGTTTTGTTAAAATCACGCCCAAAAGAGTGGAGAACGCTGTGGTGAGAAGGGTGGGAAGAATAATGTCGGTGGGTGCGGCGGAGTTTAAAGCGGTGCGAACGGCGATCATGGAAGCGGGGAAAATTTGCAAAGAGGTTGCGTTTAGCACAAACAACATAGCGGAAGCGTATTCGGCGTTTTCCGTTCGATCCAAAAGATTGGCGGCTTTGATCCCATACGGCGTGGCTGCGCCCGAAATACCCAACAGATTGACGGAGAAATTCATACAAGCGGCGTCGAGGGCGTCTTTATCGTCCGTTTTTAAAAGTCGTTTTGCGATGGGTTTCAACAAGCGGGAAACGCCGCGCGCAACGCCGCTGTCCTCCCACACTTTCATCAAACCCAACCAAACTGCGTACGTAGCGATGAGGGAAACGCAAAAGGTTGCGCCTTTTGACGCGCCTTCCAACATCGTGGACAAAAATGCGTCGGGAGAATGGAATAATAAAAGAGTGGTTGCTACAATAAAAATGACAGTAAATAAAATATTCATAACACACTATATGCGCGGTTTGTCCGCAATATCCCTCTTTTTTATTTTCCGTTGTTTTATTTCCGATCGTTTTATAAAATGCAAAAAAACGATATAAACGAAGCACCCATGTCCGAGATGAAATAAAAAAGACGTGGGCAGGTATGCGTTGAAATTGATATGGAAAGAAATGGTGAAAAAGCGGATAATCTTTTGTAAATAAAACAGAAAAGCAACAGAATAGCGCGGAAACGATTTACTTTTTTGAAAAAAAAGTATATAATGTATGAGAAAGAGCAAAAAAGGAGCTTGGTATTATGGCAAAGAAACCTTATTACATTACAACGGCGATCGCTTATACGTCGGGAAAGCCGCACATCGGCAACACGTACGAAGCGATTTTGGCAGACGCGATCGCTCGGTTTAAAAGAAAGGAAGGTTACGACGTTTTCTTCCAAACGGGAACGGACGAACACGGACAGAAAATTCAGGAAAAAGCGGAAGCGGCAGGTGTTACGCCGCAAGCGTTTGTTGACGAAGTGGCCGGCGAGATAAAAGGGGTTTGGGATCTCGTCAATACGTCGTATGATAAATTTATGCGGACGACGGACGCCGATCACGTAAAGCAAGTGTCGAAGATTTTCAAAAAATTCTACGATCAAGGGGATATTTACAAAGATTATTACGAAGGAATGTATTGCACCCCTTGCGAATCGTTTTGGACGGAAAGTCAGCTTGCAGACGGAAAATGCCCCGATTGCGGACGGGACGTAAAGCCTGCGAAAGAGGAAGCGTACTTCTTTAAGATGGGAAAATATGCCGATCGTTTGATCGAACATATCAATACGCACCCCGAATTTATCCAACCCGTTTCCCGTAAAAACGAGATGATGAACAATTTCTTGTTGAAGGGATTGCAGGATTTGTGTCTTTCTCGTACTTCTTTTACATGGGGCGTGCCGGTGGAATTTGATCCGCGCCATATTGTGTACGTGTGGTTTGACGCGCTTACCAATTATATCACGGGTATTGGATATGACGCTGAGGGAAACCATTCCGAACGATATAAAAAATATTGGCCTGCCGATTTGCATTTGATCGGGAAAGACATTTTGCGTTTCCACACTATTTATTGGCCTATTTTCCTGATGGCTTTGGGCGAACCGTTGCCTAAACAGGTGTTTGGACATCCTTGGCTTTTGCTTGGCGACGGCAAAATGAGTAAATCGAAAGGCAACGTTATTTATGCGGACGATCTGGCTCGGCTTTTCGGTGTGGACGCGGTGCGCTATTTCGTATTGCACGAGATGCCGTTTGACAACGACGGGCAGATTACGTGGGAATTGGTGGCGGAACGGTTCAACACCGATCTTGCCAACGTATTGGGCAACCTTGTCAGCAGAACGATTGCGATGATCGAAAAATATTTTGGCGGTACGGTGACGAAATCGTTGCCCGCAAATGAAGAAGATCCGGACATTGAATTTAAAGCGACGGTGACGGGCGCAGTGGCGAAAGTGGTGGCAAAGGCAGACGAATTACGGATTGCGGACGCTATTTCCGAAGTGTTTACGGTGTTCCGCCGCGCGAATAAATACATCGATGAAACGATGCCTTGGGCGTTGGCGAAAGACGAAAGCAAGAAAGCTCGGTTAAACGACGTATTGTATAATCTGGCGGAAGCGATCCAGATCGGTGCATCGTTATTAGACAGCTTTATGCCCGAAACTTGCGCGAAGATTTTTGCCGCTTATGGCGGAGAAACGCGGAGCTTGGAAGAATGTGCGTCGTTTGGCTTGCGTGAAAGCGTGACGGTGACGGCAACGCCGCCCTTGTTTGCGCGGCTCGATTTTAAAACGCTTGCGCCCGAAATTGAAAAGATCCGCGCGGCGCAGTTGGCTGCGTATGAGGCGGAGATGGCGAAAAATGCGCCTGCCGATCAAGCGGCGAAAGAAAAACAAGCCGTGAACGCAGACATGGGTGCTTCGTCCGAAGAAGAAACGGCAAAAGTGCCGGAAATCACGTTTGACGATTTTGTAAAAGTGCAATTGCGTGTAGGCGAGATCATTGCGTGCGAGGCAGTGCCCAAATCGTCGAAATTATTAAAAGAAACGGTGAAATTCGGTGATGAAGTACGCACCATCGTTTCGGGGATCGCAAAGCATTATAAACCCGAAGAAATGGTGGGCAAAAAAGTGGTGTTCGTCACCAATCTTGCGCCGAGAAAAGTGTGCGGGATCGTATCGGAAGGCATGATCTTGGCGGCGGAAAACGCAGACGGGACGTTGGCGCTTGTCGTGCCTGAAAAGGACGTGGCGAGCGGCACGACGTTGGGTTGACGCGGTATGTATATCGACGCGCACTGTCATTTGACGGGAAATGAATTTGAAGAAGTTGGCGGCGTTGGTGCGGTGATCGACCGCGCGGCGGAATACGGCGTCGAACGTATGATTTGTTCGGGGTTCGATCTTGCCTCGTCGATCGTGGCAAAAGAACTGTCCGAGCGGTTTGAAAGGGTGTATTTTTGCGCCGGGTTTCATCCGAGCGAATTGAACAAATATCAAGAAGGGGATTTGGAAAAGATTTTTCAACTCTGCGAACATGAAAAATGTGTGGCGGTGGGAGAGATCGGGCTGGATTATCATTTTGACGACAATCCTTCCCCCGAAACGCAAAGAGAATTGTTTTTAAAGCAGTTGGAACTTGCCGATCGGGCGGGATTGCCTGTGGTGATCCACAGCCGCGACGCCGCGCAGGAAACGTTGGAATTTTTACAATGCCACGCTGATTTATTAAAACACGGCGGATTGATGCACTGTTATTCGTATTCCTCGGAAATGATGGGGCAATTTGCGGCGTTGGGGTTGCGGTTTTCGTTTGGCGGTACGTCTACGTTTAAAAACGCAAAAAAGGTGCAAGAATGTGTTCAACGCGTACCTGCCCCCTGCATTTTATCGGAAACGGACTGTCCGTATCTGACGCCCGTCCCTTTTAGGGGTACGTTTCCCAACGAACCTAAAAACGTGAAGTACGTTGTCGAACAGTTGGCAACGCTTCGAGATCAATCAACGGAGGCGCTTGAAAAACAGTTGGAAGAAAACACCAGATCGCTGTTTTTTAAGCTGAAATAATATGGAAGAAAATAAAAACAATCAAGTGAAAACGGTTGCGGAAAACGCGCAGCAAGGCGGACAAAACGGCGGTGGCGCTCATGGCGGGCGGCACAGACGCCGCAAGCATAAAAACGGCAACGGCGGACAGGCGCAAAACCAAGGACAGAATGCGCAACAAAATGGGCAAAACGCCGTGCGCGATTCGCAAAATCAAGCGCAGGCGCAAAACCAAGCCCAAAACCAAAACGGGAATGGCAATCAAGGCAACAAAAAGAACAAAAACAAGCAAAAACAGAAAAACCAAAACAATCAAAATAATGCCAAGGATAGCAACAAGCAAAATTCAAAAAATAACGCAAACAAACAAGAGGAAAACCGCAAGGACACCTATGTGTACACGTTGGACGGGAATTTGTATATCAACCTCACCAATAAATGTTCGAATGCGTGTGATTTTTGCGTAAGGAACGAACGCACCAGCTATTACGGCAATTATTTATGGTTGCGGCAGGGAGATCCGACGGTGGAAAAAGTGATCGCCGCGGCGAACGGTTTTGGCGATTTGTCCCGCTTTAAAGAAGTGGTGTTTTGTGGCTTTGGAGAGCCGACTTATAAAGTAGCGGAAATAGTGGCGTTGTGCGATCATTTTCATGAAAAGGGATTGAAAACTCGGCTGAACACCAACGGGCAAGGCAATTTGATCAACAAGCGGGATATTACGCCCGATTTGAAAAACAAGATCGATTTCGTCAATATTTCGTTAAATGCATCGTGTGTGGAAAAATATCAACCCATTTGCCGTTCGCAATACGGTGAGGCGGGATTTGCAGGTATGATCGATTTTGCAAAACTTTGTCGTAAAAACGGGATCGCTTGCCGTTTCTCTATCGTAGATTGTATCGGTGAGGATGAAGTGGAGGCGTGTAAACGTCTTGCGGAAAGCATACGTATCCCCTTATACGTTAGAAAATATATTACGGATTCTTGATCATGATACAAAAGGAAAGCGGAAAAATCACGCAACACCCGTTGCGGAAAAAGATAATACAAGTGGGTATTCCTGCGTATCTGTTTGTCATTTTATTGGTGGGGATAGGCGTTTTACTGGACGTAGTATTGCTTGGCGCGGGCGAGCGACCGGGCGTTTTGTCGATCGTGGCGGTGGGGATATTCGTCGCGGCGTCCGTAATGTTGCCCGTGTTATCGAAAAAAGTGGAAAAATTGGAAATCGCTGCGCAACAACAACGATTTTCCTATTTATTGAAACCGCAAGAGTCGTTTGAAAAGGAGTGTATAACCGTCTGTGAAGAGGGCGTGACGTACACGTTGATGATGGACGGAATGAAGGTGCAATATCCCGAACGAGGGGGGCAGGTATTTGATGAAGTGCGGGAAGACGTCGAATTTATCCCTTGGGATAAGGCGGACGTATTTTTGGCGACGAAATCGGAAAACCGCATTGTACACATTGCGATGGCGGTATTTAAACAAATGCCGTTGGTGACGGTTTTCGACGCTGAAAAGGAAGAAAATACGCCTATTCAAACGCCTGAAACTGCATTCGACACAAAACCGAGCAGTTTTTTCCTGCCGATGACGGAAGAATTATACGGGGCGATGTTGGCGTTTGGATTAAAAGAAAAGATGGCGCAAGATTTTGATTATTTGCTGTATAATCCCGACGACGCGTTTCGGCAAATTTTCAAAAAAGGCAGGATCGTGGAGATGCGCAATAAAAAAACGGGAAAACTGTTTGTAGACGCGCACGGAAATTTTATCGGGGACAAGTGATCATGCAAGAGTTACGCGCGGTGCTGGAAAAGCACGGTTTTCATTTTAAAAAACAGTTTGGGCAAAACTTTATATCCGACGGCAATTTATTGCGTTCGATCGTCGAGGCTTCGGGGATCACGAAAGAAACGACGGTGGTGGAGATCGGTTGCGGCGCAGGAACGTTGACGCGCGCGCTTGCCGAGGCGGCGAAACGGGTGTATGCCTTTGATATCGATCGAGATCTGCAACCCGTATTGGCGGAAACCTTGGCGGGTTTGGAAAACGTGGAAGTGATCTTCCGCGATTTTAACAAGGTGGATTTGAAAGAATTTGAAGCGGAAATCGACGAATACGTGGTGGTTGCCAATTTGCCTTATTATATTACGACGCCGCTCGTCACCAAATTGTTGGAAGAAAGCGATAAGGTGCAGGGGCTGTCGATCATGGTGCAGGAAGAAGTGGCAGAGCGGTTTTGCGCAAAAGAGAATACGCCCGAATACGGCTCGATCACGGCGGCGATCGCTTTAAAGGGGACGGCAAAGATCGTAAAAAGAGTTTCGCGCAATTTATTTTTCCCTCGTCCAAACGTCGATTCCGCAGTGGTAAAAATCGATTTTGAGCGGGGCAGGGTTGTGGTGAAAGATGAAAAAGCCTATCGGCAGACGGTGAAATGCGCCTTTTTAAACCGTCGTAAAACGTTGGAAAATAATTTGGTAAACAGCTTTGGATTGAGCCGCGAAAGCGCAAAAAAGATACTTTTCGAGGCGGGCGTGGAAGAAAAAGCGCGCGGAGAAACCCTTTCTCCGCAACGTTTGGCGGTTTTATCCGACGTGTTGTTGGATAATGGCGTTATCAAAGGAGAAAAAGCATAAACGACCGTACCGGGTATGCGGTGAATGTTGTTTTACGCCTTTATAAATCAATAAATAAAATATGGACCTGTAAAAGATCGTTTGGAGAAAAAACGGTCTTTTTTTTTGTACTAAAAAATACAAACTGTAATATTTTAAATTAAAATTGTATTGTAATAACGAGGTCGATTTTGTAAAATTAAGAGGGGAGTCCAAAATAGCCCGTATAATTGCTGAAGCAAAATAAAAGTTTTCTTAAAAAATATTTTGAGCAATATTTTGGTATAGTTGGGGGAAATTTTAGGTTTACAAAGAGAAAAACGGCAGTTTGACAGGAACAATGTCAATACTTAACTACGTTTCTATCAAAAATATACCTCTTGAAAGAGTGCGGAAAAATTTCATTGACAAAGAGGAACGGAAAGTTTTATAATAAAAGCGAAGGAAAAGGCGACTGTTGGACGAAAATTTTAGAAGATCGTTGCAAAAACGGCGAAAAGGAGAACGGTATGAAAAAATTGAAGGCGGCTTTACTCGGCGCAGGTAACAGAGGACAGATTTATTGCGATTATGCGTTGCGTTGTCCCGACGAATTGGAAGTGGTGGCAGTGGTGGACATCAACCCCTTTAAAATGGACGAGGCGGGGGATAAATACGGGATCGAAAAGGAAATGCGTTTTACCGATCTCGACGCGTTTATTGCCCAAAAAGTGGCTTGCGATTTTGTCGTAAACGCAACGATGGACGAAATGCATTACGAAACGGCGATGAAGTTGATCGAAGCGGGGTATAACCTGATTTTGGAGAAACCCATCACGGGGAAATTGGAAGAATTGTTAGACATCGAAAAAGCGGCGAAGCGCAACGGAGTGAAGGTGCTGGTTTGTCACGTACTTCGGTATACTCCTTTTTATCGCAGTATCAAAGAATTGATCGACAGCGGCCACATCGGAAAAGTGATGAATATGCAGTTGAACGAACACGTATGGTATGGGCATTTTGTCAATTCGTACGTGCGCGGCAAATGGCGCAGTGAAAAAATGTGCGGCAGCGGTTTGCTGTTGGCGAAATGCTGCCACGACACCGACCTGATCTGTTGGTTGAATAACGTTTCCGCGCCCACGAAAGTTTCCAGCTTTGGTTCGAAGAGCTTTTTCACGGAAAAGAATGCGCCGGAAGGTGCGACGCAATATTGTTACGAATGTCCTCAACGGAACAACTGTATGTTCGACGCATATAAATTCCAAATCGAAAAAGATTTTATTCCGTTCTATACGTGGGCAGACCTCAATAAGCCGTTAGACGACATTACATTGGAAGAAAAAATTGAATTTTTGAAACATGACGTGTACGGTCAATGCGTGTATAAGACGGATATGGATATTGTTGACCGTCAATGCGTATCGGTGGAATTTGAAAACGGCTCGATCGCGACGTTGAATATGGTTGGCGGCGCGTCGAAAGCGGGAAGACATATCCACGTGATTTGCGAATACGGCGAGGTCGTGGGGTACATAGAAGAAAATAAATACGTTGTGCGTGTGTTCGATCAAGATGAAATCGGGTGCAAAGAGGAAGTGGTGGATCTTAATCAAGTAAATTCGATCGACGGCGAAGAAGACAATTCGGTTGCGGGGCATTACGGCGGCGATCATTTTATGATGAAAGACGCGGTGCGCTATTTCAACGGCGTGTGCAATTCGGTTTCCGTGACGAAAATAGAAGATTCGCTCAACGGGCATTACGTTTGTTACGCTGCGGAAATCAGCCGCAAAGAAAAGAAAGTGGTCGATTTGAATTTTAATCAGTAAGTTAAAAAAATAAAAAATTTGTAAAAATTATTTATCAACAAACGTCGATATGCGGAGTGTTCCGCGGTCGGCGTTTTTTTTGTTTGGATACAGTTCAACGCATACATGGGTGGGGGATTTTGGGGTGAAGTTCGCCTTGTGGCGAGTGGAGTTTGTCTAACGACAAGTGAAGTTTGACAAATGTCAAGTGAAGTTTTGCCTGACGGCAAAGTTGTGGAAATATGAAGACGGTGATACGGTTATTAATATCAACAACGAAAGATAGATAAGGCTTGATGCAACGGAACGTTGGTGACTGCTGCGCAGTAGTGGCGCAAGCAAAGCTTGCTTAATTGGGGCTTAATGTTCGTGGGCTCTGCCCACACCCGCAAGAAACTGAGTTTCTTGACTTCCTGTTGGGGAACAATAGGGTTATTAATATCGATAACGAGCGATAGAAAGACAAGATCCAACGGAACGTTGGTCATACCGAGCGGAGGCGTAGCCGTAGTCGAGTGTATCTAAAAAAAACAACAACGTTCAGTAAAGCCAAACGACAAATGAAAAAACGCTACAATGTTTTTGCAGCGTTTTTTAAAACTGATTTCAGATGGAACCCGATTTTTTAACTGTTTTTCTACGTTTATTTATTCGATGTCTTCCCCTTCCCCAAAAGAGAAAAAGTGTCCGTTGACAAGCACCAAAATACCAATTTGTCCGCTCTCTATTTTTTGATACCATTCTTGCCCTATTTCATATTCGACGGTTTCATCATTTTCTAATTGAAAGGTGACAAAATATTGAAATAAACCAACGGGCGTAGCAGCGGAAACTCCGTTAACAAATTTTTCAAAAATCCTTTTTTCTTTTACGGTCGCTTCAAAAAATTGCGACTCGGGTTCTTCGATTTGATATATAGGATCATCCGTTTCAAAACTCTTTTCTATCTTTTTTAATAAGAGTTTCAATTCTTCCCAATCGCCGTCTACCAATAATTCTTTTTGCAAAACAAGTTCATTATGAATCACAATAAAATCGTCGTAATATTCTATCGGCTCCATTTTATAAAAGGGCAACGAACTCGTAAATCCGTTTTTTATAAATTGAAATCCGTCGTTTATAATTTCAATTTCGTTTTTAGGCGCGCGTCTATAATCAAGAAACAAAATAAGATTTATAAGCAAGATTCCAAAAAAGCCGCCGCCAAGGCCGAGGACGGTATCCATTACAGTATCTTCTATGTTAAAAATAATTGCCAATAGGATACATGTAATCAGCATAATAACGGAAGCGATCAAAGACCAGGTGATCGCTTCTTTTTTTCTTATTTTTTGTATATATTCTTTTGCTTCGCCCGTATATTTCCCCTTAAAAGCCCAC
The DNA here is from genome assembly GCA_017463205.1 of Clostridia bacterium. GTDB lineage: Bacteria > Bacillota > Clostridia > Christensenellales > Borkfalkiaceae > Scatosoma. Next base: position 34,642 of record JAFTPQ010000006.1, read on the forward strand.
ATATAAAACTCCATAGTGTTATGAAAACCATAATTTATTATAACATTTTTGTATTTTTATGTCAAGCCTTTTATTATCAATGCGCAGATAAGATACAATCCAAGCGAAATAGTCATATCGATCACATAAGGCAGAAGATCGAGGGCGATTAGGATGTTGAAGAAAGCGTTCTGCATAAAAATAATAAATGTAATAAAAATACAATCCTATATATAATAGAATGAAAGGTATTTTTTGCAGATATGCCCGAACAAAAATGTAATAAAAGTACAACCCTTCCGCAAAAAAAGTACATTGTTTTTTGTTTTTTCATATGTTACAATGAATATACTCATATATCAAAAACAGAGCAGATTTTTTGTTTTACAGGAGTTTGACGTAAAGTAAAAAGAAAAATATTATCGTAAGGAGAGGTATTGACAGTGAAGAAAGCAAGAGTCGGTTTTATTGGTTTAGGACCTACGCGCGGATATGCGTTGATGTGGTTGTCTTGCCAGATCGAGGAAATGGAAATTGCGGCGCTTTGCGACGTGTATCCCGACCGTATTCAAGCGGCGCAGGATTATTTAAAAGAGGTGGGGCGCCCCGAAGCGTACGAGTACACCGATTATCGGCAATTTTTAAAAGAGGCTGACGTTGACGCGGTGATCATCGCGACGCCTTGGCCGTGGCACGTGGATATCGTGGTGGAGGCTTTAAAAGCAGGCGTCGCCGTCGGTTGTGAAGTGGGAGGCGGTTACAGCGAAGAAGATTGCTGGCGTTTGGTGCGGACTGTGGAAGAAACGGGTACGCCGTTTATGTTTTTGGAAAATTGCTGTTATGACAAGGCAGAATTGTTGGCGACGAATATGACGAGAAAGGGCTTGTTCGGTAAAATCGTCAATGCATCGGGCGCGTATTGTCACGATTTGCGTGAGGAGATCATTACGGGCAGAGAAAAACGGCACTACCGTCTTGATCAATACATTGCGCGGAATTGTGAAAATTATCCCACGCACGAGTTGGGCCCGATCGCAAAAGTCCTCAATATCAACCGCGGCAACCGAATGTTGTCGCTGGTTTCGGTGGGCAGTTTATCGGCGGGTTTGAAAGAGTATGCGAAAGAAAAGGGTAGAACGGAATTTGACGACGTTGATTTTAAACAAAGCGATATCGTACATACGGTGATCAAATGCGCGGGTGGAGAAACCATTCATTTAAAATTGGGTACGACGTTGCCTCGTTTTTACGATCGTGCGTTTATGGTGGAAGGAACGAAAGGGTTCTTCAATCAAAGTATCCATGCGGTGTATATCGATGAGGGGAAAGAAACTATTTGCGGCGATACCTATCCCAATACGAAGAAAGCGCTTGGAAGCGCAGAGACATACGAGGAAAAATATCTGCCGAAAATGTGGAAAGAAATAAAGCCCGAAGAAATGGAACAAGGTCACGGCGGCATGGATCTGTTTATGTTGCGTGAATTTGTCGATTGCGTGATCCATAAAAAGGAAATGCCGATCGACGTATACGACGCGGCGGCGTGGATGTGTATCAGCTATCTTTCCGAACAATCGATCGCTTGCGGCGGCGCACCGCAACCCATCCCCGATTTCACAAGAGGGAAGTGGATCACGCGGCAACCCAAAGACGTAATCGATTTTGACGAATAATCGTAAAGCGATAAACGAAAAACAAAAGAAAAAAATTTTTATCCGTTGGGATAAAGTGAAATATAGAAAAAAATAAAAAATAAAAATAAGGATGGTAAAAAAAGATGAAAAAACAATTGTTTAAAACGATGGCTTTGGCGTTGTGTTTGACAGCAGGTATGTCTGCGTTTGCAAGCTGTGGCGCAGTGGAACGTCCCGATTCGCAAGAAGAAGTGGACGTAACGAAAACGCAATTAAACGTTGGCGTATGGGAAGGCGGCTTCCGTTATAACTGGTTGAAAGAAGATTGGGCGAAAGAATTTGAAAGATTGCACGCGGAAACGGTGTTTGAGGAAGGCAAAAAAGGTGTGCAAGTAAATGTAACGCCCTCTAAAAATTATGCGCTTGAAAACGTTCCTACCGTGATCAAGGGAAGTACCGATCACGTAATCATCAGCGAACAAACGAACACGTTTGGGTTTGTCCGTGAAAACAGCGCGTTGGATATCACCGACATTTTGACGACGCCGCTTACCGAATACGGCGAAACACGCAGTATCGTAGATAAAATGCGTGAAACGGATCGCGCATTTTACGGCGGTTTGAAAGGCGCGACAAGCGAAGCGGATTATCAGTACGTTGCGTTGCCTTGGTACGCTTCTTTCTTCGGTATCAATTACGACGTAGAACTCTTTGAAGACAACAATTATTATTTTGCAGCGGAAGGCACGGGCGTGAACGGCTTTGTTACGTCGTTGGACGCGCCGAAAAGCAACGGCCCGGACGGAAAACCGAATACGAGCGACGACGGTTTGCCCGCAACGTTCGACGACTTCTTCAAGCTTTGCGATAAAATGGTGCAAGACGGCGTAACGCCGATGGTATGGACGGGCGCAGTGAAAGATTATATGAACTATTTCACAGCTTCGCTTGCAAACGACGTAGTGGGCTTTGAACAGGCGCAGTTGAATTATACCTTGGACGGTACGGTGGCGGATACGTTGGTGGAAAGCATCGACGCAAACGGAAATATTACGTATATGGATCCCGTTGCGATCACCAATGAAAACGGGTATTTGATGCAAAAGCAAGAAGGCAGATATTATGCGTTCAAGTTCTTGGAAAAATTGTTGACGACGAGAGATGAAAAGGGCAACACCGTTTATATCAACGAAGCGGATTGTACTTCTACAACGGGCGGCCATATGGCGGTGCAGACCAAATTCCTCGAATCGAGAAATAAGAGTCAAGACAATCCCAACGTGAAGCCGATCGCTATGTTGGCGGAAGGTTCTTGGTGGTATAACGAAGCGAAACCCACATTCGACAGCAACGCAAGCATTCCCGGAATGGGTATGAACGAACGCCGTATCGGGTTTATGCCGATGCCCAAACCCACGGCGGATTATGCAGGGGAAGCAACGTATACCAACACTTGGATCACCAATATCGTGATCAATGCCAATACGCCTGCGTCCAGCTTGGCGGCGGCGAAACAATTCGTTCGTTTCATTCACACCGATTGGGCGTTATCCCGCTTTACGACGGTGGCAAACGGTATCCGTCCCTTCGATTATCAGTTGACGGAAGAAGATGCGGCAAACGCTTCGTATTTCGCAAAACAAGCGTTGGATATCTATCAAAATTCGGACATCGTCAACCCTTGGTCGTCCAACCCCCTTGTGTATAACAATCTTGCTTCTTTCGTGGGAAATTACGATTCGAAAGCGGGCGGTTCGACGCATACGACGGTAGTAGAAGGACTTGCCAGTCTTGCAAAAACGTCTGCGACACCTGCGCTCGATTATTTCAACGGATTGTCTGCATATTGGACGGAAAGCAATTGGAACACAACGTTTGCAACCTATTTGGAGAACTAATCAATGAATGGTGTAACCAATAAAAAATCTTCGCGTCGGGTGAGGGAGCGTAACAATTTAATCTTTTATTGTCTTATGCTCGCCTTTCCGATCGCGCAGTTTTGCATTTTTTATATTTTCGTCAACTTCAACGCGATTTTGCTTGCGTTTCAAAAGTATAATCCCGACGGGACATTGACGTTTGGTACGTTGGATAATTTCAGGCGGTTGTTTGCCGATATGAAAGGATTGCAACAGCTTCGCGATGGTTGGGGAAATTCGCTTTTGGTATACGTGATTTCCATATTGTCTTCTCCGATCGGGATCATCTTTTCCTATTATATTTATAAAAAACGTTTTGCAAGCAACTTTTTCAAAGTGGTGTTGTTTGCGCCGTCTGTTATTTCCAGCGTTGTTATCGTTACGATGTTTCAAATGATGGCGGACAGTTTTATCCCCAATTTGATCAACGAATGGTTCCATCCGCAACCGCAAATGTTGGGGCTGTTGACGATGGAAGAAACGATTTTTCCCACCATTATCTTTTACGGGATATGGATCGGGCAAGGTACGTCGATTTTAATGTATCTCGGCGCGATGGGCAATATCAACGACAGCGTGATCGAAGCGGCGCAAATCGACGGGATCACTCCGATGAAAGAGTTTCTTTTCGTCGTGTTCCCGCAGATTTTTCCCACGTTTAGCGTGTTTTTCGTGTCCAGTTTGACGACGCTTTTAACCAATCAAATGAATTTATACACCTTTTACGGTGCGAATGCGAAACCGCAATACAATACGATCGGGTATTATATGTACGTAAAACTGATCCGATCGTCGGGGATCGCGGATTATCCGTACGTAGCGGCGTTGGGCTTGCTGATCACGGTGATCACGTTACCCGTAGTGTTGATCGCAAGATGGGCGATGAACAAAATCAATCCAATGGAGGCCAAATGATATGACGGAATTAAAAACATCGAACGGTTTGGCGAAAGTGTGGACGGTGATAAAAAAATTGGGTAAAAAGTTGTTTAAAAAGAAACCCACCGTATTTTCCGTCGTTTGCGCTTGTTTCCTTTGGATATTCTCTCTTTCCCTGTTGTTTTTGTTTGCATACGCGTTTGTCAACTCGTTTAAGAGTATGTCCGATTTCATGTGGAATCCCGTCGGTATGCCCGAAAAATGGGAAACGGAAAATTGTATACACGTATTAAATTATTTCCGTTATCAAGAAAAAGCGCACGCGCCCTTTTATTACATCGAAGATATGATCGGGTTCACCTTATTATACTGCTTTGGTTGTACGTTGGCGAATTTGACGATCGTCACCGTTACGGCGTACGTGACGGCGCGGTTCGATTACAAATTTTCGGGCGTGGTGTACACCATCGTATTGGTGACGATGTCGTTGCCGCTCGTAGGCTCGCAAGCGTCCGAATTGCACGTGGTGAAGACGCTGAATTTGTACAATACTTTCATTGGCAGTTTTGTCTTGAAAGCAAACTTTTTAAGTTTGTATTATATGGTATTCCACGCGACGTTTAAAGGGGTGGGGAAATCCTATTCGGAAGCGGCGGAAATAGACGGCGCAGGCAATTTACGGATTTTTATTTCCATTATGTTGCCGCTTGTCAAAAATACGTTGATGACGATCGGTTTGATCTATTTTATCCAATATTGGAACGATTATCAAACTCCGTTGTTGTACTTGCCCGCTTATCCCACGATTGCGCTTGGTTTGTATCAATTTAAAGGTTCTACGATTCCCGATATCGCTTCTCCCACCATTAAGTTGGGGGCGAGTATCCTTGTATTTTTGCCGATTTTTATTGTGTTTTTGATTTTCCAAAACCGTATTATCGGCAACGTATCGATCGGCGGCGTAAAGGAATAAGAAATAAGACAAGGAGAAAAATTTATGAAACGTAATCAGTTATGTATCGTTGCGCTTTCCGTGGTGTTGGCAAGCGCCGTCACCGTGGGTACGGTGTCCGCGCTTGCGTCCAATACGGCATTTTCCGGCGGAGAGTTGGCGAAAAGTTATACGATCTACGATACGCTCACGTTGCCCTCGGCAAGTTTCGGCGGCGTAACGGCGGACGCGTATCTTACCTATCCCGACGGAAATATCGTTGTGGCGAACGGAGAAGTTACCCTCGATCAAGGGGGCGTGTACGAGTTGGAGTATCGCGCAACCGTGGAAGGACAGGAAAAAAGCAAAGTGAAAACCTTTACGGTGGACACGCCGCTTTTCTCCCTTTCGGGCGATAAATCGACGGCGGTTTACGGCAAGGACGAAAATGATGTGTGGTCGCATTGGAACAGCGGCAGAGAAGGGATCATGCTTTCGTTGGCGCCGGGGGAAACTTTCCGTTATAACGACGTTTTCAACGTTTACGATTCGTCGGTGGCAAATTATGCGTTTCAATTTGCCTTTGCACCCGAAGTGGTGGGCAGATCGGACGCGCAAAATATGTACGTGACGTTCACCGATATCTATGACGAAAACAATCAAGTGACCGTTTGGTTGAAGACTTCGACGGGAACGGGCGTCGTTACGTATATTGTGTCGAAAGCAAACGAACAGCCTTGGGTGGGTTATGAAGTGGTGCGCGGTACGCCGACGTGGCATATCAACAACCAATACGGCTCGCCCAAATTCATCAGTTCGGGCGGGGCTTGGTACGGCACGCCGAACGCCGACATATTGGACTTGGGAATGTTCTTTAAAAAAGAAGAACAGCAGTTGTTTTTAAAAGCCAATCGGGATGCTGCGGAAATAATCAACAACGATTTCGACGATATATCTTTCCAAACCGATCCTTGGGGCGGTTTTACAACGGGGGAAGTGTATATGTCGTTGCATTGTGAAAATTACAATTCCGATTATATGAATTTATTGCTGATGAATATTGGCGGACAGGATCTTTCCCGTGAAAGCATCGAAGACAAGGAAGGCCCGACGATCCATTTAAAAAAAGACGGACTTTCCGAAGCGGAACAGGGCAAAGGATATGCGGGAATGCGCTATCCAGTAGCAGAGGCGGCGGCAGTGGATACGTACAGTCACGGTACGGTGAAAACGGACGTGCGCGCGTATTATAATTACAGCCGTATTACGGGAGAATACACCGATTTTGACGGAACGTATTCGTATGAATTGCCCATAAAAGACGGGTATATCCAAACGCAGTATCCCGGCAATTACGCCATTTGCTACCGTTCTGTCGATTGGTATGGAAACAAGACGGAAAAAGTGGTTTCCATCAAGGTGGAAAATAAAGATCTTGCGCCCAAGATCACGGGGCTGACGTTGGAAGCGCAGGTGACGCAAGGCGTTGCCGGGAACGTGATCGATCTGCCGTTCGCAAGCGGTCATACGGGCGGTTCGGGCGCGTTGAGCGTACAGTATGAAGTGTATTTGGGCGAAACGCAGATTTCAGTGCTTGGCGACGTGATAAACGGCACGTATTTCGTGCCGAAAACGGCGGGAGAATATACCGTAAACGTGATTGCGGAAGACGTGCTTGGGCAACGCCAAACGGAAAGTTATACGGTGGAAATAACGGCTTCGGCGGGCGCGGGGATCGATGAAAAAGCGCAATTGCCCGATTATTTGTTTGCCAACAGAAAATACGTATTGCCGACGATGACCGACAGCAACGGGAAAACGGCAAAGATCGTCATCACCGACGGCGCGGGTACGCGAGATTATAAAGATGAAATGAAATTTACGCCCGATGAAAACGGGAATGCGACGATCACGTATAAAACGGCGGACGGCGCAGGGGAATACTCGTATACCCGTTCCGTATTGACGGTGGAAGAAAATTGGGTGTTGAAACAGGAAAATTATTTCCTGCCGACGGACGGCGTACAAGTGATCGCAGGGGACACGGGTATGCTGTTGACGGCAAATAAGGACGGCAAAGTGACGTATGCGAAAGCGATGCTTGTCAGTCAGTGGACGTTGCAGTTATACGTAGATACGGAAGATAATGCATTCCGTTCGTTTGCGATCACGCTTACCGACGCATACGATAAAAATATTGCCGTGCGCACGGAATTCACCAATGAGGGCGTGAAAAATTGCGGCGTGTCCGTCAATGGCGAAGAAACGGGCAAACGGTTTGTCGATACGAATATCAGCGACGGAAAAGCGATTGCTTATTCGTATAACAACACCAAAAAAACGGGTACGATCGAGCAAGTGCCGCTTGCGTATGACACAACGCTGAACGGGGCAAAATTTGAAGGGTTCCCCAGCGGTATGGCATACGTCAATTTTGAATTTATCGGCGTAGAAGATCGGTCGGTGGTTGAAATTGCGACTTTTGGACGTCAGCGGTTTAATAAAAACGAAGTTGCGGATACGGTTGCGCCTGCGATCGCGGTGAACGGCTCGTTTGCAAGAACGATCGCGTCGTTAAACGAAACGATCGATGTTTATACGGCGGTGGCGGTGGATATTCTCGATCCGTATACGACGATCACGGTGTCGGTGACGCATAACAACAAGCCTGTAACGGCAGTGGACGGAACGACGCTTTCCAATGCGCCTGCCGATCGTGAATATCAAGTATTGTTAAACGACGTAGGGCAATACGATATCCGTTATACGGCGAAAGATTCGGCGGGAAAAACGGCTTATCAGCAAGTGCGGTATACCGTATACGACGACGTTGCCCCGAATATGACGATCGACGGAACGTTGAAAAACAATCATTCGATCGGGGAAATATCCCTGCCCAAAGCGACGGCAACCGACAACGTTACGGAAACGCCTACCGTGTACGTAACGGTGACAGATCCGTATGGGTACGTTTCGTTTGTGGAGAAATGGAAATTCACGGCGGAAAAGAAAGGTATGTACACCGTTCGTTACGTTGCATACGACGAAGCGGGCAACGTTGCGTGTCGAGAATTTACGATCAGCGTGTCGTAAGTAGGAGGAAAGAAGATGAAAAAATGGAAATCAATCATATACGTTGCGCTTGGCGCGTTGTTGACGTTTTCTGCTTGTAAAGGCCCTTCTTCGAGTTCGGGCGCAGGCGGAGCGTTAAACCAAGTGGACAAGGAAGCGATGCAACGCAGAGAAGACGCAATTTACAGTTATACGGTCAGCGATTCTTCCCATGATTTTATTAAAAACGGCGCAAGCGGTTACGTTATCGTCTATCCGGATGATTACGCAACGGACAGTATGATGACGACGGCGGTTTCCGAATTGCGCGGATTTGTAACGGAAGCGTCGGGGGTGATCCTCGGCGTGAGTTCGGACGCAGTGGAAACGGGTGCGGAAAAGATTATTTCGCTTGGGTTTACCGATCAAATGGAAGCCTCCGAAACGGTGATGGCAAAATGGAACGCCGTGGACGTACGGGAAGAAGGTTTTATGATCGAAACGGTGGGCGACAGCGTGTACATCATGGGCAAAGCGAGCACTTCCGTGCTTTGGGGCGTATACGAATTTTTGCATCAACATTTTAATTATAAATATTATGCGAAAGATTGTTATACGTTGGATAAAAACGTGCGCGATTTGAAATTGAAAGCGATGGATATCGTAGACGTGCCCGACATTCAGTATCGAGTGGCAGGCAACGGGGACGACCGTATCGATTCGTTGCATATGCGCCGTATGCGTTTTAACAGTTCCAGCGACGCAATGAATAACGTAACGTCCAATATGCACAATTATTTCGAATTTATTCGGGATAAAGAAGTTGCGCAGGAAAAAGGCTGGATCTCCACCGAAGGGACGCAACTTTGTTTCTCGCGCGATCCGGAAGGATTGTTGGAAGAAGTGTTTACGGTTTGTAAAGAGAAGATTTTGGCAGATCCCAAACACATTTATTTGCCCTTCTGTTTGAACGACGGCGGCGGTTGGTGTAAATGCGACAGCTGTTATACGCAGCAGATCGGAAAATATGAAGAAGACACGATGATCGCGGCGGCTACCGTTTTGCCGTTTATGGTGAAGTTGGCAAACCGTTTGAAAGAATGGAATGCAACGTTAGACACCGACGTTCAATATAAAATTATGTTTATTTCGTACGGTCAGATTCAAAATCCTCCCGTAAAATTAGGGGCAGACGGCAAACCGATATTGGACGAAAACGGAAATTATTTGCCTTATGACGAAGCGTGGGCAAACGCGGATAACTTGGTGTTGCAGATCGCTTGTGGCGGCAACGTAATGGAAGAACGGAAAAAATTGGAAGAAAGCGAGAAAATAAAACGTTGGAAAGCGTATATCGACGAATATTTCTTCTGGGTGTATTCGGCTCAATTTTCCAACTATCTCGCGCCCTACAACGCCATCGAATCCCGTCCCGAATGTTACGATTTCTGCGCGGATCAAGGCGGTTTGTACATTTTCGACAACGCAAGATACGGCACGGGGTATTCGTCCGATTGGAACACGTTTAAATCGTATGTGACCTCACAAGCGCATTGGAACACCCGCGTGGATATGGAATTGATGATCGAAGAATTTTTCGACAATTATTACGCAGAGGCTTCCGACGTGATGCAAGCGATGTATCGAGAATATCTTTCATATACACGGGCGTATTTCGAATTGCACGATGCGGGCAGTTATATTCACGGCGCGGCGTCGGTGCTTACGAAAACCATTTGGCCGATTCGTATGATCCAGCGTTTCCTGAATTATATCGACGAAGCGTACAATGCGATCAAACCGTTGAAATCGACCGATCCCGAACGTTACGAACAGTTGTATACGCGTATTCAGCGCGAATCGATCACGTATCAATATTTGGAAATTTATTTGTATCCCGAAACCTTTGCAGTGGACGCATTGGTGGAAGCGAAAACGAATTTTTTGAATCAATGTTATAAAGTGGGCATCGGCGAATGGGCTGAACATTATGCGATCAGTACGGTATTCTAAGCCTTTTGAATATCGAACAAACCAAGAGTATTTGGAGGAAAACTATGAAGAATAAAAAACTGATAATAGCATTGCTTTCGATGACGATGTGTTTTGGCGCAAGCGTGTTTGCGGCTTGTAACAAAGGACAAACAACTTCGTCGTCCTCGTCTTCTTCTTCCGAGCAAACGGAATATTCGGTGACAATGAGCGATGAACAGGTGACGATGAAACGCTTTGAACAGATCGTACTGACGGCGGCGTTAGACGGTTTTTCGGGCGAAGTGGAATGGTCGTCGTCCGACGAATCGATCGCAACCGTCGAAAGCGGCGTTGTCACTGCGCTTGGCGAAGGCAAAGTGACGATCACGGCGAAATGCGGAGAGGAAATCGGGGTTTGCGAAGTGAACGTCGTTGCGTCGAATATCTATCCCGCTTTGGAATTGGGCAGAACGGACGCAACGTTGAAAGTGGGTGACGTTTTGACGGTAGCTCCGAAAATCGTTTTTGATAAGACGGAATATGCCTTGTCGGCGGAAACAACGGCAACGTCGTCTGCGCCCGATAAAGTGAAGGCGGAACTGACGGCGGACGGCAAAATAAAGGTTGCGATTGTCGGTGCAAGCGAAACGCCCGTTTCCATAACCGTTTCGACGGTTTGGCGAGGCGTGACGTTGACGAAGACTCTGACGGTGAACGTTGTGTACGACGTGGCGATCAGCCTCAGTAGCACGGCGCTTACGCTTTCGACGTTTGACGATGCGGGCGCATTGAACGCATACGGCATTTATCGACAACAGAACTTGCGCGCGGACGTGTATTATAACGGCGAATTGGTGCAATCGCCCGTGGTGACGTGGACGACGGACGACGCAAGCGTTGCAAGCGTCGAAAACGGTGTTGTTACGGCGCAATCCAACGGCAATGCAAACATAACGGCGGAATGGATATCGCCCGACGGAGCAAAATTGCACGCTCTTTGTACGGTGACGGTGCAGATCGGACAGATCGCGTTGGACGGCGGATATGTATACTTAAACGAAGAAGACGGCAAGGCAGAGGTGGACGTTTCCGAGTATTTGCCGAACATTTCGGGCGTTACGGCAACGGACGTGACGAGCGAGAGTTTTTCCGTCGGCGCGACGGTGGCAAATGGGATCGTTGCCTTGGACAGAACGGAACTTGTCGCAGGGGAACGTACGCTGGCGTTGAATTATGCCGATCAAGTGGTGTTTAACGTAAAGGCTTGCGTTGTATCCAAAGTGTTGAAAACCGCGGAAGATCTGGCAAATATAAAGACGTACGGCATTGTGACGGAAAGCAAGGAAGAAGAAAAGATCAGCGAAAAACCGTTGTATAAATTAGACGGATATTTCTTGCTTGGTAACAATATTGATCTAAGAGAATATACCGAAGTGATCGCAACCGATTTTGAAGGGAATACGGCAGCGGAGAACAAGGTGTGCGATTGGGGTTTTGTCGGTACGTTTAACGGACAGGGATATACCGTGTACGGAGGGAATTTCGGTGAAGGCGGTATTTTCGGTTCGCTTGGGGTGACGGCAATGGTGAAAAACGTAGCGTTTATCGACGCAACGTTACAGGCAAGCGGCAATTTGCTGGCAAAAATTTCGTACGGTAGTTTGCAAAACGTATTGATGGATTATAAACTTGCCGCGTCGAATACGATTGCCGAATTGTTTTCGTGGGTGATCGGCGGACGTTTTGAAAACGTGGTGGTGTATTCGCCTACGGAAGCGAAAATGGACGGACAATATTCGCTGTCGAGATATATCCCTTACAACATTGCCGCATACGGTGGGAAAGATCCGACGAAGTTTGTCAACTGCACCGTATTTACCGACAATAAAGCAAGCAATACGGGTGTTTGCACAAATTATTTGCAGGCGGAATCCGTGACAGAAATTGCCACGTTTGCCGTTGGTACAACTTGTAAAAAAGCAGGGTTGAACAGTTTAGACCAAACGCTTTGGGTGACGACGGGCAATCAAGCGTATTTTGCGAGTATGTCCGATTTCTTCATCCAATACGTAGACGGGATCGCAGAAACCTTCCCTGAAAGTATGTATGCGGGGGATGTGATCTCGTTGCCGACGAAAGCGAATGTGACGTACTTGGTGAAAAACGACTGCGTGACGGTTGAAGACGGGAAGTTATCGATCGCCAACGATATCGAAGAAAGTTTCACGATGGAATTGTACGTTTGTTACGACGGCGTACCCGTGGAAGCGGTGGAAATTTCCGTTTTAAAGGTGAAGAACGTCTTTGTGGAAAACGTGGAAAAATACGTGATATATACAGGGCTTGACGGAGCTGCGCCCGTTGCCAACAGCAAGCAGTTTGTTTTAGAATTGCCTCAAGAAGCGGCTTTGGCGGATATGGAATGGACGGCAAACGGCAAGAACATTACGCACGCAACGTCGTTGAACGGCAATACGTTGACGATCCATGCGATCGACGCAGGCGTTGTCGGAACGTTGAAATTGGTGGGCGTTGCAGGAGAAGGCGACGATATCACGGTGGTGCGTATCGACGCGTTGTTTGTATCGGCGGTGTTGAAGACGGCGGCAGAATTGGCGGCGTGGGAAACGTTTGCGATTAAGGAAACGGGTAGTTGCGCCGAACAAGAAGCGGTGAGATACGACGGCTATTTCGAATTGGGCGCAAATATCGATTTGGGCACGACGGTTATGAATAGACGCCACGCGTTGGGCAGTTCTGATATTCCTAACAATAAGCAGTATGAATGGGGCTTTGTCGGTACGTTTGACGGTTGCGGTTACACCGTCATCAACGGTGTTTACGGCGATGGCGTCAGCTATGCAGGCGGTTTATTCGGCTTGGTAGGGAAAGGCGCGGTTATTAAAAATATTGCGTTTAAAGATACGTTGGTCAATTCGTATGCGGCGGTATTGGCACAGAGCCTTTACTATGCGACCGTAGAAAATGTATTGGTTGAATCGAATCTCAATAAGACGTATATCGGTTTTGGTCTTTCGTATCACGTAGCGGGTGGCACATTTACAAATACAGTAGTTATCATGACAAACGCAAACGGAACTTTGGGTAGCGATAATCTTGCTTATGGTTATATTTATGCGCCGAATTCGGCTTGGGGGAACGGCGCCACCGAATTGGCAACGTTTACCAATTGTTACGTTATAACCAATTATAGTACGGATTCGGGTAAATACGGAAAAGGTACCGGTTACACTTATTTAACGGACGCAACGGCACTTGCGGCGATCAATAGCGTTGCTTATACGGGAACGACCTGCGCAAGCGTCGGCTTTACGGGCTTTAACGAATATTGGAACTTCCATTTCGACAAACCGTATTTCAAGAGCTACACCAAGACGTTTGTCAACGATCATGAAGACGAAATGGCGACGATCCCGACGAGTGTATATCAAGGAGACGTGGTGACGCTTCCCGAAATAAGCAGTGTGAAATATTCGGTGGATAACACGGATGTGGCGACGGTGGACGGCAACGTTTTGACGGTGACGACCGATTTGGAACAAGACGCTACGTTGACGTTGACGCTCGATCTTTCGGCGTACGGCGCGGACAACAGAACGTTTGAAATTGCCGTGAAGAAGATCGATTACGTGCGCGTGGAAGGCGAATATAAACACGTATTGTACACAGGTTTGACGGAAAACGGCGAACGTGTGGCAAACGAAGAAAACGTAACGGTGGAACTTGGGCTTGACAGTCTGCCCGAAAATTTGGTTTGGTCGATCGGCTCGACGGAAGTGACCGAATACGTGACAGCGGATAAAAACGGCTTGACGTTCGACGCGCAGGCGGCAAATCTTTACGGCGGCGAATACCGTTTGGTGGGCAGAAACGCCGATAAAAGTTATGCCATCGATATCCGTTTGAAGTTGGTGACGGCGGTCATCGATACGGCGGACGAATTGTTGAATTGGGAAAAATTCGGCGATAAGACGGACAAAGAAACTTTCAATATGCAAGTACTTAGATACGACCCGAAAGACGGCGAAAAATACGTAACGGAAACGTTTGAACGTTACGTATTGCATGGATCTTTCGAGTTGGGCGCAAACATCGATTTGACGGGCAAAGAAGTGAAAAACGGAATGTTGTTCCAAGCGAAAAGGGATACGAAATACGGCTTGGACGGCACGTTTGACGGATGCGGTTATACGATCTACGGCGGCACGTATTATGAAGGCGGCTTATTCGGCGGAATTTCTGAAAACGGTACGTTGAAAAACATTGCGTTTACGGCGGCGACCACCAAAACCAGCTCTCCGTACTACTATCAACAGATCGGTACGGTGGTGGCGCAAACGGTGAGCGGCACTCTTTCCAACGTTCTCGTCGATTGCGTGGGCAGAGACGTGTCCCATAAGAATATAAAGGGCAACGCTTTGGAAGCGACGGTGGCGCAAGAAACCATCGGAGCGCACTTTGAAAACTGCGTATTTTCGATACCGCTCTTGGCGGAAGGCGTTTGCGTGATCGCGGAGAAAGACGTGGGATTGCAGTCTACGTTCGACAACGTATACTGTATCGGCACCGATCACGACGCATATCGCCGTGTGTTCTTTAACAGAACGGACGGGATCGACGGCGTGACCCTTCGCAAAGACGCCGACACTATGAATTATATGGATCTTGACGATACGATATGGACGTTTGTGGACGATCAGGCGTATTTCAAGAGTTATATGGAAATGGTGTTGACGGAATCGGTGAAAGCCTTAAAAGCGTTGGATAAAACGGTCGTGAAAGAAACGGCGGAAAAGATGGTGTTGCCGTCTGCGGGCGCAGCCGTTTATACGGTGAACGAAGACAGCGGCGCAACGATCGACGGAAACTTGCTGATTTTACCGAAAGGGATCACGGCGGACGTAACGTTGACGGTCACGTTGGATACATCACTGTATGGAGGCGAAACCGTAACGATCACGATCACCGTTCAAAACCGTAACAATGCGGCAGACGAAGACGGAACGGGTACGGTGACGGACGGCGCTTGGAAGTAAACGCCGAAAAACAAAAATCATATCATTTGGTAAACTTTTAAAACTTTCTCTCGTCGAAAAATCCGAAAAAAAACGAAAACGATCGGAAAAATATACGGCGAGAGAGGGTAAATAAAATAGAAAATCTTAAATAAGGAGGATTTTTACATGTATCAATCACCCAAACTTGAGATCATGAAGTTTTTTGAAAGCGACGTGATCCGAACCAGCAACGACGGTCTTGACGCGGATAACACGGTTACGCAGACGGACGGCGTTTGGCAAACCAACGGATAAGAAGGAGGAAACAAAGATGAAAAGAAAGATGAAGAACGGCTTGTTGCTTACGCATGCGACGCTTGCGATCGGCGCGTCGGCAGGCGCAGTGGCAACCAACTATGCTTCGGCAGAAACGACGATCGCCGACAAAACGATCACGTTTGAAGCAGGCGCGTCTGTACGTACCAAGCAAAATGCAGACGGATCGTACAGCGCAGGTATTCGTTTTACGGCGAATTTCAGCGCGGACATTTACAACGCAGTTGCGGCAAACAACGCAACGGCAGGTATGGTGCTTGTACCGAAAACGGTGCTTGACAGCGTGGAAACGGCGGAAGCAGACGATTACATTGCAAAGATCATTGCAGAATATCAAGGCAAGACCTATGAAAACATCACCGTAGAATTTTCCGCAAGCCAATTTACGGAAAACAACGGCGCATATCTTGCCAAAGGCGCGATCATCGACTTGTTAGACGCAAACTTGGAATACGAATATCAAGCAGTGGCATACGTATACACCAAAGCGGACAGATCGGACATCACGTACGCCGTGAACGCGGACGACAACGCGCGTAGCATTTTGCAAGTGGCGGAAATGGCGTTGGAAGACGCCGATTTGACGGGCGACAACAGAAAAGCAGTGCTTGGTATGACGGCGAACGTTACGGCTCGTCTTAAAACGGCGGGCGCGGAAAAAACGTACGTACAACTTCCCGCAACGACGGTGGAAGCAGGCGTAGACCTTTCGAAATACGTAGCAAACCCCGTAACGGCAGTGAAATTGAACGGCGCAGACGCAACGCTTGGCGAAAATAACGTGCTTGCATTGTCGGTTGCAGGTGAAAACACCGTAACGTTGACGTATGAAAACGGCGCGACGCTGACGTTGAAAGTGTTGGCGACGACAAAGACGGAAATCAACGTGGAAGGCGTGACGAAGTATCAACTGTACACGGGCATGGAGAACGGCGAACGCGTAGCCAACGCGGCGGCATTGACGATCGACGCAGGTGAAACGCTTCCCACGGGCGAATGGACGTGGACGGTAGGCGGAACAACCGTATCGGCGACGGTTAGCGGCAGTCAAGTGACATTTGCCGATTTAACGGGCGTTGTCGGCGGTGAACAAGCAGTGGTCGGTACAATGACGGCAGACGGCGTGACGACGACGGTGAATGCGAAAGCGTTGCTTGTCAACAAGGTCATCACGACGGCGGAAGATTTCGCCAATATCAAGGCGTATGGCGATATTTCCGACGAACGTACGTATAAAGATAAGCCTCAATACAAATTTGACGGTTATTTCGAATTGGGCGCAAACGTTGATTTGACGGGCTACACGTTGGCAACGACGTTTACGACCGATACAGAGGATTGCCCTACCAATAAACAGAACGAATACGGCTTTATCGGTACGTTGGACGGTTGCGGTTATACAGTGTCCGGCGGTACGTATGGCGTAGGCGGTTTGTTTGGCGGCGTTGGCAGCGTAGGGTTGATTAAAAACATTGCGTTTGTAGGCGCAACATTACAAGACACAGCGCATATCTTTGCAAGCATATTCTACGGTCAATTGGAAAACGTGTTGATCGATTATACACTTGGCGTTTCTCTTGGTTATGCGATTTCAAGTTGGATTATCAACGCGAAATTAACCAACGTTGTGGTGTATTCGCCAGCAGCGGCAAAGATCGACGGACAACATGCATACGCACACTATATTCCTTATAAGATTAGCACATACGGCAATTTGGATCCTGCAACGTTTACCAATTGTTATGCATTTACCAACAATACACACGGGAATAAAGTGTGTTCAGACTATCTTGCGGCTACTACAACAACCGATGTGAAAGTGTACACATTGGGCACGGCGTCTTCCGTGATCACGGGGCTTTCCGACGATATGTGGAATCTTAATTTGGGTAGAGCATATTTCAACAACTATGTAAAAGAATTAGCGGCGGGATACGCAGAAGAACTTGCGGCGGTTCCTACGATGGCAACCGAAGGCGAAGTAATCACGCTTCCCGAAATTCCTTACGTAACCTATACGGTGGAAGGAAACGCAACGTTGAACGGCAACGTGCTCACCGTTTCCAATGCATTGGAAGCAGATTGCAACGTTGTTGTAACGGCAGACTTCTCTGCATACGGCGTGGTAAATAAGACGGTGACGATCGCAGTGAAAAACACGGACAACATCGTTGTGAACGCAGACAAATACGAAGTGTATAAAACAGGCGCGGCTTCTGCTTTGGAAGTGACGCTCGATAAAGCGATTACGAAAGAATTGACGTGGACGGCAAACAGCGCAGCTTGCGCGGCTGTGACGCTTGACGGCAACAAAGTGACGGTGGACGCGGTAAGCGGCAAATTGAGCGGTCAACAAAAATTGGTCGGTACGTCGGCAGACGGTTTGACGGTGGTGGAAATCAACGTTTTGCTTGTCAATAAGATCATCACGACGGCGGAAGAATTGTTTGGCTGGAGAGATTATGCATACACCACGACGGGTACGATTAGCGACGTTGAACTTACAAGATTTGATGGATATTTCGAATTGGGCAACAATATTGATTGTACAGGTAAAGCGGTTTATCAATCATCTGATGGGGCAACTCAAAATGCAGAATACGCGAAATATGGTTTCTGCGCAGTTTTGGACGGCAAGGGTTATACGGTTATCAATGCAACGTTTGGTAAAAACGGTTTGTTTGGTTGGGTAGGCAGTGACGGTGTGATTAAAAATATTGCATTTGCAAACACTTCATTAACCAGTGAAACAACGGTGAATACTTGCGTTATCGCTAGCTATTTGTGGGGCGAATTAAATAATGTATTGATTGAAATAAACAGTAGAACAGGCAACGTTTACGGACAAGGTATTGCGCAATTTATCGGTGGTGCAACTTTGAAAAACGTAGTTTGTTATGCTGCGGCGAATTTCTCGGGAAATCCTCATGCAGCGTTTGCTGTATACGCACCTAAAGTTTCGTACGGATCGACGGGGGCTACGACCTTTGAAAACTGCTATGCGTTTACAAATCAAACGGACGGCGATGCAAAAGGAACGATTATGTCGTTTTTGTCAACGGGACAAACTGCAAGCGGTATCAGCATTTATTCCTTAAATACTGCTCCTACGGTTATGACAGGTTTCTCTAATGATATTTGGAATTTTAACCTCGATAGAGCATATTTCAACAGCTATGTAAAAGAATTGGCAACCCAATACGATGACGAAATTGCGGCTGTTCCCACTGAAGTGAAAGAAACGGCGGAAACGATTGCGCTTCCCGCAGTGCCTTATGCAACTTGGTCGTTGACAGGTTCGGAAAATATCACCGTTTCGGGCAATACGGTGGTTATCCCTCAAACGTTGACAGCAGACGAAACTGTTACGCTTACGTTGGATATGTCCGCTTACGGCGTAGCAAACAAGACGGTGACGATCACGGTGAAAAACGTGGAAGTGGTTATCGTCAACGCCGATTATGAACATTATAACAACGAAGCAGATTTCACTGTAAACGTTGGTAACGTTCCCGAAGGCGTAACGTACACGGTGACGGATAACGCAGGGGCAACGTATGACGCAGGAACGTTCTTCACGTTGGCAGACGGCGTGATGACGGTTGCGAAAGACAAGTATGGTTATTACGAAATCGTGGGCGTAAACGCAGATGAAACCTATTCGATCAAAGTGGTGGTGCGCAACGCAACCAAAATTTTGAAGACGGTGGAAGATATCCAAAACATGAAAGGATATTCGACGGTTGTTTATTATACGCAAGCAAACGGCACGGTCTCTGAAACGGAAACGGCATCGTACAGCTATGACGGATATTTCTTGCTTGGCAACAATATCGATTTGGGTACGAGTGCAGTTGGGCTTTCTAATACCGTAGGATACGATCTTGCTTTGGGCTTTATCGGTACGTTTGATGGGCTTGGTTATACGCTGATTGGCGGCGAATATACCAATATGTTCGGTGCAGTTGGCGGAAACGGTACGGTGAAAAACGTTGCTTTTGTAAACGCTGCGGTTGTTTCGGGCGGCGTAATAGGTAATTTTTACGGTACGATGAAAAATGTATTGATCGATTATAGCTTGAAAGGTAGCCTTGGTGCGGGTATCGGCGGTTGGATCGGAAATGCAACGTTAGAAAACGTAGTGGTGTACTCGCCTGCAAATGCTACGGGTGATGGGCAATATGCATATGCAACTTATATTCCTTATACGCATCCGGATTACGGCAATTTCCCCGTGTCTACGTTTACCAATTGTTATGCGTTTACCAACAATACAGTAGGTTATGGTGTATGTTGCAAGCTGTTTGGTAACACGGCAAACAATGTAGAAGATATTAAGGTTAATGCATTGGGAACTGCGACGTCGGTTATCAGTGGAGTTTCGTCCTATTGGAATCTTAACGGCGCGCGCGCAAGATTTAATTCGTACACGACCATCGCATAACGTAATGGGCGTGGAGATATTGCAATGATAGGTTCTGTTTTGTAAAACGGAATCGGGCGGAAAGCCTTCCCTTCATCGGGAGGGCTTTCTTTGTGCGGGGACTTTGTGGCGAGTGAAGTTTTGCCTGACGGCAAAGTTGTGGCTGGATTTATAATGAGCAACGACAAGCGTTGCCATAACTGCTTCGCAGTAGGGCGCAAGCAAAGCTTGCTTAACTTGGGCTTTACTTTCGTGGGCTCTGCCCACACCCGCAAGAAACTGAGTTTCTTGACTTCCTATCGGGCAACGACAAGGTTATTAATATCAATAAAGAAAGATAGAAAGATATAATCCAACGGAACGTTGGCTACCCACACCCGTAAGGGACAATGCCTCTTAACCCCTTATTGGGCAACGACAAAGTTACAAGTTTCAGTAACGAAAGATAGAAAGATGTGATCCAACGGAACGTTGGCGGAACGTTGGTCGGAAAAATTTTTTTCGGAAATTTTCTAAAAAGTATTGACAAATATAAAAAAGCATGTTATAATAAGAAAAAGTTGTTTCAGCTTTTTTTATTATCGCCAAATTTGGAAACGTTTCCAAACCAAAAAACGGACGATTTCGACGTTTTTTGCCTCAAAAACGGTAATTTTCGTCTTTTAGGCGAAAGATAAAAATAATCGAACCCAAAGGGGATCAGGAGGAGTATTTATGCAAAAATCAGCAACGTATCAAGCGCTCGAATTGCGGATTTTGACGCTTGAACAAGCAGACGTTATTACAACGTCGGGAACGGAAACGCCAACGGAAATCGATTTCGATAAAGGCGTAAAAGACTTTTTCTAAGGACAGGTGAGGAGGAATGGTTATGAACAAAAATCTTAAAAAGAGAGTAGGGATCATTGCTTTATCCGCGATCGGCAGCGTTGCTTTGGCGTTTGGCGCAACGACGGCGGGGAAAACAGCGGCTGCGGACGGCGCGTTTGAAACGGCAAGTATTGCCATGATGAAAGGCGCAAGCGTGCGCTATTATGCAAGCGCCGCAAACAGCGACGAAAGCGGTATTCGTTTTTCTGCCGTGATCGATTCGGACGAGTATCAAGCATTGGAAGATTTGGAAACGGAAAACGTCAGCGTTTCGTACGGAATGTTGATCGCTCCTTACGATTATTTGAAGGAAAACGATTTTAACGCGGCGACGGTGTTTGGCGTTGGCGGCGATAAAATGTATACGTGGGAAGGCGATACGACGGAAAATGCGGCTCAGTATAAACAAGTTGCGCACGTTACGTACGACAGTTTGATCGCTTCCAAACAAAAAGATTATGAAGGAATGCACGAAATAAAAGGTTCGTTATTGAAGATCAAAGACGCAAATTTGACGAAAAACTTTGTCGGTAAAGGGTACATAAAATACGAACACGACGGCGTAGTGGAATATAAATTTGCTTCGTACACGAGCGGCGTTATGGAAAATAATACCCGCTCGATCGTATACGTTTCGCAACTTGCGATCGAGGCGAACGACGAGGCTTCCGAATGGGTGAAAAAGAACTACGTGGAAAAAGTTGTTGCGGAGGATACGACGTATTCGGTGGCAACGTACGTGGGCGATGAATTGGTGAAGACGGATACGTATGAAGGCGTGAAAGTGAACCAAGCTTTGACGGACGTGGAAGTTGTAGAATACGCTGGGTTTAACAACGTGTCGGCGGAAACGGCAGGTACGGTTTATGCGAACGGGAATTTGGTGTTGAAACACGTTTACGAAAAGGATAACTCGTCGCAATACCAAGTGAAAAACGGCGGTTTCGAAACGGGGGATTTAACCGATTGGACTCTTACGGGCAACATCGGCGCGGTGTCCAGCGAAACGCATTATTGGAAGAATGATGAAGTCTGCGCAGACGGGTTTGCGTTTGGTTTGGACGGAACGTATATGTTCAGCGCGTATGCGATTGAAGGTTTGGAAGGCAACAAGGGTGTTTTAACTTCGTCTGTATTTACGGTTGGCGGCAGCGGCTGGTTGACGTATAAATTGGGCGGAGCGAAGAACTCTGACGTTGTATACGTGGACGTTGTAGAAGCGGAAACGGGCGTAATTTTAAAGCGCGCATATAACCAAAAGCATCGTTTTGAAGAGGTAGACGGTTTTAAATTCGGTTGCGAACTTAACGCATATAAAATGAATTTGAGCGCATACGTTGGCAAAAACGTATACTTGCGTTTTAACGATTGGGCGTCGTCCGATTTCGGTTTGTTCTTCTTGGATGAAGTGGACGCATTATATTTGGCTGACCCTCAAGGCTTTACATTGGCAAACGAAGTTGCACATCAAAATACGATTTATGATTTGTATAACGGCAATTTCGACAATGATATGAACGGTTGGACGAAGAGCTCGAATATCGGTGATATCAGCGAAGCAACGTCCGATTGGTTTGGCGCTTTTGATAACGAAGGCAAATTCTTCTCGTGCTATGCAGCCAACCAAAGCGAAAACTCGACGGGTACCTTGCGCTCCAACGTGTTTGAGGTTGGCGGTAGCGGCTATATCACCTACCGTATCGGTGCGGTAAAGAACCCCGATCAAGTATATATGGAAGTCATCGACGCAGTGAGCGGCGTAAAATACGGGCATTTCTATAATCAAGAATGGAAGGACGAGGGCGATTTAAGATGTGGATTGATCAGCTACAAAGCGGATTTGTCTGCATATATCGGTAAATTGGTATATATTAATTTCGTGGATAATGCAACGGGCGATTACGGTTTGATCTTCTGCGATGAATTTAAAACCTATTATGCAGATGTAGCAGACATACCTGAATATAACGTAGCTGTTAATAAAGTGGAAAGTGTTTACAACGTAATGAACGGCGGTTTCGAAACGGGCAACCTTTTGGGGTGGACGCTTGTAAGCGGCGAAGTTCCGGGGCGTGTTACGGATATCGACTATTTCTGGAATGATGCGAACAGAGTGATTGGTAAAGACGGCAACTATTCCTTCACGGGCGTAGAACTCAATCCCGACAACGGTAATTTGGAAGGCAGAATCGGTACGCTTCGCAGTAGCACGTTTATCCTTAAAGCAAACAGCTCCATTTCCTTCAAGTTGGGCGGCTGTCGCAGTAACGTCGACCAGTGTGTTACGTGCAAGGAAGCAGGTTTACAGGCGTGTCCGCACGTATGTATCCGTATTGTCAATGCTGAAACGGGCGAAGTGATTGCATGGTATACTAACCCGAATAGAAATGACGCTACGCTTATAGAATATACGCACGTGATCGGCAACACCACGGAAATGGCTTGTTATATAGAACTCGTAGACGAAGCAACGGATGCGTGGGGTTTGCTCGGCGTAGACAAAATCAGCGTATTTCAAGCATAACGGAGTAATCGTATGATCCTGAGTGTAGGTGAAATTTTGGTCGATATGATCGGCGGTGAAAAAGACGGAACGTTTTTTTACGAACGAAAAGCAGGCGGCGCGCCCTTTAACGTGGCGTGCGCCGCCGCTAAATTCGGCGCGGAAAGCGGATTTGTC
Source organism: Clostridia bacterium (assembly GCA_017463205.1). Lineage (GTDB taxonomy): Bacteria > Bacillota > Clostridia > Christensenellales > Borkfalkiaceae > Scatosoma. The sequence continues at coordinate 58,336 of JAFTPQ010000006.1, forward strand.
GGTTGCGTTGGCGACGACACCGTGGGTACGTTTTTGGAAAAATTTGTCAATCAACAAAATCTTGCTTATGCGTATGTGAAACGAAACGGTGAGGTAAACACCACCCTTGCGTTTGTCGAATTAGACGCTTCGGGAGAACGCTCGTTTTGTTTCTATCGGAAAAATACCGCAGATTATCGTATGCCCGAAGTGCCCGACGACCTGTTTGATAAAGCGACGATCGTGCATATCGGTTCGTTGATGCTCAGCGAAAAACAGGGGGTAAACTATGCGTGCGACTTGGCGGAACGTGCGAAAAAGGCAGGAAAATTGGTGAGTTTCGACGTCAATTTCCGCGACGATATTTTCCGCGACACGCAAGCGGCGGTTGCAGTGTATAAACAATTGATCGAAAAGGCGGACATCGTTAAATTTTCCGAAGAAGAAACGGAAATTTTCACGCAAAAATACGTGGACGGCTTGACGGATAAGTTGGTGTGTATTTCGTTGGGAGCGCAAGGCAGTCGGTGGTGTTATCGGGGCGAAACGGGCAACGTAGGCTCGATAAAAGTGAGCCCTGTGGATACGACGGGCGCGGGCGATGCGTTTTATGCGGGCGTTTTATCTCAGTTAGACGGGATAAGCAAGGCGGATTGGCAAAAAACGACGTTAGAACAGGCGTTGCGGTTTGGTAACGTTTGCGGCGCATTGAATACGCTTGGACGCGGCGCGATCGATCATTTGCCCGATTTGGAAACGGTGAAACAGTATTTATAAAAAGCAGAAAAGGCGAAAAACGCCTTTTTCATTGGTAAAAAATGGAAACGGTTCCAATTGTGGAACGACGGAGGAGAAAATGGGAAAAAGAACAAGCGCATCGATAGCGGCTGTATTGGCAACTTTGTGTTTTGTGGGGGGCATGTATGCGTTGAACGCCAGCGCGGCAGAACTTCCCACCGTAACACTGGAAGGAGAAAGCGACGTATTTACGTTGACGGAACAAGCGTATACGGCAAGTGAAAGTTTCGTGTATACGGCGACGGCGCATTTTGAAAACGGTCAAGCGGCGGCGCTGGTGTTTGGCGGCGACGAAACGGACGGCGAAAGAGAATATTGGGCGTTCAATATCGACCGTGTGGAAAACAGCGTAAAATTGTTGTATTTTTACGAAAACGACAATGGGGCGTTGGCGGCAGTGGAACTTTTGAAAGATTGGTATATCGGCAACGATAAAATGACGGAGGGCGAAAAGAGCCTTGTCAACCCCAAAGTGGCGACGATCGATAAAGTACAACTCAAAGTGGTTGTTTCTGTCGAAAGCGACGGTACGTACATAGAATGTTATGCGGATAATATTCGTCGGTTCGGCGTGGATAACGTGTATAATTTGAATGCATTATCCGCACTGCCCGAGGGCGTGGAGTACGACGGCGGATGTATCGGGTATAACTGTTTCAATGCGAAAGTGCGTTTTGAAGATACGCATTACGCGGCAAGCGATTATACGTATTATACCGAAGTATACCGTCAACAGTATCATTATTCGCAGTACGCGCATTGGAACAACGACCCCAACGGTTTGGTGTATTACAACGGATATTATCATTTGTATTATCAACATCATCCGTTCAGTAATTATTGGAGCGATATGTATTGGGGACACGCGCGCAGTAAAGATTTGGCGCATTGGGAATTGTTGCCCATTTGTCTTTTCCCCGATGCGGAAAGCGATGGCTTCGGGCCCGGAAACGGATATATGTGGTCGGGTTCGGCAATGGTATATCGCCAAGGTATGAGCGCGGATATCGATCGTCTGAATTGGTTTCCCAACGGAAACGGCGAAGGTTTGATCGCTTTTTACACCCGTGACGGCGGTTTGCAAGATCAGGTGTTGATGTCGAGCGACGACGGCGGTATGACGTGGACGAAACGTGTTCGTATTCCGCAAACGATTGTAGTTGGTCCGAATAAAACGGATTGTCGAGATCCTAAAGTGTTTCCCGTGAAAAAAGAGAACGGCAAAGTGACCCTTTGGGGGATGGCGGTAACGGGTATGGCGACGGGCGACGTATGGTTTTTGAAATCGGAAAACCTGTTGAATTGGACGGCTGCAGGCGGTTTTAAAACGTATACCGTGGACGTCAACAGAAACTTCCGTTCGGAATGTCCCGATGTCGTTACGTTGACGGCGGACGATAACACTACGCATACGGTGATGTCCTTTACGGGCAGAACGTATTTGGTAGGCGATATCGTATACGACGAGGCAAGCGGAACGTTGCAATTTATCGATTTGAAAGGAAATAACGTATCCAATTTGAACGTAGACGATATTCCGTTCCAAACAATGGATTTCGCGCCTGATTCGTATGCAACGCAAACTTTCTATATCGACGATGAAACCAGCGAGTATTATGGGAAGACGGTGGGCGTCAGTTGGTTCAGCGGTATTCCCGGCGGCGCGGCGGCGATCGAAAGCGGCGCATTGGCGGCATTGAGAAAGACGTGGAACGGCGGCGGTGTAACGATTCCCGTAGAATGGGGCTTGGTGGCAAGCGGCGACGGTTACGTATTGTCGCAAACGCCCATTGTGAAAGACAGCAAAGCGTTTGATAAAAAGCAGTTGGTATCCGTGACGGATACGGCGTTGAACAAAAACGGCGCAAATCTTTTGCAAAACGTTGCGTCGAGAACGATAGAAATTTCGGCGGTGATCGACAACCCCAACGAGGCGGACGTATATTTCCGCGTACAGACTTCGGGGGAAGAATACACCGAGATCGGTTGGACGAAAGAAGAAGGTTATTACGTAGACAGAACGCACACGTACAACGGCGGTTTGGCGATGCCCAATTACCATGTTCGGTACGTTTCGGGCGTGACGGGGCAAACGAAATTGCAATTTTACATTCTGGCGGATAACGGCAGTGTGGAAGTGTTCTGTAACGGGTTTACCGTTCCGTTTTATACGTTGACGTTCGCCGCGCCGTATTCGGTGGGCGCGTCGCTGGGTGTAAGCGACGAAGTGACGGTGGAAAGCCTCACCGTCAACCAAATTTCTTCCGTATGGCGTGACGAAACGGCGGAAACGGAAGAAACGGTGCTGTATCTTTCGCAAGAAACCGTCGAACTTTCCACACAGTTGACAACGCAAAAAGAAGTGACGGTGTACGCAACTTCGGGCGGCGAAGTAACTTGGACGGTGGAAGAAGGCGACGACGTAGTGGCGGTGGAACAGACGGCGCGCGGCGCGGTTTTGACGGCGAAAAAAGCAGGGCAGGCAACCGTATCCGTGACGTGCGGAAACGCGAAAAAGACAGTGGCGGTGACGGTGTACGACGGGGAGATGGAATCGGACGTACTCTTTACCAACGAAGGGATCATTTCGGGGGATTGGCTGATGACGGCAAGCGGTATCGTCGGCAATCAAACGACAGGCGACGGATTTATTCTTTCCTCGACAAGCGGCGGCGATTTCACATATACGGCGAAGTTCGATTTGGGCGACGGTGCAGCTGCGGCATTGATTTTCCGCGCGAAAGCGGATATGAGCGATTATTACATCGCCAATTATGATAAAAACGGCAACATCGTAAAATTGTGGACGCCTTACGGGGAACTTGCCAACGTAGCGGCGGGCGCGGTGGACGTGAAAAACGTAACGCTTACCGTAGCGGCAAAAGGAAACAAGATTTCCGTTGCCTTAAACGGAACTACGTTGATCGATTTGACGGATACGCGTGAAAATGCGCCGACGGAAGGTCTGTTCGGGTTAAACGTATGCGCAACGCGCGCGGTGTTTACGGCGGTTGGCTTGCAACAAGACAGTTATACGTACGTTTCGGGCGATTTAACGTTGAAAAGCGCGGTGGCGCAAGGAATCGTTGCTATTTATAACGATACGTTGGGGATCGCGGAGATCAACCGAGGATTTTACAGCGTAAACGGCAGAGAGATCATTCTTTCTCAGCAATACTTTCAAATGTTGAAAGACACAGGCATGTACGCGTTGACGGTGAAAGGAAAAGCGACAACGTTTACGGCGTACGTAAACGTAACGGCGTTGCCCGAAATCACGTTGCAGGATATCACGCTTCGCAAAGGCGAAAACGCAGTGTTCTTTATCGGCAGAGAGGAAGTGACAAGCGTTATGTCCAACGGTACGGCAGTTGATAAAACTGCATACCGCGTGGAAAACGGAATGTTGATCATCGACGGATCGCAATTTACGTTGGGAGAAAACTCGTTGAGCATTTCGGATAAATGGACGGTGAAAGTGACGGTGAAAGCTTTGCCCCTTCCTACCTTGGAAGAAGAAAAACCGCAGACGGGTTGCCAAGGCTCGGTAGGGCTGGGGATATTGCCCGTATTGGCGATCGCTGCAGGATTTGCGATGAGGAGAAAACGCAATGGCAACGACGATTAAAGACGTAGCGAAACAGGCAGGCGTGGGCGTTGGAACGGTGTCGCGTGTGCTGAACGGCGGCAAATCGGTGAATGAGGAAACGAAAAAACGGGTGCTGGAAGCGATCGAACAGTTGCATTTCGTACCCAACCGAATGGCGTCGAGGTTAAGAAAAGACGAAAGCCGTATCATTGCGCTGCTCGTACCTGTCGTCAATCATCCGTTTTTTGCGAAATTGGCGTATTACGTAGAAGACGAAGCCGATCGGTTTGGATATTCGGTGCTGTTGGTGTCTTCGCAAAAACGCATCGAAAAAGAAGCGGATATTTTACAGCGGATACGGCGCAGAGAAGTGGACGGAGCAATTTTCGTTACGCACTTCGATCACGACGAAAAGGAATTGGAAGATTGCGATATCGTTTCGATCGATCGACCTTTGGGCGCAAAGATCCCTTACGTGACGTCGGATAACTACGACGCGACCAAGAATGCGGTGGAATATTTGATCAAAAAAGGTTGCAAACGAGTGGGATACGTCGGTTCGAAACCGTTGGTGGAATCGGAAGTGTTGAAACGGGAAGACGCCTATTTGGACGTGATGAAAGAATACGGCATGACGCCGCGTATCAAAAACGATGTCATTTTACACGGCGATGAAAGCAACGTGGTTGCCGAATTTTTAGAAACGTATCCCGACGTAGACGGGGTGTTTGCGTCAGGGTATACGATGGCGCAGGTGTTGTATGAAACGGCGGTTTCCAAGGGGATCGCCATTCCCGATCAAATGCAGATCGTATCGTACGACGGCTCGTTTAAACAATGGAGCAACAATCGCTTTTTAACGTGCGTCGAACAGCCGATCGAAGATATGGCGCGGACGGTTGTAAAACTTTTGATAGATAAGATCGAGGGAAAAGAAGTGCCGATCAGGACGATGCTGCCAACCAACTTTTTGGTAGGCGCAACGACGAAATAAAAATAAAAAGACGGCAAAGTGCCGTGATAAGGAGAAATATTATGAAGAAACTTTTTAAAACGTTTGGCGTAATGGCAATGGCTTCGATGTTGATGCTGGGTTCGGCTTGCGGTGGCGGCGGAACGGAAAGCACCGTGGACAAAGAAGGAAACACCATCATCAAAATTATGTTCCACGTAGATGAAAAATCGGCGGAAGGGCAGGCGTATAAAAAACGCATCGACGCGTTTAACGCGGCGTATAAAGATCAGAAGATCAAAGCGTCTGCGTCGTATATCGCGCGTACGGCAGGCGCGGCGGACTACGAACAGAAATTGACGGGGATGCAAAACGAAGGCAGTTTGCCCGATATCATCACGTTTGACGCGCCCAACTGCGCAAGCTATGTAAAATCCGGCTTGATCTACGACATTTCTAATATCGTGCCGCAAGACGTACAAAACGATTTTATTTCGTTGAATAAATACGACGGAAAATTGTACGGTTTGCCCATTCAGGAATCGAGCGCAGGGTTCTATTACAACAAGAAAATATTTGCGGACGCCAACATCGACGTATCGGGCTATACGATGGAAAACCCTTGGACGTTCGATCAGTTTAAAGCGGTTTGTCAAAAGTTGGAAGACGCAGGAAAAACGGCGGTGGATATGCGTTTGGACGCAACGAAGGACGAAACGGCGACGTATTTGCTGTATCCATTCATTTATGCTGCCGGCGGCGACTTTTTATCGGCGGACGGATACACTGCGAACGGATATTTTAACAGCGCGGCAACGCAAAGCGGTTTCCAATTTATCAAAGATTTGGTGACGGAAGGTTATACGTCGTATGCGATCGGCGCAACCGATTTCTTTGACGGAAAAGTGGGTATGTATCTTTCTTCCGGTTGGACGATTCCCGATTTAGACAATAAATATCCCGCGCAATTCCCCAACCGTGATTCGTGGGGTTTGTTGCCCTATCCGAAGGGAACGGCAGGCGCAAGCGCAACGGGAAGCTGGTCGTTTGCGATCACCGACAATCAGCACGAAGACAAAACGCAGATCAAAGAATTGTTGTTGTGGTTGGTGACGGCGGAAAGCTCGAAAGGGATCACGGACGCAACGGGTATGATCCCCGCAAGAAAATCGGTGGAAACCAATTATGCGGCAGGTTCGCCCGAAGCGGTGTTGTTGTCGCAGTTGGAAAAAACGGGCAGAGAACGTCCTGCAACAGTTGGGTATCCTCAATTTTCCAACAATTTCAGACAAGTGATCTATGATATGAAAACCAAAGACCTTGCAACGGTATTGACGGAAAAAGCGTCGGCGTTGCAAGCGGAATTGGATAAATTGAAAGGAATGTAAAATTATTGAAATCGGAGGGGAACATGATCGGTTCTACGCTTGCGATATTAGGCGTTCTGGTTGCGATTTTTGCAGCGGTGGCGGTGAAAGACGTACTCGTTTCAAGACGCAAACAAATGCGCTACAATTTAAAAAATTGTTTGGTTTCCTACGGTATGATGATGCCGGCGGTGGTGCTTACGTTCATTTTCGTACTGCTTCCCATCATCTACTCGTTGGGGTATGCGTTTACCAATTTCTATCTGTTAAAACCCAACGACATCGATTTTAACGGAGTGGATAATTTCAAACAGATATTCGAGAGTATCCGTTCGAAAGGGGATATGTATCACGCCATTTGCAACACGTCGGTGTTCGTTGTGTGCGTCGTACCCTTGCAAATCGGTTTGGCATTGGGGTTGGCGTTGTTTGTCAATCGTCAAAAAGCGGGCGTCGGGATCTTTAAAGTTTGCTATTTTGCGCCCGTCGTGATATCGTTGACGATCACCGCCTATTTGTGGTTGCAGATTTTATCCCCCTCGGAATACGGTTTGTTAAATTCCTTTTTGAAACTGTTTGGCGTTGCGCCCAAAGATTTTTTGCGCGATCCCGATCGGGCGATGCTCTGGATCGTCGTGCTCAGCGCATGGCAGGGGTGCGGCTATCAAATGCTTATCTTTTTGTCGGGCTTAACCAATATCCGTAAAGAATTGTACGAGGCGGCGGCGCTGGACGGCGCAAACGTATGGCAGCAATTTTTACATATCACCTGTCCGGGACTTCGTTCCACTTTCTTGTTTGTGGTGATCACGGTGTTTGTCGGCGCATGCCGCGTGATGATCCAACCGATGTTGATGACGGGATATCAGTCGCATACGGTAACGCTCAGTTATTATATGTACGTGCAGGGTTACAGTTATCGTTGGGTAGGCTATTCGTCGGCGGTAGCGTTGTTGATGACCATTGTCATCGGTTCGATCACGCTGTTGCAAAGACGGTTGTTGAGGGAGAAAGACTGATATGGAAAACGTAAACGTACAAAATCAACAAAAATTGGAAGAAAAACGTTTGCACGACCGTGCGCAACGGGGAAAAATCATCCGTTCGACGGTGTATTACGTTTGCGGAACGTTGCTTGCCGTGTTGTTTTTATTCCCGCTTGTATATATGTTGGCAACGTCCACCAAAAACGAATCGGCTTATGCGGCAGACGCAGGTTCGTTGATGATGTTTTTGCCCGATTTTAAAAATTTGTCGGCGGCGGCTGACAATTACGGCAAAGTATTCACCGATTACGGCATCTGGAAATATGCATTAAACAGCGTTTTATACGCGGCGGTGATCATTGTTTTAAATATCGTCATCAACGGTTTGGCGGGCTACGTTATGGCGAAATTCGAGTTTCCCGGCAAAGGATTTTTCTCGTTTATTATTTTATTTTTGATCGTTGTGCCTGTGGAAACGTCGATCATACCTTTGTATTCTATCGTCAAAGTATTGTTGGGGTTAAAGGGTACGTCGTCGGTGTTGGCGGTGATCTTGCCGTCGTCGATCAGTATTTTCAATATATTCCTGTTTATTCAATTTTTCGAGGGGATTCCCAAGGAATATGAAGAAGCGGCGCGTATCGACGGCGCAGGGAGTTTGCGGATCTTCTTTTCGATGATCTTGCCCTTGTCCAAGCCGATCGTAGCGACGGTGGCAACCTTCTGTTTCATCGGCGCGTGGAACGATTATTTATGGCCTACGATGGTGTTGCCGTATGCAGAAGAAGGCGCGTGGCCGTTGTATCCCATTCAATCGGCGTTGACGTCAATTCAAAGCATACAGGGCATTACGACGGGCGAAATTATGGCGTCGTTGGTGGTGACGAGTATTCCCATCTTTATCGTATACGTGGTGGCGCAAAAATACATCGTACAAGGGTTTGGCTCGGCAGGGCTGAAAATGTGAGGAGAGTTAAAAAATGAACATTCAAAAAATAAAGAAAACAGTGACGGCGTTGTTGTCTGCGTTGTGCATTTGTACTATGTGCGCGTGCGAAAAAGCGCCTGAAATTATTCAAAAAGCAGAAAATACGTTGTTGGTTTGCTATTCGTTTGACGAAGAAGGCTCGACGACGAGAGAGAAAGTAGGCGGCGGATATCAAAAAATCGAATACGTATTTAATGAAGAAAATCAGGATAAATTGTTTAAACCTTCTTCCGAACCTTTGCGTAAGGCGGGGGTAAGCGGAAAGGCGTTGTATATGGACGGTTTTTCCACTTGTATCAAAAACAGAGATTTTGAAACGCCGACAAATGCGATCACAATGTCGGCATGGGTCGCGCCCAGAGTTTTTGAAAACGTTTTCAATTACGGCGACGATTCTCCCGCGCGGGGAAACACTCGTTTGACGGGGGTTATCAACAAAGGGGATATCGAAATGGGCGAAGGATTTTTGCTCGGTTACGGCAGATTGGGGCTTTGGGGAGTTCAGCTTGCCCTTTGCAACACGGAAACCGCGGAAGAATTTGTGGCGGCATTTTACGATCCTTTGCATACGTTGCCTTTATACGAATGGTCGAATATTGCCGTCAGTTTCGACGGAACAACGGGCTATATCGGCTTGTTCTACAACGGCGAAAAGGCGTACGAGGCGATCATTCCCGATTTGGCAGGTACGGAGATCATTTCTTCGGAAGAACCTCTTTATATCGGCAGATATGCCAATCCGATGGTGGAATTCGGTATCGAACGTCAGATGATATCGGGGCTTTTGGACGAAGTTTGTATTTACGGTAATTCGTTGTCCCCTGCTGACGTAAAAGCGAATTTTGACGCTTATGCCGTGGACGGAAAAGCGCCTGCGCTGGCGTTTTCCGAAATCGCATTGGATTCTTCGGTGTACGCAGGCGACCGTTATCGTCCGCAATACCACGCGTTACCGCCTGCGGTATGGATGAACGAACCCCATTCGCCTTTCTATTATAAAGGCAGATATCACGTATTTTATCAACATAATCCCGCAGGACCGTATTGGTCGCAGATCCGTTGGGGGCATCTTGTCAGCGACGATATGATCCATTGGGAATACGTAAAAGACGCCGTTGTTCCGACGGCGGGCATTTGTCCCGAAGGCGTATGGACAGGCGGCGCTTGTATCGGCCCCGACGGAACGCCTTGGCTTGCGATTACGGCAGGGACGAACACCTCGACGTGGAGCGGTCAAAATGTAGCCTTTGCGCACGCTGCCGATCCCAACGATCCAGACCTCACCGAATGGGTGGTGGAAGATAAGCTTGTGATCACCCACCCGTCCGACAATTCGCAAGGGGAACGGGAACAATTCCGCGATCCGTTTGTGTGGTATGACGACGGTACGTATTATATGATGGTATCGACGTCTGTTCCGGGCGCGGGCGGTTCGGCAAATATTTACACTTCGACGAATATGCGCGAATGGGACTATAAAGGATACGTTTTTGAATGTGATTACAATTTATATCCCGAACAAGGCGCGCATTGGGAATGTGTCGTTATGTTCCCGATCAGCACGAAAGACGGCAGTCAAACGAAATACATTTTGTTCGATTGTCCTCAATATACAGTGGACGGATATATCGTCGATTGTTATTATTGGATCGGTACGTTTGATAAAACGACGTGTCGATTTATTGCCGACGATCCCAAACCTCGTTTGTTCGATATGGGCAGAGGGGTGTATACGGGACAAAACGGTTATTGTTTCTTAACGGAAGAAGATATTGCGGCAGGAAAAACCGCTTACGAACAGGGCAGAACGGTGATCTATTCGATCGCGCAAGGCAAAGACGCAGGTACGGCGCAAAATTATTACGCAGGCTGGGCGCACAATTTTGCCATTCCGCTCGAATTATGGTTGGCGGATAACGGAACGGACGTGCTCCGCGAACCCATTCGCGAAATACAGTCGTTGTACGGCGATACGTTGTATACGTACAGCGGAGCAGGGATCGACGCGGCAACGGTGAATGCGGAAATTGACGAGGTGCGCGGCGATATGCTTCGTATCGATATGGAATTTTCGTTGCAACCCACGGCGGCGGAATACGGTTGCGGTTTGTACGTTCGGTATAATCCCACCGACAATATGTACGGGACGGAACGTACGAAAATAGCGTTCGACAAAACGGGCGTGTACGTAGACAGAACGCAATCGTCGTTGTACGATTACGTTTCCAAGCAACCCAGCTATACGTGGAATAACGTGGCGCAAACCTATCAAATGACGGTGCTGCTCGATCGTTCGATGTTGGAAATTTACGTCAACGGTGTTATGAGCTTTACGACGAGAATTTATCCCAAATACGGCGATTCCGATTATTTGCGTTTGTTTGACGAAAATGCGGGAATGAAAGTGACGTCCATGACGATCCGCCGTATGAAGGGCGCATTTGAGGATAACGTAACGGAAGCGTATTACGGAAACACGGGCAATCTTGCCGACGTGCAATAAGGGAGGATAGTATGAAAAAGATAGCGATAACGGCGCTTGGCGTACTGTTTACAATGACGCTTGGCGCGGCGGTCGGGTGTCAAAACAAAGCGGCAGGGACGCAATCTGCGCCCAGTTCGTTTGGCGGAACGATCGTAAACGGCGGTTTTGAAACGGCGGATCTCAGCGGCTGGACGGTGGAATACGGCAACGCATTTAACGACGATTGCGTTTCGTCGGTGAAAACGTTCGCATTCCCCGAAGATGAAAAACAAACGGCAATTTCCGTCAATCAAACGGGGAATTGGTATTTGTGCGGCAAGGGTTTCGATGGAAAATATTCGGACGCTCGGACGGGCGCGATCCGTTCGACGACCTTTGTGCTTGGCGACGACGGCATCATAACGATGAAGCTCGCAGGCGGCGCAACGATGATCGGGAAGGGCGAAAACGCGCCGAAAAAAGCAAATGAAAAACTTTGTTACGTGGGCGTATACTGCGCAAAAGACGATCGTATGGTGGCGATGCAAACCAACGAATATTTCCTCGAACATACCGAATCGTATGTCAATCCGAGTAAATATTCGGCGGGCGTATATAACACGGACAATTTTTACGAATACAGTTTGGATTTATCCGAATATATCGGGGAAGAATTGTATCTTCGTATCGTAGACAACGACGAAAGTTTTTATTACGGATATATCTGTGTGGACGATATCCGCATCAGCGGTGAAAATTCGCAAGACGCAGGCGCGGATTTTGTGAAAACGCGGACGTATCTTACCGAGGCGGAATCGGGCAGCGAATACGAAATTGCAAACGGCGGTTTTGAAACGGGTTCGCTGGCAGGTTGGACGATTGTGGAAGGCAGAGCGTTTGCCAACGAAGGCGTCAATTCCGAATCGGTGTGGTGGAACGAAAACATCACCTATTCTCGTGACGGAAATTATCATTACGGGCATTACGATCCCACGGCGACGGGGGTGATGCGTTCGTCGGAGTTCGTGCTTGGCGGATCGGGATATATCAGTTATAAATTGGGCGGTTGCGCAGACAACGGCCGTACGTATTTGCGGTTTATGATGAAGACGGAAAACGGGGACAAAGAAATTGCCCGTTTCTCCAACTATAAATATTGGAATTTCCAATTCCCGTATGTACCAAACGGTATGCGGCTTTTGAATTTGGTGCAGTATTACGTCGATTTTTCGGCGTACCTTGGCGAAACGCTGTATATTGAAGCGGTGGACAACAACCAAAGCGGCGACGAATTGGGCTGTATGACGTTGGACAGTGTAAAAACTTATTGGCAGACGAAACCGATTTGGTATGACAGCGAATCGTACGAAGCAAAAACGAATGCCGACGTAGAGATCGTCAGCGAATATCAGGTGCAAAACGGTACGTTTGAAACGGGCGATCTGACGGGCTGGAAGGCAAGTTGGCAAGACGAAAACGATAGGATCGGTTACGTGTCCGGGGCAAGCGGTTGGTGGAATGAAAATCTGCCGTACAACAAGAAAGGCAACTATTTGTTTACGGGCATTTCCGACGAAGGCAAAACGGGTACGTTGACAAGTTCGGCGTTTACCGTCGGCGGATCGGGATATATCACCTATTTGCTTGGCGGCGGCGGAGATCCTCGCGAGTGCTATCTTTCGGTGTTAGACGCCGAAACCAATACGGAATTGGCTCGTTTTGCAAACCGCTATTTCCACGATTTGGGCATTCAATTGATCAATCGCGGTTCGAATTTGGCGAATATGGTACAATACAAAGCCGATTTGTCGGCGTTTATGGGCAAATCCGTGCGTTTGCAGTTGGTAGACAAAGCAACGGCAAATTGGGGATTGTTGACGGCAGACAGTTTCATCACTTATTATCAAACGACGGCGGCAGTACCTGCGACGGCGTATGCGGCTTTGGATATTCTGCCGAAAGGGACGCTTGGCGCAGACAGCCAATATCAAGTTTTGAACGGCGATTTTGAAACTGGCGATTTGACGGGTTGGACGTTGAACGGTAATATTATCGGCATAGCACACCACGACGTTTGGTGGAACGAATGGTTTGCGTTCCATAAGGACGGCGGCTATTTCCTCAGCGGTTGGGCCGGTCAAGAATCGGCAACGGGTACGTTGACGAGTTCTACGTTTACCGTTGGCGGTTGCGGCGTCATCACCTTTAAATTGGGTGGCGGCAAAAACACCGATTTGTGTCGTGTAGAGATCGTGGACGCGCAGACGAACGAGGTGTTGACGGCGTACGGCAATACGAAATTTGCCGAATCGACGCGGCCGTATTATTACACGGGCAAACCCATCGATCTGGCGCAAGACGGCGTATATAAGGCGAATATGGCGCAATACAAGGCGGATCTTTCCGCATATCTTGGCAAAGAAGTGTATATTCGTATCGTAGATAATGCTGTAAACGATTGGGGTTTGTTCTTTGTTGACAGCTTTATCACCTATTATGAAAATGCCGACAGCGTACCGCAAGGCTCTTTCGAGGCGGAAAATTTGAAGAAATAAACAGGTTTTGTTGGGGCGTTGCGCGAAGACGGGCGTAGCGCCCGATAAGGAGTACGATATATGAAACAAAACGAAGAAAGTATGCAATTGCGTCCGCAATTTCACGTGACGGGCGGAACGGGTTGGATCAACGATCCCAACGGATTGGTGGTGTTTCAAGGCAAATATCACGCATTTTATCAATATTATCCGCACGATATACATTGGGGGCCGATGCATTGGGGACACGTCGTCAGCGACGATCTTATCCATTGGGAACGTTTGCCCATCGCCTTATATCCGGGGGACGATGGGGATAAAAACGGCTGTTTTTCGGGTAGCGCTATCGTTTGGAAGGATCGACTCTGGTTGCTGTATACGGGTTTTACGGAAAATGGCGGCGGAGAAGGAATACGACAACTTCAATGCTTAGCCAGCAGTACGGACGGGATCCATTTTGAAAAACACGGCGTCGTCATCGGAGAGGAAGACTTGCCTCTGATCTATTGCCCGTGGGATTTTCGCGATCCCAAAGTTTGGCGTAAGGATAACTGTTTTTGGTGCGCGGTTGCGGCGCGTGCGCACAGCGGACGGGGCAGAACGCTGTTATATCGCTCGGACGATCTGTTTTCGTGGCAATTCGTAGGCGATATATTTGGGGAAGATTCGCTTGGGGCGATGATCGAATGTCCCGATTATAACGAGGAATTAAGCGTGTTTCTTTGCGGCGAACAGTTTCAGCCCAACGAGGGCAAAATACATCTCAATATCCACACTTCCCGTTGGTATACGGGTGAGTTGGATTATGAAACGGGGCGTTTTGCGGTAAAAAACCGTGGAATTGTCGATTACGGGTTCGATTTTTATGCGCAACAAACGTTTGCAGGCGACAACGTGATGTTGGGTTGGATGAATATGTGGGACCGCAACGTTCCTTCCGAAAAATACGGTTTCGCGGGGATGCTGACCGTGGCGAGGAGAGTAGACGTTGTAGATGGCGCGTTGTATCAAACGCCCGTTATAAAAGGCGAAACGGTGCGTACCGAGCTAGTGAAAAGCATATTATCCGATCAAGCGAAGATCGGCGTGTTGCGCGTTAAGGCGAAAAATTTACGCGGATTGACGTTGAAATTACGGCAAAAGGGCGAAAATTATGCGTTGTTGACGCTTGGCGACGGAGAATGGGTGTTCGATCGTTCTCGCGCAGGCGAAAGCATTGTCGGTGCGGAAAAGAACGCGGACAGTTTGGCGGGGATCCGCCGTATGCCTTTTAGCGGCGACAAAGAAGTGGAACTCACCGTTGTTTTGGACGAATTTTCCATCGAAATTTTTGAAAACGGCAAGGCGTTGTCGGCAACCGTTTATCCCGATTTGGATGCAGATGGCATTCAACTGACGGTGGACGCAGATGAATGTATCTACTGCCGTGAAGAAGTAAAATAAAAGAAAAAATTTTTTTGAAAAAGAGGAAAATAATCGAAAAAATGGCGCGTATTCCGTTGCCATTTTTTCTTTTTCGTGATACAATGTACAAGATCGAAACAAAGGGAAAAAACGGTTTATGGAACAAAATTATACTCGAGTAAAATATGCTTGTTACGCCACCAATATCACGATGTCGGTGGTGGGCAATCTGTCCCCGATCTTATTTGTTACGTTCCGAAATTTGTACGGTATTTCTTATTCGTTGCTGGGTTTATTGGTGCTGATCAATTTTTCGACGCAGTTGACGGTGGATCTTATTTTTTCTTTCTTTTCCCATAAATTCGATATTCCCAAAACGGTGAAATCTGCGCCCATATTGGCGATGATCGGATTGTTGATTTATGCTTTATGGCCCTTTGTCTTTTCGCAATCGGTGTACGTCGGGCTTGTAATCGGCACGGTCATTTTTTCGGCGGCGAGCGGTTTGGTAGAGGTTTTGATCAGCCCTGTGATCGCGGCGATCCCTGCGGAAAATCCCGAACGTGAAATGAGTAAACTGCATTCGGTGTATGCTTGGGGCGTTGTGGGTGTCGTCATTGTCAGTACGTTGTATTTATTGGCGTTTCAATCGAAAAATTGGCAATGGCTAGCGTTGGGGTTTGCGTTGATCCCGCTTTGCGCGTCGGTGCTGTTTACGGGCACGAAAATTCCGCCTATGCAAACGCAAGAACGGGTTTCGGGCGTTGTGAAATTTTTAAAACAAAAGAGTTTGTGGCTGTGTGTAACGGCAATTTTCCTCGGTGGCGCAAGCGAATGTACGATGGCGCAGTGGTGTTCGGGGTATTTGGAACAGGCGTTGCGTATTCCCAAAGCGTGGGGCGATATTTTCGGAACGGCATTGTTTTCGGCTATGTTGGGGCTTGGCAGAACGCTGTATGCAAAACGTGGAAAAAATATAGAGCGCGTATTATTTTTCGGCGCTGTGGGCACAACGATTTGTTATTCGACAGCTGTTTTGTTCAACGTGCCTGTGGTGGGATTGCTGGCTTGCGCATTGACGGGTTTTTGCGTTTCGATGTTGTGGCCGGGAAATTTGATCGTTGCTTCCGATTATTTTCCGACGGGCGGCGTGTTCATTTATGCGATGATGGCGGCGGGCGGTGATTTGGGCGCTTCGGTCGGGCCGCAGTTGGTCGGTTTGGTGGCGGACGGCGTGATTGCACACGGCTCGTCAGCGGCGTTGGCGCAAAAATGCGGATTGACCGTCGAACAGTTGGGTATGAAAGCAGGAATGTTGGTCGGAGTGGCGTTTGCGTTGGTGGCAATTGTGATATACGCCATTATTTGGAAACGGAAAAAGAAAAACGCGCCGTTGTGCGCAGAAGAATAAAAGGGGACGGGCAGGTATGCGTTGAAGCGTTCTTTTTAAAAAATGACGTGGGCATGTACGCGTTGGATTTTTTAAGCAAAAAGATGCTCGTCGCGTACATGGTGCCCACCTTTTTAAAAGAATGAAAATTTTGTAAAAATTTATAAAATAATCGGCGAAATTTGTTTATCAAGTAAAAAAAACGGTTATATATAGATAATCTCGAGTGTTGGCGCGCGAAAATTCGGTGCATACCTCTTTCGGTGTTGACAAAAGGGGAAAAGCGTGGTATAATAGACGCAAAATAAATAAAAAAAGAGGTATTATTATGAAGTATGCACTCAGAGGTATTACTGCCGAAGAACTTTCTTACACGATCAACCGTATCAAGATGGACAAAGACACGAAAATTGAAATCAAACCTCAATTTTCTCGTACGGTGCGAAGAGTGCAGGAAAATGACAAAGTTTGGTTTGTTTCGTTGGAAGTGAAAGTGGAATCGACGGACGATTCCCCCAAGCCTTTCAATTTGAAAGCGCGTCTTGTAGGCGTGTTTGAAGCCGAGGATATTGCAGACGAAGAAGAAAAGCACGATTTGGTGATCAATATGACCGAAATCGTATATCCTTATCTTCGCGCGGCGGTTTCGTCGTTGACGGCAAACGCATTTATCAATCCGTTGATCTTGCCCGTTATCCCCGCAGGAACGATGTTCCCCGAAGACAGAGGGGAAGCGCCTGAAGGCAGCAATTTGAACTAAGAGAAAAACGAAATGGAAAAAATCAGTGTTCTTTGCGAATACTGATTTTTTTATATGCATTATATTGGTTTTGGATCAATTGAGTTTTTGTTGGCTCATCCACACTTTCATCACCAATTTATGCGGCAACAATTTCACTAGCAACGTTTGCCCTTTGGCTTTTACGCCGCAGATAGATATGTCGCGGCGTTTTTTCTTTGCGTCTTTCCATGCGCGTTTTACAATTTGGTCGGGCGTATACATCGCCACATATTTTTTCACCACCGTTTTTTCGTCGGGGGATATAGCGCGGTCGAAAAAGGCGGTTTTCGTCCAAAACGGGCATACGCACAAACATCTTGCGCCGTTTGTTTTTTGCAATTCTTTATTCAACGCGCGCCCGTAAGACAACACAAACGCTTTGCTTGCCGCATACGTTGCGATATAAGGAATGGGCTGGAAAGCGGCGACGGACGCCACCAACATTACCAAACCGCCTTTTGCCATATACGGATATGCCGCGCGGGTGACGCCCACGATCGAACGGCAGTTTAAATCGACCATATTTTGTAAAACGGCGTTGTCGTCGTCGGCAATCGCGGAAAACCGTCCGAATCCCGAGGCGCAGATCAAATACCGAATGGAGGGCTTTTCCGTTTCAAACGTTTCTTCTAAACGTTGCGTAGCTTCCATCGTGGAAAGATCGAGAGGGAAGACGCGTATAGGGATCTCCGTTTGCGCTTGCAACGCTTGCAATTTATCTTCGCTGCGCGCAACCACCCAAATTTCGTCCAGTTCAGCTTTTTTGTTGTTGAGAGAAAGGAAAAATTCCTTTCCGATCCCGCTTGACGCGCCGGTGACGATTGCGATATTTTTCATCTTTTTTCTCCTTATTTTTAAAAGTGGACGCACCATGTATACGTTGAATGTATTTACAACAATATATTGCCTTCTATTTTTTCGTCTTTATAATAATAAAGTTCGTCTTGCTGAGAGATGGGGCGCAAAACACGGGCGGGATTGCCGACGGCGATGACGTTGGCGGGTAGGTCTTTGGTTACAATGCTGCCTGCGCCGACTACTGTGTTTTCGCCAATGGTTACGCCCGGAAGTACGATAACGCCTGCGCCAAGCCAACAATTGCGTTCTATACGGACAGGTTTATTGTATTGATAGCCTTTTTCGCGAAGTGAGGGCGAAATGGGGTGTCCTGCGGTGGCAATGGTAACGTTGGGGGCAAGCATTACGCAATCACCTATATAAATATGTGTGTCGTCCACCAGCGTTAAATTGAAATTGGCAAAAACATTGTTGCCTATGTGTACGTGTTTTCCACCGAAATTGGCGTGGAAGGGAGAAAGAATACAACAATTTTCACCGATTTCGGCAAACATTTCTTTTAAAAGTGCATTGCGTTTATCACTCTCTCGTAAGGGAGTGGCATTATATTCTTCCATTTTTTCCAAACAGCGCATTTGTTCGATAAAGATGTCTTCATCGGCCGGGTCGTAGATTTTTCCACTGTGCAACTTGTTGTTCATAACGTACTACTCCTTTTTGGGAATGGGGCATACCAGGTATGCGTTGAAGTTGTATTAATTAGTATTAATTAGTATTCTGCGCTTTCGATCACGCCGCCTCCGAGGCAGTTTTCTCCGTCGTATAAAACGGCGTATTGTCCTTCCGTGACGGCACGTTGTTTTTCGGTAAATTCGATGTGCAACCCGCCGTCTTGTTTGATACAAACATGTACGGGCTGATCGGGTTGACGGTAGCGGAATTTTGCCGTGCAATCAAATTCTTTCACCGTGGGGGCAAAGGGGATCCAGTTAAATCCCGACACTTCGCATGATTTGGAAAACAATGGACTTTCATCCCCGTGCGAAACGTATAAAATATTGTTTTGTAAATCTTTTTTAACGACAAACCAACGTCCGCCTTCGTCCTCGCCTTTTATTCCGCCAAGGTCCAATCCTCGACGTTGCCCCAAAGTGTAATACATCAAGCCCAAATGTTCGCCCACTTGCTTGCCGGAAAGGTCTAAAATTTTGCCTTTTTGGGCAGGCAGGTACGTGCTGAGAAATTTTCTAAAGTTCCGTTCGCCGATAAAACAAATGCCCGTGCTGTCCTTTTTCTTTGCCGTCGCCAAGCCCCGTTCGAGGGCGATTTTGCGGATTTCGGGCTTTTCCATATCCTGCAAGGGGAATAAAACGTCGGCGAGCTGTTTTTGAGAAAGCTGATTTAAAAAATACGTCTGATCTTTGTTTTGATCTTTTGCTTTTTGTAGATAATGCACGCCGTCTTCGTGGGAAATTTTGCAATAATGCCCCGTTGCGATATAATCCGCTCCCAATTTTTTCGCTTCTTCCAAAAAAGGACCGAATTTGATTTCGCGGTTGCAAAGTACGTCGGGGTTGGGAGTTCTGCCCGCTTTATATTCGGCGAGGAAATAGGAAAATACACGGTCCATATATTCTTTGGCGAAATTAACGGTATAATAAGGAATATCCAATAAAGCAGACACTCGCCGCACGTCTGCGTAATCTTCTTCGGCGGTGCAACAACCGTTTTCGTCGTTTTCTTCCCAATTCAACATATACAGCCCGATCACGTTGTATCCTTGTTCTTTTAACAGCAGCGCCGCCACCGAACTGTCTACGCCGCCGCTCATGCCGATCACAACCATTTTTTGCATAATTCGCCTCCTATAAAATGTCTTTTCGGGGTTATTATAGCATAATCGGTGAAAAAAGGAAAGTAAAACGGTGAAAAACATTAAAAAATTATGAAAAATGCCTATTGACAAGCGCGGATAAATGGGGTATAATAGAATGGCGTTGAGTAAACGCATAAAACAAATAGGAGAAAAAGAAGATGAGTTACGAAGAATTGGAAGAAGAGGACGATATCGTTACGCTTTTGACGGACAACGGTGAGGAAGTCGATTTTGTCGAGATCGCGGGGATTGCCTATAAGGGTGAATTTTATGCGATTTTACAACCCGTGGAGTTGTTGGAGGGCATGGAAGAGGACGAGGCGTTGGTGTTTAAGGTGACGCGCGGGGCGGACGGTGAAGATCATTTCAATATCGAATTGGACGATGAAATTATCGACGCGGTGTTTGAGGAGTATAACCGATTGCTTTGTGATGCGGAAGCGGCGGGCGAAGTTTAATACATAGTCGGTGATACGGGCGATGAAAAACGAGCGGGGCGTTGCGTGCGGAAATCAAACGAGTTGCAACGCTTTGCTGTTTTTTTGCGAGAAAAAGCAGGTTGTCAAGGTTTGTCGAAAAGTTTTTTTGAAAAAATAGGAAAAAAATACCGTAAACGCTTGCAAAACGCAGGCAAAAACAGTAAAATAGAATAGTCGCTGGTAGTTGAAGCTGATGGAAACGACAGAAGAATGTACTCGTAGTGTAATTGGATAACATTACGGCCTCCGACGCCGTCGAGTCTGGGTTCGAGCCCCAGCGGGTACACCAAACGCCACCTAAACGGTGGCGTTTTTTGTACACCGCTGGGAGCTTGAACAAAAAGAGAAAGCGTCGCCGTCGAGGATGGGACGAGTTACCCGTAAAGCAAGGCGTTGATAACGCCTTGTAGGGACGAGATAAGCGAGCGCCGATAGGTAGGCGCAAGCGTGACCGAACGCAAAGAACGGCTTTGCGAGAGAAGAGCCCCAGCGGGTACACCAAACGCCACCTAAACGGTGGCGATTTTGTACACCGCTGGGAGCTTGAACGAAAAGGAGAGGACGTACTTCGGCGCAAAAAAAATCGCCTTGACAGCAATTCCGCTTTCAAGGCGACAAAGTTGTATTCTTGTTCCACAAACGCAACAATGGGGGTCACGTCTTCCAACGAATGGGGGTGATGCATACATTCGGGCTTTACGTAATATTCCAGCGCAA
>JAFTPQ010000043.1 GCA_017463205.1 Clostridia bacterium
TCAGCATACCCGTTTCTTCATCATAAAGTGCGCCGTGACCCTGTTCCCTTAGCCTTCGTTTGAGTTCTTCTTGATAAATTGTCATTTCTTTATTTTCTCCCTACATTGTTAATTTTATTACTTGCTCAACTTCTTCTACCATAGTTATGTTTTGCAATCCTTTCGGATCGACAACCAATTCTGATTCTCCACGGCTGCCGAAATACGCATATACGTCTTTCTTGTCAATCTCAGCTTGGTATACCTTTCCGTTCTCTCCAAAACGTTCTGCAAACCATTTCGCTTTTTCTTCGTCTAACGTCCACGACATTGCCTTTCTGTCAAATCCGTTGTACGTCGTTACCCCACGATAGACCGTCACTGTTTGTTCTAAATTTTTCCACATTTGATATTCATCCTTCGTCATGAGATACGGTGGCTCTGCTTTTTTGAATAGATCCAATAATTCTTTTTTCGTAAAATTCTTATCCATGTTTGGATTCTCCGAACGCACCCAAGCGTCCGCAAGAAGTTTGGAATAATCCTTGCTTGATAAATACGGCGTAACAAATTTCAAAAACGCAAGGCCGTAAGGTTTGTTTAGCAACGCATATACGCCCCACAGGTCCTTTACGGAATTTATCCGTTCTATCATAAACTCCTGCCACCATTCAACGCTCCTTTCTTTTTTCGTTAAATCTAAAACGTTAGTTCTCCCACCTTTATCAAAAACCACGACAAAGCCCGTTGCCGTAAACGGGTGTTGCACCACCGCAGGCGAATACGGCGTTGTATGAATAGGTATCATTAATAGCATTCTTGCCACCGATTTCACGCCATCCAAATTTGTTTCTTTTAGCATAATACCTCCTTATTTTTGACAATAAAAAAGCGCGTAGATTTTTGTTTCTACACACTACAATTTTTCTTCAATTTTATAAAACGGTTCATTATTGTTTTTAGCAACAATCAGCTCGATTTTCATATTTATTTTTTTGCTTTTGGTATAAAATTGGTATAAAATCGTTTTGAAAATTATGACACGAAACAAAAGTTATCACGCAAAAAGCCACGAAATAAAACTTGTTTTTCTCATAATTTTAATAAAATTGAACGAATTTACACGCTTTTTATCGAACACACCAAAAATTCTGCGACTCCTAATGCCAAGGTCAAAATGTTAAAATTCAGCGTTTTTCAGTCAGTTATTCGCAATCTTTCGAGATTGAAGGAAAATTGTTATACCATTTTTATACCGACGAACTCGTTTGTATGATAAAACAATGCGTTTTTGGTGCTTTTTAATAAAAAATTAAGCGTTTTAAGTGGATATATTTGAACCTTATCAAAGTTCGAATGTATCCCTTTTTGTTTTGGTAAAAAATAAAACACCAAGCGGCTGATTGCAATGGTGTTTTGAAAAATGGTGTTCCCGTCGGGAATCGAACCCAAAATGCAAACTTAGGAGGTTTGAGTTATATCCGTTTAACTACGAGAACAAATTTTTAATTTTTTAAAAAAATTATACCGATTTTTATACCGATTTTCAAAAAATATTCAAAAACGGGGGCGTTTTGAGTGTTTTTCGATTAAAAATAGCCCGTTTTGGTGGCTCGACCAAACCCTTAGGAGGGGGCTGTTATATCCATTTAACTACGAGCGCTTATTACTTGTGTTTTTGTTCCATTAAACAAATCTATAAGCCACGCTTATATCTTTTATAATCAAGCCTAATTATTATACTCCTTTTTTTCATAAAAAGCAATTATTTTTTATACTTTTTCGTATTTTCCCTTGTGAAATCGTTGCAAATCATCAAAAAAAATGATAAGATATAGATATATCGATTTTCTCGATTGATTCTAAATATAAAATCTATTTTTTCGAGGAGAAAAATTTTATGAGTTATGTACAAAGAGTGTTAGACGATTTAAAAAAACGCAACCCCGGCGAAACGGAATTTCATCAGGCGGCAACGGAAATTTTGCTGACCTTAGAACCTGTGATCAACGCACATCCCGAATATGAAAAAAGCGCGCTTCTCGAACGCTTCACCGAACCCGAACGCACCGTTTTATTCCGTGTGCCTTGGGTGGACGACAACGGCAACGTACGCGTAAATAAAGGCTATCGTGTGCAATTTAACAGCGCGATCGGCCCTTACAAAGGCGGTTTGCGTTTCCATCCCTCCGTCAATCTGTCCGTGATCAAATTCCTCGGATTGGAACAAATTTTGAAAAACAGTTTGACGGGGCTTCCCATCGGCGGTGGCAAAGGCGGTTCCGATTTCGACCCCAAAGGCAAATCCGACCGTGAAATTATGGCGTTTTGCCAGAGCTTTATGACGGAATTATATCGTCATATCGGCGCAGATACCGACGTTCCCGCAGGCGATATCGGCGTTGGCGCGCGCGAAGTGGGTTATCTTTTCGGTCAATACAAGCGGCTTCGCAACGAACACGTGGGCGTTTTGACGGGCCGCGGACTTTCTTACGGCGGTTCGTTGATGAGAAAAGAAGCCACGGGATACGGTTTGGTATACATCACTGCGGAAGCGATGCGCTTGCGCGGCGATTCTTTTAAAGATAAGATCACGCTGGTTTCGGGCAGCGGAAACGTAGCCATTTATGCCTGCGAAAAAGCGCAACAATTGGGCGCAAAAGTAGTGGCGATGTATGATTCTAACGGGTACGTCTACGATCCGAACGGTATTCAGTTAGACGTTTTAAAACAGATCAAAGAAGTGGAACGGGCTCGCATCAAAGAATATGCGGCGCGCGTACCCGGCGCAACGTATACGGAAGGTTGCAAGGGCATTTGGTCGATCCCCTGCGACGTGGCTCTGCCTTGCGCAACGCAGAACGAAATTGACGGCGAAAGCGCGGCTATGCTTGTGAAAAACGGCGTGCAATACGTAGCCGAAGGCGCAAATATGCCCTCCACCCTCGATGCGATCGACGTTTTCCAAAAAGCAGACTCCCTTGTTTATTTGCCTGCAAAAGCGGCGAACGCAGGCGGCGTAGCCACTTCGGCATTGGAAATGGCGCAATCGTCGGGCAGACTGTATTGGTCGAGCGAAGAAGTAGACGCGAAATTGAAGACGATCATGATCAATATTTATCATAACATCGACAGCGCGGCAAAGCGTTATGGTTATGAAGGCAATTACGTGATGGGCGCAAACATAGCGGGCTTTGAAAAGATTGCCGAAGCGATGATGGCGCACGGTATCGTATAAAGCTGTTGAAAATTTTAAAATCTCCGATATAGAACAACAAAACGCGGTTTTATCAGCCGCGTTTTTCTTTTAAAAATTGATTTATCTCCCCTTTATCCGCTCGTCCAACCGAGGCGAAAAAAGTTGAAAATGCTTGCTTTTATTTTTCGGTATATGCTATAATATATAAAATACTTAAAAGAGGAATTGTTTATGCCACTTGAACGAACAACGATCCATTCCGCAACAGCCGTCAACGACCATACAGACTGGTTAAATTATGTTTGCGACGCATTTGATTATCCTGTTGAAGCAAAAAGCGAACTGATAAATTGTTATCAAACATTAAAAGAAAACAAACAAGCCTTTACGCAATTTGGCGATACGCTTCAAAAATATGCCGACGATCATAAAACCGATTTTTCCATGATGAGCGAACAAATAAAAAACGCTGCGGAAACGGCGGGCATAAACGAATATACGGCATATACGCTGTTTGTGCTTTGCTTGTTGCAACCGCTGAAAAATTTTTACGCAGACAACGGCTATTCCTCGGATATGTGGGGAGAAGTTGCGTTGGACATTCGATATAAACTTTTGGAATGTTACGACGTTTACGGGGTTTACGGAACGTTTGTGATGCCGTGGTTTGAAAAATTTTTCGATTTAACCCGCTTCTGTTTCGGCAGATTGCAAATGGAAACGGTTGCGTTAGACGGCGATTACGTTGTAAACGGCGTAACGCTGAAAAAAGGCGATACGGTTTTAAGCGTTCATATCCCCAAAACGGGACGCCCCTTGGATAAAACGTCGGTGGAAGAATCCTACCGTAAAGCAAGAGAATTTTATAAAGAATATTTTCCGTCCGGCTACACCGTATTCACTTGTAAAACGTATTTGATGCACTCCTCCACGCTTTCTCTTTTAAATCAAGACAGCAATATTTATAAATTTGTCTGCGATTACGAAATTGTGTATTGCCGTGATTACGAGGATTATTCCGAATTATGGCGATTGTTCGATCGAAAGATAAACGATCGGGATGTTACCGATCTACCCGCCGACACGTCCCTTCGCAGAAAGTTTATCGAATATATGAAGAGCGGACAAAAAATCGGATACGGTCACGGGATTTTCGTACAAAAACATTAACGCTTTAAACATTGTGACGCCCTCCAAAAAGGTTAATGCCTTTTGGAGGGCGTTGCGCAACCGAAACATATCGATCATATGCGAATGAATTTTTCCGCCAAAAATTCTTTTAACGTTTGATAGTCTTCATCGTGGTATTTCGACGTTTTGGGACGGGAAAAACCCTCTTTCGCATACGTTGCCAAAATATCAAAATCGACCTCTTTGCGCTTATTGAAAAATTTAAAAAAATTGTTATAAAATATATTTTCAACGACGTCTTCAGGCAACGCAAGCCCATACAATTCCGTCCCGAAAGGATTGGTTGCATTCGGCCACGACGAGCGCGCGTCATACCAACCGTCCAACTCGAAAAATTTCCTCGAATAGGGCGCGGAATCGGTGGGATAAACCTTATGAAATTCCGCTTCGGTCATTCCTTTTGCCGTATGATTTCCCCTGTCCGAACCAAACATATATCTTTGGTTGTATTCGATAAAAATTTCACGCCAAACTTTCGGATTTTTCGACATTTCAAAAAATTCTTCGGGCGCGGGAACGGTATCAAAACAAAGCGAGGGATATTGATTGAAAAGTTCGACCACACGGTCGGGCATATCGCTCATAAACCCGAAGTGCGCCAAATTCAGTTTCAAATCGGGATGCTTTTTTAACACGTTTACGGCTTGATCTTGATAATATTTACGAGAATGATATCCGTCTTTAAGCTCTTTTTCCCAAAGCCATTCGGGGTCGGCAACGTGCATGATCACGGGAATCCCTTTTTGTTCGGCAAAATCATACGTTTTGTCGTAAATTTCATCATCCAAGGAAAAGCCCAAAATTTTTTGTATATTGGGTTTGCCTTCTATCACTTTCCAACAATCAAACCCCGCTTCATATCCCATTTTAAGTTGATCTAAAAATCCGTCTGCCGAAATTTTGTCGAAATACTCCAAACTGAACCCTGCGTAACCTTTTTCTTTAAAATACTCTTTTAAATACAAACATTTGGCGTTTTGATTGTAGGCGCACGGTCTTGTCGGAAGAACGGGATTAAGCCCTAAAAAAGCAATTCGGTCTATCCCCGAACCCTGTCGATACAACTCAAACCCGTACGCAGAGCTTTTTAAATCGTCGTCGATGGTCATATGCACATGAGAATCGTTGCTCGATTTCATATCGATCTTCTCCTTTCATTATCATTTGATTTATTATAGCACAGCATAAAAAATCTGTCAAGTTTCCCCTAAGAATTTGTTTTTTTATTTTCTCGGATAACAACACGTTTATATAAAAACGGTTACATTAGGCGGCATTTAAAGCGGAAGTGTTTATTTCTTCTCAATCGGCAAGCATATTTCTATATATCGTTCTTTTTCCCATTCGCCGTTAGGGCGCCAATGCATTGCAACCACTTCAGGGGCATTTGCAAAAATATAATCCGAAGTCGGCAACCACTCCGTTACGATTCGTTTCCGAATATCGACATAATCGACAATCGGACGTTTTTTCTTCTCAGTTTCGAATATTGCATACGTCTGCTTAGGAATAACGAGGGTTTCAAACCCCATTTTATCTATAAAATCAACTCCTGTTACCGTTGGATTAAAGAGTTCTTTTCTCGTCCACTCATCCAATGCGTATGCAACGTAAAAATCATAACCGTCGGCATCAATATTTTTGATCACCATATAATCGGTGGAATAATCGCACGACGCTCCTATTAAAAGCCATTGTTTCGCGCGCGTAGTTGTTATAAACGCTTCTTCTTGTTTTACACGCTCGTCGCCATAGGGAACGCCCGTAAATCGTTTTTTGTAGCCAACTAAAATCATTTCGGGCTTTTCTTCAATTTTGTAATGCATTTCAGCGCCTCCTACCAAATCAAGTTTTACGGAAAGGCGAGAAAAGGATTTTAAGGAACAACCGCTTTTTACTTGCGACGGCATTATACCGTGAAATTTTTGAAAGGCTCGGGAAAAACTTTCGGGCGTTTCATATCCGTATTTGAAAGCAACGTCGATAACTTTCATTTTCTTGCTTAATAAATCTCTACCTGCAAGCGTTAATCTCCTTCTACGGATATATTCCCCAAGCGAAAAACCACACATGATCCCAAATACTCTTTGAAAATGAAAACTTGACGAATACGCGCGCTTTGCCACCTCATCATAATCAATTTCTTCGGTCATATTATCCTCAATATAATCAATCGCTTTTTGTATTCCTTGAATCCAATCCATTTCTTTTCCTCTGCGATTTTATTATAATCGAAAGTCGTTATCAAAATCTTGATATTTTTTGCGATAGGGTATCAATAAATAGTTCAAATTAAACCGTATTTAATGCAAAATCTGTTTTCAATTTCTTCCTTTTTGATTGTAAAAGAGCTTCCTCGTTCAGTTTCTATGATTTCCGTTGCCAATCTTAAAAAATTCTTTTTTGATACGGCGTTTTTATGATTGATATAGCCTTTTAGTTTATGCCATTTTCCTTTTTCGATTAAAAAGGCATTTAAGAATAAGCCACGTAAAAGAATAGGATTGATTCTGTATTCTCGATTGATTTCAATGTCGTTTACTATAAAACAGTCATTTTGAATTGTATATATTAAGAATCCACAAGGCTTATTGTTATGATAAGCTATGACTATGCGCCAATATATATCTGTATTCAAGAGATTATTATTTATCCAATTTTGACGGCTTTCCGCATTTATCATATCTTCGCCGTATATAAAAGATAAATTTTCTTTTAACGTATGAAAAATATAGTCTACTAAATCGTTATTTTGCTTAATTGATTGATCATATACGACAAATTTCATATTTCACCTCAAAAAAAATTATATCATATGATAAAGAAAAAATCAAGCAACTCTACAATGGCACTGTGGAGCGTTTATATTGATATCGTTCAATTTCTACTATCAATGCAGTTACACCAACCACGAAACAATCGTCCCCTCTTGTTTGAAATAAAATACTTTATATAAAAAATCCGACGCTGATAAACGTCGGATCAAAACTGTATTGCATTTTTAAAAATTTGCAACTCGATTGAAAATTGTTTGCGCTTTACTTCACAAAGCGCTTTTATTTTTGTTTCATTTCGAGCTTTCTGCGGAAGTCGTTGTCAGCTTATCCACAAAATTAACTCGCGTTTCATACGTTCCCCAAGCGTCTTGCCACTTCAACAGATAGATCCCTTCTTCCGCCTCGTTCAATTCTTCCCAATTCAACAACGCAGAAGCGCCTTTCTCTTTCTCGGGATCGGGATTTACGCGAATATAAGCAATACGGATACTGCCGTCGCTGTAATGCACTTCGACGATCAGTTCTTCATTTCTGAAATCCGTACCCACCTCAAACACATATTTCGACAACGCAATGCTTTCTTCGTATTTCACCTGCAATTTGCTGGTGTATACCGCGCCCCATTTTTCCACCAAATCGGGTTCTGCGTTATATTCATAAGCAGTCAAATGTTTCCGATATGCCGCCGTACCTTCATCGGTCACTTCCTTGGGTTTGATATGATCGAAATACAACGTTTCCGATTGGAAATTCATCGCCTCCATCACACTTTCCAACGTCGCAACGTCTTTATCGTATTGTTCCAGCTTATTAAAATATGCGTCCCACTTACTTTGATCGTTGCCCGTCGGCTGATTTTGCTTATGCTTTTCTTTCGCTTGCTTCAACTCGATCCATTTTGCTTCGTAATATTTTTGGTGAACGCCGTAGATCTGCACGGTCTTACCGCTCTCCGTCATATCGCCCCAATTGATCGTCCAACCGTTATTTTCGTTAAAATTAGCAACCTTTTGTTGCAATTCTTCGTTTTCGGGATCTTTCGCCAATTCTGCTTCCAACATCGTCTTTTTCGTGAGCATAAGCGGCCCGAACTTTTCATCGACAACGATATTTTCGCTACGTTCTTTCCACTCGCCGACAATCAACGTTTTCTTTTTAATGAACCCGTCGAGTTCTTGCGCGCGCAAACCACCGCCCAATTGGAAAAACGCCCAACCGCCTGCCGCAACCACGATACAACCGATCAGCAAAAACGCCGCCGCGGAGATGACTTTTCTTCTTTTGATCTTTTTAGGCGCTTCCACTGCGCTGTAATCGCGGGTTGCCTTATTGGTGATCTTCATTTTTCTAAGCGACGACAACAACCAGATCGCCGCCATAATAAACGGCGTATAACAAATGAAGCCATAGCTGTGCGATACGTACTGGATCACGACGAACAGCGCCACCAAAAGCAGCGCGCCAAAGCCCCAAGCCAATAAATAATCTAAAAACGTGTTTCTTTTTACAACGCCTTCTTTTGCTGGCATAAAACAAACGACGATCGAAACGATGGCGTTGATCACTTCGTAAAATGCAAACACCAACACCACTGCCGCAATACAAACGTACGACATTATGTAGCGAACGCTTTCCGTTTTTCCGGAAATCGCCTGTAAAATTATTTCATAATAATTGCCGATACTCACGTCCCTAATAGACGCAACGGGCAAAAAAGCAACCCCCAACATTGCCAAACCGAAAATCATTCCCCAAACTGCCATTTTCCGTTTCATCTTTTTATTGACGTTTCCGGGAATCGTATAAACCTTTGCCACTGCGGCACACCTCCTGCTTTCGCCATTTTTTACCAAAAATAGACCTTTTTCGACACTTTTTGATTAATTAATTTTTATTTTATCATATTCTTAAACAAATGTCAACGCAAACGGATAAAAAAAGAACGCCATTTTGCGTTCTTGTTTATTTTTTATCATTTTCCCAACGCTGTTTTTTCCATTTTTTCTCAACCCGCTTTTTTCTTTCCGCGTTTTTTCTTTTGCTCTGCCAAAACCGTCCGCACCGCCTCACATTCGTCTGCGCCCCACTCCACAAACGAGATGCCCAACTGTTTTTCATACCATTTTATTGTTTTTTCCACGTCCTGCACCCCCCAAACGTCGCTTAATTCCTTTTCGGTGATGGGTTGAAAATCTTTGGGCATTTCGGGCAGATCTTCCCCCGCATAAATATACAATCCCAGCCCGAACATCGCTAAATTTTTCGTCAAACAACGCATGATCGTTTTATTTACTTCCGTCATTTTCGGTTGCAATACGGCGTTGTTACGCATATCCATTACAGGCAACCACATCGAATGGGTACGGTTGCCCGCCGTCACTTCCGTCTGCACCATATACCCCATTTTTTCGTTTCCGGAGCAAAACGTACCGTCAAATTCGTTCACTTTGTACGTAGCTTCGGGATAAATTTTTTTAAATTCCGCCCAAGCAGGCGCCCAAGAAAGATAGGTGAGATGTCCTTTCTTTTCCGTCTTATCGTTGACGTTGATCGCATACACTTCTTCAAATTTTCCCATATTCCCTCCGTATTTCTTTCGTACTCTTTATTATTGTATCCGTTTTTTGTGTAATTATGCATATGCGGCACAAAAACCGCATAAAAAAAGCGCGTTTTATGCGCCTTTTCTTGCTTATTTCACTTTTATTTCTATCCCGACAACGCCGTATCAATCGATCAGCTCTTGTGAATAATACGCAAGCATATCGTTGGGATCGGCGACGTCATCCGC
The DNA here is from genome assembly GCA_017463205.1 of Clostridia bacterium. GTDB lineage: Bacteria > Bacillota > Clostridia > Christensenellales > Borkfalkiaceae > Scatosoma. The sequence goes on from JAFTPQ010000043.1 coordinate 9,938, forward strand.
CGCATACCCGATGGAAATTTTATCGTGCGCGGCGTATAATTGCCCAAAACTTGCATATCTGTACATATTTTCCACCGAACACGTCAATTTCTCACCCCGTTTCCATATCCGTAAAACAAATATCATCGCCGACCTTGATCAACGATCTTTTCTCGTCGTACAGCCGCATTTCGATCCGCTTTTTTCCGCTTTTGATCCCCTCAAACGGCTGTCTTTGCAATTTCATTTCATGTACCATATCCCTTCCGTCCTCTTTCGTCCTTTTCATTTTCGACAAACGTCCATAATCGCCCGTTTGTATCCCGTTTATATCATTATACCACAAAACAATACACAACGCAAGGTTTTCCCGAAAAAAAAGCAAAAAGGCGTACACAGTTTATCGCGCGCGCCTTTTCGCTGATCTATTCTTCCTCGCGTTAGGTCATTGCGTAAGGATCGAGGATCTTTTGCAGTTCCTCCTCTCCAAGCAAACCGTATCGTAAGATCAACTCTTTTATGCTGACGTCTTCCGCCAAAGCTTGTTTCGCCAGTTCTGCCGATTTTTTATATCCCAGATGCGGACAAAGCGCCGTTACAACGCCCACGCTTTGATACACGTATGCGGCGCAACGTTCTCGATTGGCTTTTATGCCTACGATACAGTTTTCGCGCAACGTCTTCACCGCACCCGTCAAACATACGATCGATTCGAACAATTTATAAAATACCACGGGTAAAAATGCGTTCAATTCCAACTGACCGCTTTCCGCCGCCATGGAAACCGTCACGTCGTTTCCCGTCACCAAAAACGCCACTTGCGACACCACTTCGGGGATAACGGGATTGATCTTCCCCGGCATGATCGACGAACCGTTTTGCTTGGCAGGCAGTTCTATTTCGCCCAACCCCGCCTGCGGTCCGCTCGACATCAATCGCAAATCGTTGCATATCTTCGACAAGCCCAACACGCACGCTTTCAAACACCCAGAAACGGCAACGTAGCCGTCTACGTTTTGCGTGGAATCGATCAAATCGTCCGCTTGGCGCAGTTCATAACCGCTCTCCGCAGCCAACGTCGGCACGATCGTTTGTACAAATTCTTTTTTCGCATTGATCGAAGTCCCGATCGCCGTACCGCCCATATTGATCGAATACATTTCCCGCAACGAGTTCTCGATTCGACCTTTCGACCGTCGCACCGCCGTCGCATACGCGCAAAACTCCTGTCCCAATCGCACAGGCACGGCGTCTTTCAATTGCGTTCTGCCCATCTTGATGACGTCGTCGAATTCTTTCCCCTTTTCTTCCAACGCTTCGATCAGAGCCTGCAATTCTTCCAACAAGCCTTTAGATAAATCCAACACCGTCATTTTACCCGCAGTGGGGATTACGTCGTTGGTCGATTGCGCGCGATTCACGTGGTCGTTGGGGTGACAGAGATATTCCCCTTTTTTGCCGCCCAACAATTCGGTTGCGCGGTTCGCCACCACTTCGTTTACGTTCATATTCAACGTTGTTCCTGCACCGCCTTGCACAGCATCCGTAATAAATTGATCATGCCATTTCCCTGCGATCACTTCGTCGCATGCGCCCTCGATCGCTTTCGCCAACTTCCCATCCAACGCGCCGCACGCCGCGTTTGCCTTTGCGGCGGCCTTTTTCACGATCGCCACGTTTTTCACAAACGTACTGTCGGTGATTACGCCGCTGATGCGAAAATTTTGAAATCCACGCAAGGTTTGTACGCCGTAATAGGCGTCGTCGGGAATCTGTAAACTCCCTACCGAATCGCTTTCGATCCTCATCTTTTTTCTGATTCTCCTTCGTAAATATATCGGAACGTTCCCGATCGCGCATTATTATAACACAGAAAAAATCAAAATGCAACAACTATCAAAATTTTCCATTTATTTTCTTCCACGATCAATATTTGCAATCGTTTCCCGCTCCTATTTAAAAACGTCGGATATCAAAAAGACGCCTTCCGAAGAATGGAAGGCGCCTCTTTTTGCAATTAATGCGTCACTTGTTCGTCGTCGGGCAGCTCTATCGAGATCGTTTCCGTCAAACGGATATCACGCGAAGACGCGCCCACTAAAATTTCAAACTCACCGTTTTCCACATACCATTTTTTTAAAGGCATGCTGTAATATGCAAACGCGCGTGCGTCGAGGGATACGCGTACTTGCTTGCTTTCCCCTGCCTTCAACGCCGTTTTTGTAAAACCTTTCAATTCCTTTTCGGGGCGAGAAACCATTGCAAACACGTCGCGTACGTACACTTGCGACGTTTCCTGTCCATCCGTGTCCGAAACGTTTTTCACCATATACACTACGTCGTATTCCGTCGCACCTTTCTTTTCCAATTTTAAATCGAAATATTCGAATTTTGCATACGATAAACCGTATCCGAACGGAAACAACACTTCCTTCTCTTTCTTATCATACCAGCGATACCCTACGAAAATCCCCTCTCTGTATTCGTCTACGAAACCGTCGCCGCGGTTTTCTCCCGTAGGCGTATCCGCAAGATTCAACGGGAACGTTTCCGAAAGTTTCCCCGAAGGACAAACGTTGCCCGCCAATACGTCCGCTACTGCTTCCGACGCCGCTTCCCCGCCGAACCCCGCAAATACAACCGCTTTAACTTTATCGATCCATGCGCTCATGTCCACCGCGCTGCCAGCCGTCACTACTACGATCACGTTTTTATTGACCTTTGCCGTATTGATAATCATATCTTCCTGCGTCGCTGATAATCGCAACGTCGTACGATCGAAAGCTTCCGATTCTATTTGCTCGTTATTACCTACGCAAATCACTACGACGTCTTTCCCGTAGGCTTCTTGCGCCGCAAAGCGCATCCCTGTCGCCCAATTTTTATTATCCACTTTCGCGAAACCGTTTACCACTTCGCACTTACCAGCCAAACGTTCTGCCAACTCCTCTCGCAAAGACCTCGGGCAGTATTCCGTTTGTCCCAACGCGCTTCCGCCGCCACCCATACCGTAAAATGAACCTAAAACCAAAATACTCCCCTGCTTTAAAGGCAAAATATTCTCTTCGTTTTTCAACAGTACGATACCCGATCGCGCAATTTTCAAAGCATTTTGATGGCGCTGTTCTTTCGTGGTCGTAACCACCTTTTTATCATTTTGCGTTTTTTCCATCAGTTGCAATATTTTTTCCACACGAGCGTCGATCTCCGCTTCCGTGATATAACCTTTTTCAAAGCCGACCTTCAATTCTTGATACGCTTGCGGACGATAAGGCATTTCCAAATCAAGCGTTGCTTTCATCGCGCGCCAACTGTTATGCACCGCGCCCCAATCGGATATGATCACGCCTTCAAACCCGAATTCTTCGCGCAAAACGTCGTTTAACAGCCATTTGTTTTCCGAAGCCCAAACGCCGTTGATCGGATTATACGAACACATCACCGTCCACGGTTGCGCCTGTACCGCGATTTCAAAGGCCGGCAAATATATTTCGCGTAACGTCCGTTCATCCAGTTCGCTCGATTGATAAAAACGGTCGTATTCGCGATTGTTTACGCAATAATGTTTCAGCGACGTCCCGATCCCCTTACTTTGCACGCCTTCGATATATGCCTTGGCAAGCGTCCCCGCAAGAAACGGATCCTCGGAAAAATATTCGAAATTCCTGCCGCAAAGCGGCGTACGTTTGATGTTGATGCCGGGCGCAAGCAATACGTCCGCGCCTTTCTCAATACAATCGTCTGCAATTGTTGCACCGTCCAAACGCGCCAATTCCACGTCCCATGTGTTTGCCAAAACGACAAGACTGGGCATCACCGTCGCTTTTTCCGTTGCTTCCGTTTCAATGTCGATCTTACGCAAACCGTGTGGTCCATCCGAAAAAAACACGTCGGGCAATTTACCGCTCGCCGTTTCCGATTGCCAACAGTTTTTTCCCGTTAAAAGTTTTATTTTTTCTTCCAACGTCAAAGTCTTTATATCACACTTCATATACTTTCCCTCCGAAGATTTTCTTTATTATAACAAAAAAAAATTCCAAAATATACTACAAAATGGTTTAAAATACTCTCATTTTGTGATATAATTGACCGTATGAAGAGTTTTTACGAAAAAAACAGGGAAGATTCGCACGAGTTAGTGATCCAGCGGAATACACCGCATATTTTTCCTTCCCATTTTCATCGGAATTTAGAAATTTTTATTTTGCGACAAGGTGAATTTTCCGTTACGCTTAACGAGCGACAAAGAATAGTGACAAGCGGTACGGTCGTTATTTTCGATAGCTATGAAATACACGGTTACGACGCGCGAAAAGAAATGCAAACGGAAAGTTGCGTATTGGTGATCCCATATGAATATTCGTCTGCTTTTATGGCGAAACGGCAAAATATGGCGATCGGCAATCCCGTAATTTGCGATCCTGCCCTTTGCGATACACTGTTACGAGTGGTGGACGAATATTTATTGGAACAAGACAACGAAGATATACAAAAAAGCGCCGTTGAACTGTTGCTTGTCATTCTTTCGCAAAAAATAGAATGGACGCAGGAAAAACGACGGGAGGATACCGCATTGATCCGCTCTATTCTCTCCTTTATCCAAGAACATTATACCGACGACGCCTCTCGTAGCGCCATTTCACGCGCGTTGGGCTATACGCAAGCACACGTTTCCCGCGTATTTCATCGGTATATGCGCAAAGGCATTTCCGAATACGTCAACGAATTGCGCCTTACATACGTCGAACAGGCGTTGGCACACGATTCTTCCAAAACCATCCTTACACTGATTTACGAAGCGGGATTTAAAAGTCAACAAACCTATTATCGAGTAAAAGCCAAAAAACAAACGCCCGTATATAAAACTTAAATATATCAAAACTCCCCTGAAAGCATTTTTCTTTCAGGGGAGCATTGTTTCCTACCGTTATTCGTTTTCGTTCTTTTTACATTTTTTATAACAGAGCGCACCGCCAAGCAAAAGCAATACGCAACCACTCCAAACGCCAACCGTCGATTTACAGCCTTCCTTTTCGCCTGTTCCGTCCTTACTTTCGGTGTATTTCAACAGCACTTCCTCTTCCTTCTTCCCGCAATCTTCACAAACACGAGTCTTTTTGCCGTATTTCGTTGCCGTCGGAGGCGTCACAACCACCCATTTCCCGTAAGAATGTTCGCCGTCGTTTTCCGCGTCTGCGTTTTCTTGTTTGGACATCGGGCTGGATTGCGCGTTTCCGCATTGAATACAAAACCGTTGCATTTCGCCAAATTCCGTTGCCGTCGGTTGGTTGATCACGTACCAATTTCCGTACTTATGTTCGCTGCATTCCTCCGCCGTCGAATTTTCTTCGTACGAACTGTCGTTCCACGAAGACGAATCTTTTATCGAAGAACTGCTATTGGAAGACGAACTGCTTTCCGAACTGCTTGAAGACGAGTCGCCCGATCCTCCCTGCTGATTATCGGCAATCCCCGAAGGCGTAGACATATTTTGAGGAATGGATTTACCAAACAACAACCAAGCATATTCGGGATAATCGACAAACACGTTTCTCGTCCCTGTAATTTTTTGTACGGCGTCGTTTCTGCCCATTTCCCACGTATCCACGGGGTCTTCTTCCATCCATTGAAGAAGAACGTTCATGCTTTCCATAACGCCGCTCTTACCCCAAGCGTATTGAGTATTTCCCCAACGCACGTATACGTAAAGGAAAATTCTTGCGCAATCGCCGCGCACTTCCGTGCCTTCTCCGTTGGGATCGTAATATCCGCTGCTTTGCCCATACGCCGTATTCCCGCGGCTGCTGTTTTCGCTTACCGAAGTGGGGCGAAGCATCATAATATCGTTTTCATCGTTTCCTGCCAACCCTTTGCTGTTCGGCCACGTATGTTCTCTGTTCCAAGTGCTGCCGCCGTCCCACGTCCCCGAAAGCACTTTCCCCGAATAAAACGAGGATATCTTGCTGTAATTGCCGGAAACGCAATCGGTATATTTATACATATCCCTCGTTGCGCCATAACTCGTTTGCTTTGAATGTTTGGACGTCATCAACGTTTGCAATTCCTTGTACAAGGCACTGCCGGACGCGTTGCTTTGCGACGAACCGCCGCTCTTTTGCGACACCGTTTGGTAAACGTAACTTCCCGTATAAAAACTTTGCGCGTAGGTACTTAAAAAGGTGCAATCTTCGCCGCGAGCACCCCAATTTGCTATATAATTCCCCGACGTAACGTATTTTACGTCCGACGCTTTCGTATATCCTGTCGCCGTCGTTGTAAACGAAGCCGCCGCGTCCGCTTGTTGTACGCTGTTTGCTTTGGAGAATGTCGGTGCGATCAACGCTGCAAGCATTACCGCCGTTGCGATCAGTTTTTTCCATCCTTTGATCATATTCGTTTCTTCCTCTTTTTTCTTTCGTTTTTGCTTATTATTTTTATTGTACCATTTCCCAACGAACAAGTCAACGATTTTTCACCCTCTTTCATTTTTTCACTCCCTTTCTTTTGCTTGCCTCTTTCCGATTTTTCGTATATAATTATGTCTGTATAAAATAGACGGGATAAAAAGGAGTTACGTTTTTATATGTTTTCTGACGTTACGTGCATATTTTTCGATCGCGACGGCACTTTGGGCGAGTTGACGGATAAACGGTTTCCGCAAACGTTTCGCCCCTTTGCCGATATCGCTGAAGTCTTTCGACAAATCCATCAAAAAGGATACATTATCGGCATTTTAACCAATCAATCGAGTATTTCGCGCGGAACGGCGGGCGATTACGATTATGCCGCCGAATTTGCAAGCTATGGCGCGGATCTTTGGGAAATTTGTCCGCACGACGATCGGGATCACTGCAATTGCCGAAAGCCGAAAAGCGGTTTATTACTCGCCGCCGCCCAAAAATTGAATATCCCTTTAAAACGTTGTCTTGTGATCGGCGATCGGCTGTCCGACGTACAATGCGCGAAAAACGTCGGCGCGCAAGCCGCACTTGTGATGACGGGTTATGGGGAAAAAGAAAAACTTTCCGTCGCAGAACAATACCCCGACGTGATCTGCCTTTCGCGCTTTGACGATCTTTTATCTCTTTTGCCCTGATCGCGCATTTGAGCTTTCCCATAAAAAATTTTTTTAATTTTTTTAAATTTTTTCGTAGAACGACCGTCATATTATTGAAAAATACAAATAAATCTGCTATAATATTTTCGTAATTCGGTCGTTTTGACAACGGCGAACAGATCAATACGTATTCTATTAAAAAGAGGATGATACAATGGAAAAACTCTACACAGGAAAAACAAAAGACGTTTACAAGCTTGACAACGGCAACGTAATGCTGAAATTCAAAGACGATTGCACGGGCAAAGACGGGGTATTCGATCCCGGTGAAAACACCGTGGGATTGACGATTGAGGGCATCGGCAAAGCAAACCTGAAATCTTCGGTGTATTATTTTGAATTGCTGAAAAAAGCAGGGATCAAAACGCATTACGTTTCTGCCGACCTCGAAAACGCAACGATGGAAGTGCTTCCCGCAACCGTATTCGGTCACGGTTTGGAAGTGATCTGCCGTTTGGTTGCAACAGGCAGCTTTATCCGCAGATACGGCGAATATATCGAAAACGGCACCGTTTTGGAAGGCGGCTATGTAGAATGTACCTTCAAAAACGATGAAAAAGGCGATCCCCTCGTTACGGCGGAAGGTTTGGCGGCGCTTGGCGTTATGAGCATGGAAATGTTCAACAGTATGAAAGAACAAACGCTGAAAATCACGAAAGTGGTTGCCGACGATTTGAAATCGATCGGTTTGGATCTTTGGGATATCAAATTTGAATTTGGTTATAACAACGGCGAAGTAATTTTGATCGACGAGATTGCTTCCGGCAATATGCGCGTTTATAAAGACGGAAAGATCGTTGATCCCGTCGAACTGACCAAACTTATCAACAACAGATAATCGACGGTTTTTCATAAAAATCTCATAAAAAACAGCCTTTTGAAAGCAAACGCTTTTAAAGGCTGTTTTGTTTTATAATATAGGAAAAATACAACCAATACGGCAAAAACGAGAACGGACACAAACGAGACAAGCACCCCGTTATATGATCGGATATCCCAATGGCGGCCCCCCTGCTTACCAAATATACGCCGCCTACTACAATAGCAATGAAATATTCTAAAGCGACTTCCAATTATGTATAAAATAACTGGCTTTATATGCGTCCTTTTCGTTGGTTGGCTTTTCTATCAAACCTCCCGCGCAATATTCGACCTTTTTTCTCGCCTGATCGCAACGTTCATATTTTATAACAAACTCTACGTTTTGTCAAGAGCATTTTATTTGATTGTTCCGTTGATTTTATTATATTCTTTATTATTTTTTGTAAAAGTTTATAAAATCATTATAAAAAACGTTGCGGTACGTTTATACGATTGAAAAACCACCGTTGACGGGAAGATCGATCCCCGTTACGTAATCGTTTTCCTCCAAATAAACTACCGCTTTCGCCACGTCGTCGCCGCGTCCCAAACGCCCCATCGGTATTTCTTCTTTCAACGCCTGCATATCTTCCGCCGAAAAATGCGCATTCATTTTCGTGTCGATCACGCCGGGCGAAACACAGTTGACGCGAATCCCCGACCAGCCAAGTTCTTTTGCCAATGCCTTGGTAAAACCGATCAAGGCGGCTTTCGACGCCGAATATACGCTTTCGCAACTTGCGCCCACCTCTCCCCAAACGGAAGATACGTTGATGATGACGCCGCTTTGCCGTTGGATCATCCCCTTCGCTGCTTCGCGGCTGCATAAAAATGCTCCGCCGACGTTTACGCCCATCACGCGCATAAATTCCTCGTAATTTACGTCCTGTATTTGTTTCACCAGCGATACGCCCGCATTATTTACCAAAACGTCTACTTTGCCGATTTTGGCAAACAATTCTACAACGTCTTTTTCGTTGGATACGTCCGCGCGATAAGTTTCTACACCTTTTTCTTCGATCCGTTTCGCGCTGACCTCGTCCTGCGAATATATCGCGCACACACGATAGCCTTTTTTCAAAAAAGCCAAAGCAATACTTTCGCCTATCCCGCGTACGCCTCCCGTCACCAAAACCGTTTTCATCTTATACCTGCTCCCCTCGTTTTACGCTTTTTTGTTAAAGACTTTATTTCCGATCCGCAAACGTGACGATCTCTTTTGCAATCGCTTCCGGCGTTTTTCCGTCCACGTCCACGATATAATCGGCAACGTGCTCGTATACGGGTGTGCGCTCTTTCAGCAGCCGTTCTAACCGATCGCGAATACTTTCCGTCGAAGTTTGCAACAGCGGACGATTTCCGTCCACTTTCAAACGCTTTGCCAACGTTTCTAACGTAGCGCGAAGAAAAACGATCTTCCCGTTTTCCTGCAACAGCGTATTGTTTTCCGTTTTTAAAACCAAGCCGCCGCCCGTGGAAATGATCAAATTATCTTTTTGCGCCAGCTCTTTTACGATCTCCGTTTCCAATTTACGAAAATGCGCTTCGCCGTAATACTCGAAAATATCCGAGATCTTTCCGTGTTTATCCACGATCAGTTCGTCTGTATCATACCAACGACGACCTGTTAAATCTGCTATTTTTATCCCTATCGTCGTCTTTCCCGCGCCCATCATGCCGCATAAGATCAGATTCATCTTCACGCCTCCTTTTTACCGCTTTTGTCTTGTTTTATCCGTGTTTTCAGTGTTTCAAACCCACGATCGCAGCCAAATAACTGCCTGCGCCAAAACCGCAGACAACGCCTTTGCACACTTCGGACAAAACGCTGGTATGGCGGAATTCTTCCCTTGCGTGCACATTGGACATATGCGCCTCCGCCACGGGAATATCGATCGCCGCGATCGCGTCGCGAAGGGCGTAGCTGTAATGCGTAAATGCGCCTGCGTTCAACACGATCCCATCGTACGCGCGATTTAAAAAGGCTTCATGCAATTTATTGACCAATTCCCCTTCGATATTGCTTTGAAAGAAATCGACCTGATCGCCGTTCGCTTTGCAAAACGCCGTGATCTGCGCATTGATCTCCTCCAAAGTCGCCGTGCCGTACACGCCTTTTTCGCGTTTGCCCGTTAAATTGAGGTTCACCCCATTCATCACTAAAAGTTTCATAATTTTTCTCCCGTTTTTTATGGATTGACGCACCCCTTCAATCGTTGCGCGTCTTTATCGATCGGTTATACACCTGCTTTTTCTTTCCAAATACGATATTGCGTATACAGTTCTTCAGCCTCCGCATCGTCGGGCATTTTTCCCAAATACAGACAATCGGCATAATACGCTTGATAAAACAACATACTTTCCCCGTTTAGCGTTTGCGATCCGCACGCTTTCGCCAAACGTAAAAATTCCGTTTCTTGAGGGAGGTAAATCAAGTCGATTGCCGCAACTGCGCCTTCAAACGCCGCTGTTCCAACAGGCGATCGTCCTTGCGTATCGTGCATACCCACCCCCGTGCAGTTAACGAGGATATCAAAACCGCCTTGTTCGCCGCTTTCTGCGGGTTGTATGCCGAGTTCTTGGCAAGTTTCCAGCAATTTTTCTCGGTTTCGCTGATATAAAAACACCTCTGCCCCTGCGAGTTTCAAAGCAACGGCGGTGCTTCTGCCTGCTCCGCCCGCACCCAACACCAACACTTTTTTGCCTTGCGGACAAATATTGGCGGCGCGAAGCATTTGCATAAAACCGACGCCATCCGTATTATATCCCGTCCTCGTTGACGTCAACACCGTATTGACAGCGCCAAAAGCCATCGCGTCCCCTTCCACGCCGTCAAGGTATTCCATCACATCTCGTTTGTAAGGGATCGTTACGTTAAAACCGTCGAAATCCCCCAACAAACAGCGCATCGTATTGTCAAATTCTTCTTTACGGACTGAAAAAAACACATATTCGCATTCTACGCCCCAACGGTTTAAAATAAACGTGTGGATCTGCTTGCTTTTCGATTGCGAAACGTCTTTTCCGATCAGTCCCAATCGCAGTTTTTTTACATTCATCGCGTACATGCCCCCTGCTTTTCATTTAATAAAGCCGAATATCCAATTTGTCGAAAAAGTCCGGAAAAGAAATTGCGCAACATTCGGGACGAGCCAGATTCCCCCCGTTTTCCGTTGCGATCAACCCCACTGCCGCCGTCATCGCAATACGATGATCGAGATAGCTGTCTACGTTGCCCCCTCTCAATTTTTTCCTGCCGCGAATGACAAAACCGTCGGGCAATTCTTCGCAGTCCCCCCCGATATTATTGATCAGCTCTACCGTCGTTTTAATGCGGTCGCTTTCCTTTACACGCAATTCTTTTGCGCCGATAATGCGGCTTTCCCCTTCGGCAAACGCGCAAAGCAACGCAACCAAAGGCAATTCGTCTATCATCGAAGGTACGTCTTCCGCTTGCAAAGAAATTGCGTGCATTGCCGATTTCTCCACCAAAATATCCGCCGTTTCTTCGCCGCCCGAAATACGCCTGTTCAACAATTGATATTGCACGCCCAAACGATCGAACGCCTTTAAAATCCCCGTCCGTGTAACGTTGATCCCCACGTTTTTACACAACGTTTTCCCTTTTAATGCGCCCAATGCCATAAAATATGCCGCAGAGGAAACGTCCGAGGGCACACAAACGTCCACCGCACGCAAGTCGCTGTGTTTCACCGTCACTCGATTGCCGTTCACTTGAAGATCTGCCCCCATCGCCGACAGCATACGCTCTGTATGATCGCGCGATTTTACAGGTTCTGTAACCGAAGTTTCCCCTTCCGCCGATATCCCCGCCAAAAGCACCGCGCTTTTTACTTGCGCAGAGGAGATCTGCAAAGTGACGTCTGCGCCTTTTAACGGTTGCGGCGATATCAAAACGGGTGCATGCCCTTCCGTCGTTGTGATATTTGCCCCAAGCTTCGATAAAGGTTCGGCAACCCGTTTCATCGGCCGTAAGGAAAGAGATTCGTCCCCGTATAATTCCGCATCGATCTGTTTTCCTGCCACAAAGCCTGTCAAAAGGCGAATCGTCGTACCTGAATTTCCGCAATTTAATTTCGTTCCGCGACGAAAATGCGGCGTGCCTTTCACGCGTAACGTCGTTCCGTCCACGTCTATTTTTGCGCCCAACGCGCGCATACAGCGGCAAGTTGAAACACAATCTTCCCCCATCAGGGCATTGGTGATCGTAGCTTCGCCGTCTGCGCCACCGTTGAGAATGATCGCGCGGTGCGTAATCGATTTATCGCCGGGCAGAGAAAACTCTCCCTCAAAAACACCTCTGGCGTCAATTCGTTGCATACCTGCCCCTCCCATTTTTCTTTTTTATCGTCTTTTTTTAGATATTTATCAATACCTTTCGTCGTTTTGTTCGTCGGTTTTTATGCCGCTTTTTACACCTTCAAGCAATGCCGTGCGATAGTCCTCAAAGGAAAGCGCCAACATCATCCATTCCCCTTTCGCTTTTGCAACTGCCATTTGAATTTTGCCGTCGTCTGCATTTTTCTTATCCGACCGAGCCTTTTCCGCCGCCTCCCCGATTTGACGGAAATCGACGTTTGAACAAGGCGATATTTGCAACGCAACATTTACGACGTGCAACAATTTTTCTCCGTATTCCCGATCGCAAACGTCCGCCGCTATCGCAATTTTCGTTTCCAATGCCATACCGTACAATACGCTTTCGCCGTGAGAAAGCCCATAGAAAAGCTCGATCGCGTGTCCCGTCGTATGCCCGACGTTTAAACTGCGGCGTTCGCCCGATTCCTTTTCATCTGCTTGCACAATGCAGGCTTTATGCCGTATACAAGCCGTAATCAACGTCTTTAAAAATTCTTGATCTTCCAATCGATCGATATTTTCCTGTAATAAATCGAAAATTTCACCGCTTAACGCCGCATATTTCACAATTTCCCCGACGCCGCATTTCAACTCTCGTTTCGGCAAAGTTTGTAAAAACGTGGGATCGACCAACACTTCGCGAGGCTGATAAAATGCCCCCACTGCATTTTTTACGCCACCCAAATCAACCGCAGTTTTTCCGCCCACGCTGCTGTCCACTTGCGCCAACAACGTAGTGGGGATCTGCACACAAGAAATGCCGCGCATAAACAATGCCGCCGCCAAACCGCCGATATCCCCGACAACGCCGCCGCCGACCGCAAATAGGCGGGACGTGAGATGCAAACCCGCTTTGGTCATTTTTCGCAGAATTTGATACAGCGATTGAAAATTTTTAAATTCTTCCCCGGCAGGCAATACGAATATGCTTGCTCCGCGGAAATACGTTTTAAATAACGACGGATACAATGCGTATACGTTGACGTCCGTCACGACAAAATTTTTCTGTCCTTCCGTTAAGAGGGGCAAGCGTTCCGCCAACACTTCCTCTCCCACGTATATTTGTCCCTGCATGGAAGGAGTTTGTAAAGTGATTTGTTCCATTTCGACTCCTTTACGGCAATCGGTTATACCGTTCTTGCATTTCCTGTATCGTATCGCCGCCTAAACGTTTTGCAACGGCATTCGCCAACACTTCCGCCACCACAGCCTCGGCAATAACCTCTAACGCGAAAATAGCGCAAACGTCGCTTCTTTCAGACGCGGCAACCGCTTTTTCCTTCGTGGAATAATCCACTGTTTGCAAACCGTTCATCAACGTGGGAATCGGCTTCATCGCCACTCGCAAAACAATTTCTTCCCCGTTCGACATTCCGCCTTCGATACCGCCCGCGCGATTGCTTATCCGATAAAAATCCTTTTCTTCGGAATAAAAAATTTCATCGTGCACCGCCTTACCGCTTGTTTCGCAAACCGCAAATCCCGCGCCCACTTCCACGCCTTTCACTGCTTGTATGCTCATCAAGCCCTGCGCCAACTGTGCGTCCAATTTTTCCGCATACGTCATCACGTTGCCAAAACCGCTTTTTAATCCCTTCACGCGGATTTCGACTACGCCGCCTGCCGTATCCCCTTCTTTTTTCAACTGCGACACCTTCTCGATCGCCTGTTTTTCCACTTCGAGATCCAACATACCAAGCGACGTCGATTTCGCCCGTAAAAGATCGTTGAACGCATACCTGCCCCCGTCCTTTACGCCGCAAACCTCTTTTACATAACCGCCGATTTCCACCCCGAATACGGATAAATATTGCCGATAAACTTCTCCTGCGGCAACACGAATCGCCGTTTCGCGAGCCGAAGCCCGTTCGAGAATATTTCTTGCGTCCGTTTGATCGAATTTGCGTATTCCTGTCAAATCGGCGTGTCCGGGCCGCACTTTTGTCAGGCATTTTTCCGCCATACGCGTTTCGTCGCACTCCTCGGCTGACATACAATCCGCCCAATGCGCAAAATCTTTATTATAAATACATAACGTTACGGGACTGCCCAACGTTTCTCGATTGCGCACGCCCGTCAAAATTTCCACTTTATCACATTCGATCTTTTGTCTGCCGCCGCGTCCAAAACCGCTTTGACGAAGAGCCAACGCCCGATCGATCGCCTCTTTATCGATCTTTAAATGCGCAGGCAATCCCTCGATGATCGCCACCAGAGCCTTTCCGTGTGATTCGCCAGCCGTCGTCAATTTCATAAGCAATCCTCCTTACGCTTTTCGATAGTTTCCCATTTTTTATTGTTTTTCCTCTTTTACGAGCGTTCGCCGCCCATTCCTCTTGCTAAAAAGGTGTATTCGCCGTCGCAATAATCCACCGTCACGCTTTGGCCGTTGCCGATACGCCCCAACAATATTTCTTCGGACAGTTTGTCTTCGATCCGACGTTGAATCACTCGTTTTAAAGGTCTTGCGCCGTATTGCGCGTCGTAACCTTCTTTCACCAACGCCATCAACGCTCTTTCCGCAACCGTCAATTCCACCCCTTTTTGTTCTAACAGCCGTTTTGCCAACGATTCGACGATTTTTCCGCCGATTTTTGCGCAATCTTCTTCCGTTAAACGGTGGAACACGATGACATCGTCCAATCTGTTTAAAAATTCCGGACGGAACTGTTCGCGCAAAGCTTTGGTGATATTTTCACGCATACCGTCGAATTGCTTTTCCGACGCAACGTTTTCTTCGCTTCTGCCCTCACTGCCAAAGCCATACACGCCCGTTTTTGCGTTTTCCGCCACAGAAGCGCCAACGTTGGAGGTTAAAATGATCACTGCATTTTTAAAACTTACCGTCCTGCCTTTGCTGTCCGTCAACCGACCGTCGTCCAATATCTGCAACAGCAGATTAAATACGTCGGGATGCGCCTTTTCGATTTCGTCAAACAAAATAACGCAATAGGGTTTTGAACGAACTTTATCCGTCAATTGCCCCGTTTGCACGTCGTCAAACCCCACGTATCCCGGAGGCGCGCCGATCAGTTTCGACACCGATTGTTTTTCCATATATTCGCTCATATCCAAGCGGATCATTTGTTCTTCCGAACCAAACATCGATTCTGCCAACGCCTTGCAAAGATCCGTTTTTCCCACGCCGGTCGGGCCGACGAAAATAAACGAGCCAATGGGACGGGAAGGATCTTTCAAGCCTGCCCGCGCACGCCGAATGGCTTTTGCAACCGCGCTTACCGCTTCGTGTTGACCGATGATGCGTTTGTGCAAATCCTCCTCCAAACGCATCAATTTTTCCCCCTCGCCTTGCGTGATTTTTAACAGAGGAATACGCACCCGCGCGCTGATCACGGCGGCGATATGTTCTCTGCCGATCCCCAACCGTCCGTCGGGCATCCGCAATGGCGTTTGCGATTTTTCCAATGCTTCGATACGCGAAATTGCGTCCACCTTTCTTTCAAACGCCTCGTGTGCCGCCACAAAATCACGCCGCAATACACACATTTTTTCCTCTTCTTCCAATTCCCTTGCGCGCGCTTTTGCTTCCCGAAGTTCGGCACTGCCGCCCTCTTTGATGATCCGCACGCGCGCCGCCGATTCGTCAATCAAATCGATCGCTTTATCGGGCAAATATCGATCGGTGATGTATCGGGAAGAAAGCTTTACAGCCGCTTCGATCGCCTCGTCCGTAATAACGATTCCGTGATGTTCTTCATATTTGGGACGCAAGCCCTTTAAAATAGTAATCGCGTCCGCTTCGGAAGGTTCTTCCACGTAGACGGGCGTAAAACGACGTTCTAACGCGCTGTCTTTTTCAATATACTTACGGTATTCTTCCACCGTCGTTGCGCCGATCACTTGCAGATCCCCTCGCGCAAGCATAGGTTTTAAAATATTCGCCGCATCCAAACTCCCTTCCGACGAGCCTCCTGCGCCCACCAACGTATGGATTTCGTCGATAAACAATACGATATCTCCATCCGCCAACACCGCTTCGATCAAATTCTTTAATTTTTCTTCAAATTCACCGCGATATTTTGTCCCCGCCAACAACCCGGGAAGATCGACGGAAAATATCGTTTTGTTATACAACTGTTCGGGAATGTCCTCATCGACGATCAACTGCGAAAGACCTTCCATGATCGCGCTTTTTCCCACCCCCGGTTCACCGATCAAAACAGGATTGTTCTTTGAACGGCGGGAAAGAATCTGCACCACTTTTTCGATCTCTTTTTTTCTTCCGATAACAGGATCGATCTTTCCCCGGCGTGCGCGCTCCGTCATATCGATACCATACCCCAACAACTTTTCCGCCGCGCTTGCGCTCATTGTTTTTGCGGGAGGCTCTTTTTCCTTCCTTTTCTCTGCAAAATCGTTTGGATACGTTCCGTTTGCCAAATCGCTCTGCGTTACACGGTCGCGCAACCACGTAGCGTCGTTGTCGGACGAGGAATAATTGCCAAAACTGCCCGTCAACGGATCGCTGTGCCGCATAGGTTGCGGCTCGTCGTCGCCAAAACGTTTTTTGTTTTGCATCGCTTTTAACGCCAAAACCGTTTTACGTTTTAACGTTTCAATATCCGCAAAATGCCGTAAAAAATCCACAGCCAAACAACCGGGCGTACACAATATTTCGTACAGCATATGCGCCGTTCCCGCCAACATTCCCATACTTTTTGCACTAACCACCGCTCGATCATACATCTGTTGCGTCCGCAACGTTAAACCCTGACCTTGAAAACCTTTGTCTACTCGCAAAGAAAAGAAATTGCCGTATTCTTCCCTCGAAACGCCTTCTCCCACCAAAATTCCGTACGCCGTACAAGCAGGCAGACTTAAAAACGCGTAAATGAAATGCTCGCTGCCGACAAAACTCGTGTCCGCGCGCGCCGCCGTCATATTGGCTATTTCCAACGCTTTTCTGAAATTTTCCGTTGCATTTGACAAAGGATACATACTTTTCTCCTTTTCGCGCCATCGCGCTTTATTATTTTCTCTCGTTTTTTAATCGCAAACGCGTACCAATTCCGGCAGCACTTTCCGCACCGTTTCCGCGCGCACGACGTCACATTCTTTTTCGCTTGCGCCTTGCAAACCGTTGCTGACTCGGAAGGACATCGGCCGCAATCCGTCGATAAAATCGTGAATTTCCGTAAAATCGTCCGTTTCCAAAAAACCCAACAGCACACCCAATTTGATATCCGCCATTTTCGCAAAAAATTCTTTCATGGTAAGAACAGCGCAATGCGTCAACACCCCGTATGCGCGCAAACAACGGTCTTTTGTTTCCAAACTGTCCGCCGCCAACATTTCCGCGCGCGCTTGCTTTTCCAACTGACATATTTTTTCCGTCGTCGCGCGCATCATTTTTAAAATGTCCGTTTCCGAAACGCCAAGCGTCCGTTCGTTGCTGATCTGGTATACGTAACCGTCCGCCATCGTTCCTTCCCCAAACGCGCCGCGTACCGTCAATCCGTCCGCTTTTAACGTCGGCAATATCGTTTTTAAACCTCCGCCGAGCGCCAATCCCGGTAAAAACATCATCACCGACGCCCGAAGCCCCGTCCCCAAATTGCTGGGACAAGCCGTTAAATATCCCAAACGATCGTCAAAGGCAAAATCGTACATACTGCCCAATACGTCGTCCAATGCGCTGATTCGTTCGTACGCTTTGAAAAAATCGCAACCCTTACAAATATATTGCTCGCGCAAATGATCTTCCTCGTTTACCATCACGGATACAGTGCCGTCCCAAGACACAAACGCCGCACCACGCTTGCTTTTGATCAAAGCGGGACTGATCAAATATTGCTCTTGCAACAACGTGGCATCCTCTTTGCTTAATTTTCCGATGTCGTATTTTTCAAAACGGTCCATGCGGTTTAAGCCCTGTTCCACGAGATAAACGATATCCGCAGCCTGCTTGTCGTCCATTTTTTGCGGAAACGGATAAGCGCAAAAGTTACGCGCCAAGCGTATCCGCACGGAAATTACGATCGATTCGTCGTCTTTGTATTGCCACGCCATACAAATTCCTCCTCGATATCCATACTGCTTTTCATTCGCGACAGCTTATCCGCATAATCTTTCGCTTCCTCAAAACGTTTTTCCGACATCAATTTATCGATGATCTTTGTCAATTCGTTGCATTGACGGACAAAACGCGGCGATATGTCTTCCGTGTTGAATTTTGCTTGCATTTCCAACAGTTCGTCGGGCAATTCGCCGCCCAATCGTTTTCCGTTGTGCAGTTCGACGCCCTGCATTTGAATCACCATCGGCAACAAGCCGTTTTCCAACGTTCGATAGCAATAGGCGCAACCCACCAACTTTTTAGAAAGGATCTCTTCGAGTTTTATCCCGCAATAAGGACATGCGGAAAGCGCTGTTTCGCCCTCCGCATCTTTTACACAAAGAAATAAACGGTGAAAACAATCAAGACAATAATCTTCTGTGATAACCATACCGTTCTTTATCCGTTCATACGTTTTCACCGCTTCGTTGCGATGACAGTTAAAGCAAGCCATACCTCGTCCTACCTATTTTCTACCTACGCCGTAATATTTTCCCTCTTACTGTTTTTCCTCGTCTTTCGCTTTTGTTTTTTCCGCAGTTTCTTTGGTAGTTTCTACGCTTTTTTCTTTTTTACTCTTCTTGTGTTTTTCTCTGTTTTTACGGAAGAAAGAACGGAAAAACGCCCATAAAATTTCTAATATTTGCAAGGGAACGCCAAGTAAAAATACCGCCCACAAACTGCTGTAATCATTCCCCAAATGTATGGATATCAGTTTTGCCGTTAAATAAATACAGGTGATCGCCATCCAAATCAGCGTGGATACACCGATAAAATTCAACACGCGATATTTCCAAATCCCTGCGTATACGACCATGACGATTGCATTTATCGCCACCGCATAAACGAATGCCAACCAGCCTGCTCCCTCCGGATTAAACAGCCGCATCATAACAAAAATGCACGTCGCCACCAGCCAAACGATACCGCTGGACAATAACATAATGAAAATGTGTAAGCCGACCGATTTTTTCTTGGGGAACACAGCAGGTTCTTCTTCTCCCACCAATGCACTCACGCTTATCCCGTACAATTTGGCGATCTGCAATAACGTGTACACGTCGGGAACACCGTTGCCCGATTCCCATTTCGACACCGATTTATCCGAATAATTTATCTTTTCTGCAAGCTCTGCTTGCGTTAAGCCCGCCGCCTTGCGATAACGTATTAAATTGTTAGCAATTTTGCGATTGATTTCGTTTGTATTTTCCATATCCATATAATAGCATTTTTTTTGCAATTCGTCAAGCAGGTTGCGGGGTTTTCCGTTATTTTTCTGCTTTTTCGTAAACCATACAATCCTTTTCGTCCCTGCTTTCGACAAGATTTTGCACGTATCTTTCTTTTGCGTTCTTGTCAAGTAAAAATTTCACCGCCCTGCATATTTGCAGAGCGGTGTTTTGTCTATACGACTTTTAATTATTCTTCGTCTTTGTTTTCCGTCGTTTCTTCTGCAGGAGCAACTTCTTCTTCAACGGGAGCGCTTTCCGTAGCAGCCAATTTCTGCTTACGTTTTGCCATTCTTTCGTCCTTTCTTTGTTGCGCCTTCATTTCCTTCGTTACGATACGAGCCGCCGCGATCTTATCAGCCATTTCCTGAGGCGTAGGAGGCGTAAATGCCGAACCTTCCGCATTTTCTTCGATCACTTCATAGCCTTCGTCTCTCTTCAACAAGGAAGCTTCGGTGACGCTGTCGAACATATGGATATGATTTGCGTCGAACGCCAATTCCACTTCGTCCTTCAAAGCAACCACTGCACGGCTGGAGATCTTCGCGATCATCTGCGTGGAGTTGTCGATAACCGAGCTTTCCTTTCCTTGATAATCGAGTTCGCAATAGATTTGCGTTTCAGCACCGAGCTTTTCGATAACTTCGATACGAGCTTTTACGATCGTGTCGGGCGAATTGGAAATGAACACTTGGTCTTGATGGATATCTTCGGGACGAACGCCGAGAACGATCTTCTTACCGGTGTCGAGATATTCGTTCAATCTGTCGATTCTTGCTTCCACGCTCTTGGGAAGAAGGATCTTGTTGCCTCCAACGAAGTTGACGTACACGTTGCCGTTTTCGCTGGTAAGCGTCGAATCTTTAAAGAAGTTCATTTGAGGCGTACCGATGAAGCTTGCAACGAACAAATTGATAGGATAATCGTACAAGTTTTGAGGGGTGTCTACCTGTTGCATGAAACCGTCTTTCATAACAACGATTCTCGTACCCATGGTCATAGCTTCTACCTGGTCGTGGGTAACGTAGATGAACGTCGTAGCAAGACGAGCGTGCAACTTGGAAATTTCCGTTCTCATCGAAGCACGAAGTTTTGCGTCGAGGTTGGACAAAGGTTCGTCAAGCAAGAATACCTTGGGTTCACGAACGATCGTACGGCCGAGCGCAACACGTTGACGTTGACCGCCGGACAATGCCTTGGGTTTTCTGGAAAGGTAATCGGTGATACCAAGGATTTCTGCTGCCGCCTTCACCTTTTCATCGATCGATTCCTTGGGTACTTTACGAAGCTTCAAACCGAACGCCATGTTGTCGTATACAGACATATGAGGATACAATGCGTAGTTTTGGAATACCATCGCGATGTCTCTGTCCTTGGGAACAACGTCGTTTACGAGTTTGCCGTCGATATACAGCTCGCCGGAAGAAATTTCTTCCAAACCTGCGATCATACGGAGCGTCGTGGATTTACCGCAACCGGAAGGCCCTACCAATACGATGAATTCTTTATCTCTGATATCGAGATCGAAATTAAACACCGCTTGTACGCCGGAAGGGTACACTTTGTTAATGTTTTTCAGTGAAAGTCCTGCCATAATCTTTTTCCTCCAAATTTGGCTTATCAAATTTTCATACTAATATTTTACTATATTTTCAAAAAAAATACAATAGGCAATTTAAACAAAGTTGTCCTCGCCTATTGTATACTTTGCACAAGTTTTCGATCCCCTTCGACGGTTTCCACTCTTTTACGACGTTTTACCGTCTTAAACCTCTATTTTCGCAATACGCACAACAAGGTTTTCTCCATATTGATAGGGGGCGCAATACACCGTCGTTTCCCCGTCGGCTTGCTGATATTCCAGTTCTTTCCCGTTATCCAACCAACGTATACTCTTCACCGCTTTATCGAATTTGAATTTCTTCACATACTCGCCGTTTGCCGCTTTTACAACGTTTTCCGCGCCCAGCGTCATCGCCAAATTGTGGCAGAATAAATAATACGTTCCGTTTTGTTCCAATACGAAGTCGTTATCCCCAACCGTCATTTCCACGCCTGCGGGACGGGGAAGATACAACGCCTCTTTGTGGATTTCCACCCATTCGCCCAACGTTTCCATCATCGCTTTGTCCAGCGAACGCATTTTTCCGTTTCCCAGCGGGCCTACGTTCAACAAGAAATTACTGCCGTATCTGCGGCAAACGCAATATTCTTCAATGATCTCCCGCAACGATTTAAAATTGAAATCGTTCTTCGCATAGCCCCAATGATCGGCAAAAATTTCGCACATTTCACTGGCTACGTATTTGGGGGAAGTTTCCAAATTGATCGCGCCGGGTTTACCTCTTTCAAACGTGACCGAATCCAATTCGATATGCCCCAATGCGCCAAGCGCGTCCAAGCCCGTATTATTGATGATCATTGCCTCGGGTTGATGACTGCGGATCATACCGTATAAAGCGTCTTCTTCCCAATCGTCATTTGGTTTATCCCACATACCGTCAAACCAAATACCGCCGATCTTTCCATATTGCGTACAGAGAATTTCCACGCTGTCGCGCAAATATTGCAAATACGTTTTGAAATCTTCTTCATAACTTTTTTGATACCAGTCTAACAACGTGTGGTAAAAGAAAGGAATGATCCCTTCCGCGTTACAAGCGTCCACAAATTCGCGCACAAGGTCGCGGCCGCAAGAATGAGGCGCGTCGTAATCGTTCAATCCGCGCGTATCATACAACGAATAACCGTCGTGATGACGGGTGGTAAGCGTTATGTATTTGCAACCCGCTTTTTTTGCCGTTGCCACCAATTCTTTCGCCCAATCCGCATCGGGAGAAAAGGTTTTCGCAAGCGGAAGATAGTCTTCATCGGGGATCGAATGTAAATGCTTTGTCCACTCCCCTTGCCCCAACATACTGTACAGTCCAAAATGAACGAACATCCCGAACCCAAGTTTTTCAAAATCTTTTACATACTGTTTTACAATCATGAAATTTTCCTCTCCTAACGTCCTATGATACGCCGAAATACGCCGAAACGATTGCGCTCATACTATAATTATATCCTCGTAACGTTTAAAAAATCTTGTGGTATCATAGAAATAAATATAATTATTTTCACTTTTCAAGTTTTTTCGTTGCCAATCGGTTTCACGGCAACGTTCTGCCGGGCGCAAGATATAATTTATACCAATCTTCTTTCGACAATTCGATATCCGCCGCCGCGCACATTTCTTGCATATGTTCGGGCGACGTCGTACCCGTCACCACTTGTTTAAACGCTGGATGACGCAATATCCAAGCAATTGCAACCGTCGAGGGCGCGCAACCGTATTTTTCCGCCATCGCGTTGAGTTCCGCATTCAACAACGGATAATTTTCGTTTCCGACGAATACGCCTTTGAAAAATCCGTATTGCAAAGGCGACCAAGCCTGTAAAGCGATATTGTTCACGCGGCAATATTCCAACGTATCGCCTGCGCGCGAAACGGAAACGTCTTCGTACATATTGACGTTGAGCCCTGCGTCGATCATCGGCGTATGCAACAGAGAAAATTGCATTTGATTCGCAACGACGTTGATGCCCTCCTTTTTCAAAAGGCGCATTTGCCCAGCCGAAAAATTGCTGACGCCGAACGCGCGTACTTTGCCTTCCGTTTGCAGCGTTTCAAACGCCCTTGCCACTTCTTCTTCCACGATCAGCGTATCGGGACGGTGCAACAGCAAAATATCGATATATTCCGTATTTAAACGCTTTAAACTGTTTTCCACGCAAGACAAAATATAATCGTGTGAAAAATCGAACAGCACGATCTTCCCGTCTTCGTTTTTACGGATGCCGCATTTTGTTTGCAAAACGTAATCTTTTCTCGGCAATTCCAAATCGCGCATCGCAACGCCGAAAATCCGCTCGCAATCGCCGCCGCCGTAAACGTCCGCGAGGTCGAACGTATTCACGCCCGCACGCAACGCCTCAAATAAGACTTTTTCCGTCTGCAACAAAGGTTTGTCTGCGATTCGCATACAGCCTGCTATGATCGCCGAAGAACGGATATCTCCCAAATTGCAATATTTCATAATATCTTTCCCCTTTATGGATTTATATTAACTGTTTCACGTCTTGATCTGCCGTCAAAGCCTATTCTTTAAACGGCACATAATATTCTTCGCCGCCGTCGATCTTCACTCTGCCTTGCATATGATCGACAAGCGCCGTACAAAAGTCTTCTCCGTCTTTCTTTTTCACCGCCACCAAAAAACGCACCTTTTCCCCGTAATCGGAAGAAAGCAACGAACAGGACTGCGACGAAATGTATTTTTGCGCGCTGTCGATCCCCGTATACTCCACTTCAAGCGTGTACTCTTTGCACATTTCCAACACACGAATATCCGCGCCGTCAAGATTTTCCGCCGCCGAGGACGAATACGCCCGCACCAAACCGCCCGCGCCCAATTTGATACCGCCGAAATACCGCACGACCGTAACCGCCGTTTCGTACAGTTTTTTCGCTTTCAGCACTTCCAAAATGGGAACGCCCGCCGTACCTTGCGGCTCTCCGTCGTCCGAAAAACGTTGCAAATTGCCCGTTTTATCCGAGATAAAGGCAAAACAAACGTGCGTTGCCAGCGAGTGTTCTTTCCGTATCTCCGCAATAAATGCGCGCGCTTCTTCTTCGCTTTCCACGTGCGCGCTGTAAGTGAGAAAACGGGATTTTTCGATTATTTTTTCGCTTTCATGACGGCTGTACACCGTCCGCACCGACTTTTCCACGTTTTCTCCTCCTTTTTTTGGCTTTTTTGATTAAAAACCCCTTATTTTACAACCACTTTCAAATGTACTTTTTTGCCCTTATGCAACACAAATTCGTTTGCGGGAATGGGCATATTGGGATCGCTGACTTTCGTTTCGTCTACGGAAACACCGCCTTGTTCGATCAAACGGCGCGCTTCCCCTTTCGACTTCGCTACGCCTGCCGCCACCATAGCGTCCACCACCGTAGCAACGCCCGTCACTTCTTTTGTCAAAAGTTCTGCGTCTGCGCCGCCGAACGCCGCTTTCGCTTGGCTTTGCGCCGTATTCGCTTTTTCTTCGCCGTGCACTTCCTTCGTCAATTCGTATGCAAGCACCTCTTTTGCGTGGTTGATACGTTCGTCTTTATGCGCGCAGAGTTCCTCGATTTGTTCCAACGGCAAAAACGTCAACAACTTCATGCACTTTTCCACGTCTTCGTCTGCAATATTTCTCCAATACTGATAAAATTCGTAAGGAGTCGTTTTATTTTCATCCAACCAAACTGCGCCTTTCGCCGTTTTGCCCATTTTCTTGCCGTCCGACGTCGTCAACAGCGTAAACGTCATCGCATACGCAGGTTTTTGTTCTTTCACACGGATCAAGTTTGCCCCGGCGAGAATGTTGCTCCATTGATCGTCGCCGCCCAATTCCAATTGGCAACCGTATTTTCTGTACAACACAAGGAAATCGTACCCCTGCATCAACATATAGTTAAATTCAAGGAACGACAACCCCCTTTCCAAACGCTGCTTAAAACATTCTGCCCGCAACATAGTGTTGACGGAAAAATGTGCGCCGATCTCACGCAAGAAATCGATATAATTCAAATCGAGCAACCAATCGCCGTTATCCACGACGATCGCCGCATTCTCCCCTTCAAAATCGATAAATCGGGACATTTGTTTTTTGAAACATTCGACGTTGTGTTTGATGGTTTCTTTCGTCATCATCGAACGCATATCCGTTCTGCCGGACGGATCGCCGACCATCGCCGTGCCGCCGCCGATCAAAATGATGGGTTTATGCCCCGCCTGCTGCATATGATGCATCGCGATCAACTGCATAAAATGCCCAACGTGCAACGAATCTGCCGTGGGATCGAACCCAATGTAGAAAGGCACGCTTTCTTTGCCCAATTTTTCGTACAATTCTTCCTCGTACACCGTCTGTTTTACAAACCCTCTCGCGCGGAGAGTGTCCATTACGTTTGCCATGTGTTTTCTCCTTTATTCCTATGTTATTTTTATCTTTTTCACAATACTTTTGCTTTTTGATCTTCCCCGAATATCCTTGCCGAATACCCTTGTCAAAACTTATCAAAAAACGGCTTGCCGCCTTTCGCGCAAACCGTTACGTTTCCCGTATTTCTTTACAAGAACTTTTTCGGTCGTCAGGCGCAAAAAAACTTTCCACCCTCACGGTAGACGTACGCATAAATGTAATAACGTTCGTTCTCTTTGAAAAAGTTCTTCATCATAGTAAAATTTTACAACTTTTTCCCCGCCTTGTCAAGCGTTTGAGGGCATTTGTTCCCTCCTTTCCGCTCTTTTTTACAATTTTTACGCTGTTTTAAATGTTTTATCGTCAAAATCGCTCGCAAAACACCCCCTCTATCGCGCCGTAAACTTGACAAAAACTGTCAAGTATGCTATACTGTATAAAAATACAAATGCGAGAAAGACGGAAGGATCATTATGAAATTTAAAATTTTATTGGATATATTATTCGACCTGTTGGAGAAAGGAAAATTGACCGCTCCCTATTTGGCGGAAAAATACCGCCTTTCCACGCGCACGGTATACCGCTATATCGAAATATTGGCAAGCGCCGTTCCCGTCACCGTACAACGCGGACGAAACGGCGGTATTTTTATTGCCGACACCTTTAAACTTCCCGTCGGTTTTTTAAAAGAAGACGAACACGAAGCCGTGATCGAGGCTTTGCGCAGAGCATACGCCGAAGCTCCCAACGAGCGGTTTTTAAGCGCAAAAAAGAAACTTTCCGCCGAACGAAAAACGGAAAAAGCCTCCCCCTTTATCCTTGGGGAAACCGATTCGATCATTGTATACGACGGCGCGCACGCCGAACGGTCGCTTTTAAGAAAAATTCGACTGATCGAGGATTGTATCCGCACCAGAACAGTGATGGATATTTCTTATTATTCGTTACGGCACGAGGAAACACAGCGAAACGTCGAGCCTCATCTGTTGGTTTGCAGACAAAACGTTTGGTACGTTTACGCCTTTTGTCACACTCGCCGAGATTTTCACCTGTTTCATATCGGACGAATTTTTTCCGCCAGCAAAACCGATCGGCGTTTTCAAAAGCGTCCTTTTAAAACGGAAGAGATCCCTTTTCACGCCGCGACAAGCGAAACCGCTCTGCATCTTCGCTGCGACGTGACGAAAAACGCCCTTGACGAAGCGCAAGATCTATTCGGGATCGAAAATGTGCGTCCGATCGCAGAAGACAAATGGCGGATCGACGTCGTATTGCCCGATTCCGAGCAACTGTTTAAACAACTCGTCTGTTTGGGGGCGGACGTCAAAGTGCTTACTCCAAAATCGTTACAAGAAAAAATCCGTTCTTTGGCGCAAACGTTATTGAACGTCTACCCATAATTTATCGAATAAAAACAACAAAACCCCGCAACCATGTACGCGTTGAATTCGTTTTTGGATTGCGGGCTTTTCTTTTTTGGAATATTGCCAACCCGATCTGCTTATACTAATAATGCATAGAAATCAGGAGCGTAGATCGATGAAAAAAATTCTGTTTACAGGCGGCGGAAGCGCAGGACACGTAATCCCCAACATCGCCTTGATCGAACAAATACTGTCGGCAGGCGACGCCGACGTTTGTTATATGGGAACGGGTGGTATTGAAAAAACGCTGATCGCCGAGTGGAAGATCCCCTATCATCAAATAGAATGTCCGAAATTGATTCGCGGAGGCGGACGGGAGGCGTTGAAAAAAAATTTGCATATTCCTGCAGAGTTTGCGCGCGCAAAAAAGCAGGCGTTGGAGGGGTTGCGGGCTTTTCAACCGAACGTCGTATTTTCCAAAGGCGGCTATGTAGCTTTGCCTGTCGTTTTCGCTGCGAAAAAGTTGGGAATCCCTTGTTTCGCCCATGAAAGCGATTATTCCGTGGGGCTTGCCAATCGACTTTCCGCTCGGAAATGCCTGTCCGTATTCACTTCCTTCCCCGAAACCGCAGCGCGCGTCAAAAACGGCAAATACAGCGGCGCACCCTTGCGGCGTAGCGTTCTTTCCGCAACAAAAGCGGAAGCCCGTAAAAAATTCGGGATCCCCTTTCACGAAAAAGTCGTACTGATTTTTGGCGGCGGCAGCGGCAGCGAAGCCATCAATCAAGCCGTTAGAAAACACCTGAAAACGTTGACCGAACGCTATGTCGTATTACACGTTTGCGGTAAAGGAAATTTGCAACGCTGTAACGTAAAAAATTATCGACAATTTGAATTCATCTCGGACATGGGTATGGCGTACGCCTGCGCAGACCTCATCGTATCGCGAGCGGGATCGGGAACCGTTTTCGAAATTTTGGCATTAAAAAAGCCGTCTATTTTAATCCCGTTGGAGGGACAGACGCGCGGCGACCAAAAGGAAAACGCCGCCTATTTTTCGGAAAAAGGTTTGTGTGTAACTTTGCCGCAAGCGCAACTTGAAAAACTCCCCGAAACGATCGCCGACGCTATAGAAAACAAGCCTTTGTTGCAACGTTTGAAAGATAGCGGCTACAACCAAGGCAACGAAATCATTTTGCGTGAATTGCGTAAATTTTTGCAATGAGAAGTCGTTTCCACGAATACGCCCTGCCTTACTATCGAGGAAAAACCTCACGCAAATTGCCCAAAATGCCGAAAAAATACAAATTTTTAAGCTGGCTTTTTGCAATTTTCCTTATTTTACTGTTGTTGTTTATCTATTTCCAACGAAACGTAACGCGCGTTTTAATTGCAATCAGCGAAGCCACTATGCGCGCCAGCACAACGATCGCCGTCAACGATGCTGTGTATTATACGCTCAGCGACGAAATGCGGTATGACGATTTGGTGAAGATCGATCGCGACGCAAACGGCAACATCATCGCCGTCGCCGCCAACCCGTTAAAGATCAATAAAATCGCCCGCGACACCGCATCCATTTCACAATCGAATTTAAAAAATCTCAGTTTAAACGGTATCCCGATCCCACTCGGAGCATTAACAGGCATCGAAGCGTTTGCCGGATTAGGTCCGAGTATCCATTTCCGCATCATACCCGTCAGCAGTGTTTCTTGCGGATTTTCTTCTAATTTTGAAAGCGTTGGGATCAACCAAACGAAACATTCCATCTACTTAAACGTTGTGGCGGACATCAGCATCGTGATGCCCTCGCGGACAGAAAACTTTGCCGTTGCGACGGATATTCTTGTCGGCGAATCGGTGATCGTCGGAACTGTCCCCGACGCATATTTGCAATCGGATATTTTCGGAGACAAACCAAATCTGTCCCCTTGAACACAACCTTAAAAAATAAAAAAATGACGAGATCGTTTTTGTATCTCGCCGTTTTCTTTTTTCTATGATCCATTATTGTTTTTGTTTTTCGATGGCCGCTTGCCAACAACTGTGGCACATTGCTATGTACGAATCGTTTCCGCCCAGCAAAATTTGTCCGCCTTCCGTCACTACTTTGCCCGCTTCGTCGATACGCGCGTTAACGATCGCCTTCTTTCCGCACTCGCAAATCGTCTTGATCTCCGTCACCGAATCCGCCACTTCGAACAAACGGCGACTGCCTTCAAACATATGCGTGAGGAAATCTGTGCGCAAACCGTAACACAGCACAGGCACGTCCAACCGATCGACGATCTTGCGCAATTCGTCGATTTGCGCAGCCGTAAAAAATTGACATTCGTCCGCTATCACGACGTGACAATCCGTGCGTTTTTGAAATTCGTCAAACAAATTTTTATCCGGCGTAATAATTTCCGCTTGCGCTTGCAACCCGATACGGGAACGCACAACGTCCGCTCCGTCTCGCACGTCAATGGACGGCTTTATCAACCAAACTTTCATGCCACGTTCTTCATAATTAAATTTCGTGATCAACGCGTTTGCCGTTTTCGACGACCCCATCGCGCCATATTTAAAATATAATTTAGCCATATTTCTTCCCCAACTTTTATGTTGACAAGACGGAGGACGCCTTTCGCGCCCTCCGACACTTTTTATATGTAATTTTTATCTAAATTCAACTTTTAACAGGCAACGAAAAAACACCAAAAATCATTTCAACGCATACCTGCCCCTATCGTTTTTATCCAAAACACGCTTATTCGGGTTTTTTATCGAAATCCAACGTCAAATCGTAATCGCCGAGTTTATTCACTTTAAAGCCGTTCTTTTTATATTCTTCATAATCAAACGCTTCCAATTCGTCGATGGCAAGTTTGTGGAATTCATAGAAGTTATGCCACCATTCCCAACCGCTGCCAAGGCTGTTGGACAAATATGCGTCTGCAATATCGCAAGCCGTTTGAGGAGCAACGTAAAATGCGCCCATCGCCAATACGTTGACGCCGTTTCCCGTAATTGCGCGGGTTGCCGCAGGAAGACTTTCCACAACGCCTGCGTGTACGTGAGGACACTTGCTTGCCGCAATATGGATACCCATACCCGTACCGCAGAACAACAATGCTCTTTCATAATTACCTTCCGAAATTTCCGCACCAACGCGAAGCCCTACACGATGGAACATCAAATCGGTGTCATTCGGATCGCTGTCCTTCTTCACGCCGAGGTCGAGGATCTTCCACCCTTTCTTTTCAAGGTGTTCCACCACCACTTCCTTCAAAGGGAAACCTGCAAAGTCTGCCCCAACAACCAAATACTTGTCTTTTACCGTTTTCATACTATTTCTCCTTTTTATCATTTATCGGTTTTGATAAGACAACGTGCGTCCTATCATTTCAAGTATAACATTTTTTTAAACTTTTCGCAAGTGTTTCAAGAAAGATTTTCCTCACAAGCGATCATCTTTTTCGACTTTTTCAAACGAACGTCTTTTTGCTCATTTTCCTAACGCGCGCGCCGCCGCAACATACCGTTCCGCCAAAGCTGCGATCCCTGCGTAATCGTTGGCTTCAATCAATTTTTTATCCGTAATATTCGTACCGATCCCAAATCCGATCGCGCCCGCTTTATAAAATTCTGACATATTTTCATCATTGACGCCGCCAACCGCCAACATCTTCACGTCGGACAAAGGCGCAGCGATCGCCTTTATGTACGCCGAACCCATCGTGGACGTGGGGAAAACTTTCACAAAATCCGCCCCTGCCCGTACCGCTGTACGAATTTCCGTAGGCGTCAATGCCCCCGGCATCGAAACCATGCCCAATTCTTTCGTTCTGCGGATCACAGGCTCGTATACGTCCGGAGAAATGATAAATTGTCCGCCTGCCGCCTTTGTCAATTCCACCTGCGCTTCCGTAAGCACCGTGCCTGCGCCGATAAACATTTGATTTCCAAACTGCGCCACAAGCTCCGCGATCATTTTCGCCGTTTCTTCATCGGGAATCTTTTTATTGGCAGAATACGTCAATTCCACCAAACGCACGCCACCTTCTTTCAACGCATCCACAAGCGGGATCAACTTCTCCTTTTCCACCCCTCGTACAATCGCGATCAATTTCTCCTTTTCTACCGATTCGATAATCGTTCGTCTCATACCTGCCTGCCTCCTTTTCGGTTTTTGCATTTAAAAACGACAATCTTTTTTGCCGTCGTCAACCTATGTCTTTATATAAATTATAAAGGATTTTTGCAAAATTGTCAATACTTTACAATATATTTTATTGTGTAATATAAATTTATTCTATAATAAAAAACGCCTTTCGGCGCATATTCTATCTTTTTACACGTTTTTCATAACATTCGGCATACATTGTTTTATGTTGCTTTCTCAATTGTTTTCAAAATGTTTGTCTGTTTCTTATACGAAAGCAGGCGTTTCCGCCAATTACGCTTTAAAACGCGACGGCACGACGCTTTACATTTTCTTTGAAGACTCCGACGGCAAAACCGATTGGAAAAATAACGTCGATTTTCCCGCAAAAGCTTATCGCCGTATGGGAAAAACCGTTTGGTTTGCGCACCGAGGTTTTTTACGCGTTTGGCAGGAAATATTGCCATTGATCGCCGCCGACGTTGCCGATCGGCATTTTCAAAAAATTATCGTGGCAGGATATTCGCACGGAGGCGCATTGGCACTCCTCTGCCACGAGTACGTATGGTTTCACCGCCCCGACTTACGTCAAACCGCGAAAGGCGTTGGGTTTGGCGCACCGCGCGTGTTGTGGGGAGTGAAAACCCCTTCCGTTAAAAAGCGTTTTGAAAATTTTACGGTTGTGCGAAATCTGCAAGACGTTGTCACCTTTCTCCCACCCGCCATTTTGGGATATTTCCACGTCGGAAACTTGATAAAAATAGGACAAAAAGGCAAATACAGCCCTACGGAAGCGCACTATGCCAAAAATATTTTAACCGAATTATTGGTTTACGAACAAACGCTTCGTTCGCAAAACAGCACCCCGCCAAACGTATAAAATCAATAAGCGAAAACGCTCAATTTTTTTTACTGCGCGATTTAAAAAACATCGCCATCAAAAAAGAGAATATCACCGCCGCCGACACACCTGCGCTCGCCGCCGATAACGCCCCCGTAAACACGCCGAATATCCCTTTTTGCGCGCCTTGTATCGCTCCGTTCGCCAACAAATATCCAAATCCGCTGATTGGTACGGTTGCGCCCGCGCCCGCAAAATCCACAAGATATTGATATACGCCCAACCCTTGCAAAACGACTCCCGCCAGCATAAACACCACCAATATCTTGCCCGCCGTCAGGTCGGTAAAATTGATTACGACCTGCGCGATCGTACAAATTGCGCCGCCTACGGCAAACGCTTTTGCAAAGCTCCAAAATATCTCCAAATACGTTTCAAACATACCCCTTCCTTCCTTTCAAACTGTATCTTCTTTTTCCCTCGTTTTCAGTCAGTTTCGATACTCACCGCATGACAAATACAGGGAATACTTTCCCCCTGTCCGCTGGATACCGTGGATAGCAACGCGCCGTCGCCGCCAACAGTACGCGCCGAATTTCTCTTTTTTGCAACTTATCGAATAAATACGAATTAAACACCACAGCCGAACAACCTGCGCCACTGCCGCCTTGAAATTCATCCTCGATCACTTTGTATATGATCTCGCCGCAATCCACGTGATTCTTCTGAATATCCACGCCCTTTTCCCACGTCAAATCTTTTACGATCCTGCTGCCCAATGCACCCAGATCGCCTGTCACGATCAAATCGTAATCATCGGCTTTTCTGCCCGTATCTCGCAAATGGTTTAAAATGGTGTCCGCCGCCGCGGGGGATATGTGTCAAGTAGAACCATAGTGAAATCGCAAACTTTTTTCGAATATTTTGCGGTTTTTTCTACTTTTTTATATCCCATCTCCTTAACAGCTTGTTTCTTCTTAAAATCTTTATACCAACACGCTAAACGTTTTCCACCGCAACTGCATGCGAGATGCAAGGAATGCTTTCGCCTTGACCACTCGACACGGTAGATAATAACGCCCCTGTCGCGATAAACAGCACCTTGTTCAATTCCCTTTTTTTGATTTTATCCATGATATAGGAATTAAAGACAACAGCACTACATCCTGCCCCA
>JAFTPQ010000007.1 GCA_017463205.1 Clostridia bacterium
CCAAGAACTCAAATTAGAAGCAGGAAAAGAGCTTGCGGCGGACTATTTCTTGCAACGCCGTGAAATGGGTTGTATCAATATCGGCGGTAAGGGTATTATCACCGTAGACGGCAAAGAATATGAAATGAATCCCCGCGACGGTATGTATATCGGTATGGGAAATAAAGAAATCACGTTTAAGAGCGTAGATGAAAATGCGCCTGCGAAATTCTACGTAAGCTCCTGTCCTGCGCATACCAGCTATCCTATCGTGAAGATAGATATTACTAAGGCAAAGAAAGTGCCTTGCGGAAGCGTAGAAGAATGTAATAAGCGCGTAATCAATCAATACATACACCCCGAAGTTATAAAGAGCTGTCAGCTTGCTATGGGCTTAACGCAGCTTGAAGTCGGTTCGAACTGGAACACCATGCCTTGCCATACGCACGATAGAAGAATGGAAGTGTATATGTATTTGGATATGGGCGAAAACGATGTGGTATTCCACATGATGGGCGAGCCCACGGAAACCAGACATATCATTATGCACAACGAAGAAGCGGTAATTTCGCCGTCATGGTCTATCCATTCGGGCGTAGGCACGAAGAACTATTCGTTTATTTGGGCAATGTGCGGTGAAAACCAAGAATTTACCGATATGGACCATATCCAAACGAAAGACTTATTATAAGGAGAATAGAAAAAATGGAAAATATGTTTTCTTTGAAAGGCAAAGTAGCGCTGGTAACGGGCGCGAGCTACGGTATCGGCTTTGCAATTGCAAAGGCATTTGCAAACGCAGGGGCAACGATTGTTTTTAACGACATTAAACAAGAACTCGTAGACAAAGGCTTAAAGGCATACGAAGAAGAAGGTATCAAAGCGCACGGGTACGTATGCGACGTAACGGACGAAGACGCGGTAAACGCGCTCGTTGCTACCGTTGAAAAGGAAGTAGGCGTGATTGATATTCTCGTCAACAACGCAGGTATTATCAAGCGTATTCCTATGCACGAAATGAGCGCGCAGGAATTTAGACAAGTAATCGACGTTGATCTTAATGCACCGTTTATCGTGTCGAAAGCGGTAATTCCGTCTATGATAAAGAAAGGCGCAGGTAAAATTATCAATATCTGCTCTATGATGAGCGAACTTGGTCGTGAAACGGTATCGGCGTATGCTGCGGCAAAGGGCGGTCTTAAAATGCTCACGAAGAATATCGCGAGTGAATATGGCGAATACAATATTCAATGCAACGGTATCGGCCCTGGGTATATTGCAACCCCTCAAACCGCACCGCTTAGAGAAAGACAGGCGGACGGTTCAAGACACCCGTTTGATAGCTTTATTATTGCAAAAACGCCTGCGGCAAGATGGGGCAACCCCGAAGATTTGGCAGGACCTGCGGTATTTTTGGCGAGCGAAGCGTCCAACTTTGTAAACGGACACGTATTATACGTAGACGGCGGTATTTTGGCGTATATCGGAAAACAACCTAAATAAAGAGAAGTCGTGTTAAAGCGCAAAAGGGAACAGTGATGAATAACTATTTAAGCAAAGAAAACCAACAATGGGTTGAAGAAACTTGGAATAAATTAGACAAAAAATTGTCAAAAGTGACCTTGCGTTCGAAAAATAAGTTGCCGTATTCCACCGTGAACGGCGGACACGATAATAGAGCCGAAACGGATATCGGTTGGTGGACGAACGGTTTTTGGGGCGGACTTAACTGGTTGATGTACGTGGGAACAGGTAAGGAAATTTATAAGGAAACGGCGGTGTGTTCGGAAGAAATGCTCGACGGAGTATTTGATATTCCCAAGAGATTAGACCACGACGCAGGGTTTATTTGGCATTTAACTGCCGGAATAGATTATCGGTTGACAGGGAATGAGCAATCGTTTAATCGCAATTACAAGGCGGCAATGTCGCTGATGAGCCGATTTAATATGCGAGGGAATTTTATCCGCGCTTGGAATACCGACGAGGCGAAGGGTTGGTCGATTATTGATTGTATGATGAACTTGCCACTTCTCTATTGGGCAAGCAACGCTTTGAAGGACGATAGATTTACGCAAATCGCAAAGGCGCACGCTGATATGGCTATGCAACAACATATTCGTCCCGACGGTTCGGTAAATCATATCGTCGTGCATAACCCCGATACGGGCGAATTTGTAGAAAGCCGCGGCGGACAAGGTTATGGAGTCGGTTCATCTTGGTCGAGGGGGTGCGCTTGGGCTTTGTATGGCTTTGCACTTTCGTATGCTTATACTAATGAAGAGAGATATTTGGATACTGCTAAAAAAGTGGCGCATTATTTTATTTCCTGTCTTTCGCTTACGGAATGGTTGCCCTTAACTGATTTCAGGTCGCCTGAAACACCTGTTTTATACGATTCAACGGCAGGTGCTTGCGCGGCGTGCGGACTTTTGGAAATTGCAAAGCACGTTTCCGAATATGAAAAGAGATTGTACGTTGATGCGGCGTTAAAGATTTTGCAGGCAATGGAAAAGTCTTGGTGCAATTGGGAAGAAAATGAGGACAGTATTTTGCAGATGGGTATGTTGAAATACGATTATATGCAACAGGAGCCGATTATTTACGGAGACTATTTCTTTGCCGAAGCAATTTTAAAGCTGAAAAATCCCAAATTTTCAGCTTGGTAGAAATAAGATTTTCGACAATATCAATTAACTGGTGAGCGTGAGGTAATACTCATTAAAGTATCATTATAGATAAAAATGGAGAAATACTAAAGGTAAAGAATTAAATAAATGCATAAAAGCCCTTATAGAACGGTGCGAGAAAGAAACATCGGGCTATAAGGGCTTTTTCTTTGTCGTTTTTTGTCAGAAAATAAGGAATTTTATGTAACTATACAAGGCAAAAAAGTATTTATAAGTGAAGAAGTTTATCACGAATATGTGCGACCTATAAGAGCAATACAGCGCCAACAACGCAGAGCCTGGAAATGTAAGATTGTCGGAAGAAAAGGGAACTTGATTCGTTGTCCCTACAAGTGTGACGAATGTCCGTTTGCATAGCTGGAAATATCCCAACAGGCAACGTTCTCTCGTTGGACAAGTTTAAGGAGTTGGGTGTTGAAATTATAGATCGGGAGCTTGATTTGGAAATAATATCCATTTATTGATATTTTGTTTTCAAATATTGTGTTTTTAAGGTAAATATCTTTAAATTTTTTATCATTTTTTTCTTTGATTTATAAAAAATGTCAATATATGAAAACTCTATTTCAAAATATGAATAGAAATTTGGTTAGATTGGTGATATAATAAAATCGGTATATAATGATATAGCAAAAAAGAAGATAAAAACGGTAAGCCGTTTTAAAAAGAGGTGCGGTCATGGGTTATTTTAACGATCAAAAGAGAGAATACGTCATTACGAATATGTATCCTCGCAGAGAACTGGTCAATTATTTGTGGAATGAAACGACGGTGTGTAAATGCAATCAATTTGGCGGCGGATTTTCGTGGAGTTCGTTTGGGGCGGAGCGGCGTGCGATCGAAACGGGGGAACGCAACGTGTACGTCAAAGACCGTGACAGCGGAACGTGTTATTCACCAAACCGAAATTACGCGCGATTGCCGTTTGAAAAGTTTGAAGCGCACATCGGGCTGGGGTATCACACTGTGATAAGCGAATACGACGGAGTGCGGGTGGAATACACCTTGCTTGTTCCGCCGAAAGGTAATTTCATCGCGTACACGGTACGTGCGTACAACCTTTCGGGAGGGGAAAAACATATCGATTTATATTTCTGTAACCAACCGCAACCGGATATTTCCGGACACGAGGCGTACGGTATGGCGGATTATGATGAAGAACTCGGCGGTATCCATTTCCCGCACGAGGGATTTGCGTTAGACAGCGAATACACGCATTTGTTTTTGGCGTCTGCGCAAAAACCGTTTGCGTTTGAAACGTCGAAAGACCGTTTTTGCGGCGCGTACGGTTCGTTTGCCGATCCCGAAAGTTTACGAGAGGACTCGCTTTCTTGCAAGGGGACGAGTTTTGAAATGTCCTACGTGGGCGCGATGCAATATCGCTTAACGCTTGCGCCACAAGCAGAATGGGAAAACGTGTGGATCTGCGGTATGGGAAAATCGCGGGAAGAATGTGTGGCGTTGGCGAAAGAAAACGCTTCACGCGCGGCGTTCGAAAAAGCCTTGCAAGAAGTGGAAGCGCAAAATGCGCAATATTCGGACGTGTTCCGTATGGAAACGCCGGACGCCGTACTAAATTCGCAGGCGAATATTTGGTTGAAGCGGCAACTTTCGTTGGGGAAAACGTGGGGGCGTGTGTACGGAAAGGGATTCCGTGACGTCATGCAAGATATTACGGCGTTTATTTCCTTTAATCCAAAACTTGCAAGAGAACGTATTTTAAACGTATTGCGGTATCAATATGAGGACGGCAACCCGATCCGTATGATGCAGCCGGATATGTTTTACCCGTACAACGACGGAGGCGTTTGGATCCCGTCGGCGGTGTTGGCGTATCTCAACGAAACGGCGGATATATCGGTGTTGTCCGAACAAATTCCCTATTTGATCGGTACAAGCGCGGAAAACAGCGGTTACAGCAAACCGTCCGTATTCCGTCCGTACGAGGGAACAGAGAAAGCGGAAAGCGTATTTCAGCATATCCAACGCGCGATGGATTATTTATACAGCTCGCGCGGGAAACGGGGTTTGGTGTTGTTTATCGGCGGCGATTGGAACGACAGTTTGAATAATGCAGGTCGGTTGAAAAAAGGGGAAAGCGTTTGGTTGACGATTGCAACCGTGAAAGCCTTGAACGAATTTGAAGAAATTTTACGTCTGTATCAAAGGGAAGATCTGATTGCGGATTACGCAAGCAAAAAAGAGGAGTTAAAACAAAGTATTCTCGTACATGGTATGGAGGAAGACCATTTTTTGTACGGTTTCAACGATTACGACGAAAAGATAGGATCGGACGAAAACGAGTATGCCAAGATATTCCTCAATCCGCAAACGTGGGCGGTGTTGGCTGGACTTTTGGATGCTCCGTCGTTGCATAAATTGATGGACACGGTAGAAAAACGGTTGCGTTGCGATTATGGGTATATGCAATGCTATCCTTCTTTCCGCAAAGGGGACGACAAGATCGGGCGCGTCAGCTATTTCCAACCCGGTTTGGTGGAAAACGGCGCGGTGTATAACCATGGCGTGGCGTTTAAGATCGTAGCGGATTGTCTGTTGGGGCGTGGGGATATCGCATACGCGTCGCTAAAGGCGATCTCGTTTGACAACCCCAAAAACCCCGACAACGGGATGGAACCGTATGCGGTGAGCAATATGTATATGGGGCCTGAAAATCCGTACGTAGCGGGGTATGCGCCGATGAGTTGGATCACGGGTACGGCAGGTTGGCTGTATCGCTGTGTGACGGAATATATTTGCGGCGTAAAACCGACGCCCGAAGGATTGAAAATAGAGCCTTGTTTGCCTTCGGCGTGGGATCGTTTGCGCGTGACGAGAAAATTCCGTGGCGGCGTGTACGAAATCGAATATTGCCGAGGGGAAAAAGCGAGTGTCCTTTTCAACGGAAAAGGGGTGGAAGGAACGCTGTTGCCCTTGTTGAAAGCAGGTGAAACAGCAAAGGTAACGGTATATTTTGTATAAACGGCGGTATTGCGGCGAATGGTGTAAATATAACGCCCGAGTCTTTCAAATCACGAAAGATTCGGGCGTTTTGTATATCAAAAATTATGGTTTCGGCGGTAAGCCGTTCGTTTTGCAGGTTTTACGGAACGCAGAGGGGGAAAGTCCGTATTCGCGGTGAAAATCGGCGCTTAAATGGCTTGCGGAATTAAAAGCGTATCGTTCTGCAAGTTCTTGCAAAGAACAGTCGCTTGTGGACAGCAGCTGGCGAACGTTTTCCAATTTTGTTTTATGAATATATTGTTTGGGGGATATCCCCAATTTCGTTTTAAATAAATAGCGGATATGTTTTTCGCAATAACCGAATTCTTTTGCGATACGTTGCACTTTCAATTCTTCCGTCAGGTGTGTATTGATAAAGGCAATTATTTTTTCGATCAAGGCGTTGCTTTTTTGCACGAAAGGATTGATTTCGTCCAAATAAGTGAGCAAACGGCAACAAAAATAAGAATTGGCGAATTGAATTTTCGTTTCCATTTGCGTTTGCAACAGTTGAATGATCTTGGTCGCCTCCGCATCCTCTTGTTCCGCATCGAGGGTTTTCACCGTAAACGTACCGATATCCGGCAAAAGAATGTTATGCGGAATAAACCAATAGGTGATGAAATGCCAATGCGGGCAGTTACACTGCAACGTTTGCACGGACGAGATCGAACCGAAAAAAAGAGTTTTTTCCGTCAACGGTATCGTTTGATCGTTTTTTAACAAAATCTTGGCTTGCCCGACAAGCGTAATGATCAGACAGTGCAGATCGCGCTGATCGTCCAACAATCGGTTTTGATAATATCCGTAAACGTGCGTATTGTAGACGTTGGTGAGGGAAACGGTGGAGGGGGAAAGATGGAAATTGGCTGCAAAAATTTGATTGTTTCTCATAAGTTTATTATAAAACAGGATTATAAAAATGTCAAACAAAAAGTTTGTTTTTTGAAAAGTTTTGTTTATTCTATTTAGGGGTGGTAAAAATAAACAAAAGAAAAAAGGTTCGTTTTTTAAAAGTTTACGTTCGTTTGTTGTATTTACAATGAGGCGTTTGTATGATAAAATGAAAAAAAGTGATCGGAGCAAATGCGGCTTCTTTTTTACGTGGCTGCGAAAAATGACAGATGAGAAATTATAGTTTACGTTTCAGTTTATCCCTCTCGTTGCATTTTGAAAAAAGAATGAACGCTTTATTGGATTTTTGCGAAAAGGCGTTGATCGACGACGTGATGTTTTTTATCGCGCCCGAAGAATTGTTTACGGGGCATATCACGATAGAAGAAGCAAAAAAATACACGGACGTTATCGTAAGAGCGAAAGAGGAATTGCACGCTCGCGGGATCACGGTTTCGTTAAATCCGTGGTGTTCGTTGGCGCATTACGACGGTGGAAGAAGATTGAAAGACGGTCAAAATTTCCGCGCGATGGTAGGCGCGGACGGCATAGTGGCAAACGTGGCGGTTTGTCCGCTCTGTAAAGAATGGCGGCGGTATTACGTGGAATTGCTTACGTTTTACGCGGAAACGATCGAGCCTGAAATTCTTTGGGTCGAAGATGATTTTCGGCTGTCCAATCATCTGCCCGTGCGCAACGGTTGCTTTTGCGACGAGCATATGAAATTGTTCAACAAAGCCGCAAACACCGCGTATACGCGCGAACAGTTTGTGGCGAAGATCTTCACGGACGAGGGGGTGCGCAAAGCCTATCTCGACGTTTCTTCCCAAACGTTGCGCGATTTGTTGACGTATATTTCCGAAAACGTGAAAGCGCAAAAAACGTTTGGATTGATGACGGGCAGCGCAGGTCAAAGCGAAGGGCGAAGCTATGCGCAACTGTTTTCGATTTTATCCGAAAACGGGCGCAAAAAACCCTATCATAGGATCTGCCTGCATTCGTATCGGCAACGTGGCATGCAAGAATATGCGTGGGCGTTGAACAAAGAAAGTATGCTTTCGCGGTTTGTTTCGGGCGATTATGCAAATTGCGTTTCGGAAATGGAAAATTTCCCCCATTCGATGTACACCAAAAGCGCAAATTATTTTCGCTATCAATTGTTGTCTACGGCGGCGATGGGCTTGAAAGGGGACACGTTGAGTATCTTTGAATTTAACGGCAACGGCGCAGTCCGATATCAGAAATATGCCAACGTATTGAGGGAGGTGAAGCCGTATTTATCCAAGTTGGATAAGATCGGGTTAAACCCTGCGGATATGGTCGGGGTGCAGGTGCTGATCGATGAAAAGTCGTCGTATACGTTAAAAAACGTTTGCACTTTTTCGCAGTTACACCCGTTTGACGGTTGGTTGTTTGCCTATCTCGAACAAATCGGCGTGGCGTGCGCTTATACGGCAGATCCGTATGTAAAAGGGAAGATCGTGGCGGTAAGCGGCGAAGTTTTTCGCAATTATCCCAATGGGGTGATCGAGGCGCTGTTTGAAAACAATTTCGTCATTTTGACGGCAGATAATATCGTCGTGCTGAAAGAGAAGGGGCTGCTGTCTTTGATCGGGGCGGAAGATTATGAACGATACGAAGAATGTACGGGAAAACATTCGATGGAAGAATTGGCGACAGGCGAAGAAATTTACGGCATAGAACGTTTGCGTGCGACGTCGCAATTTTTCTGCGGTGATTATTATAACGTGCGTTACGACGGGTCGGAAAAGAAAATTTATACCCACTTGCTCGATTATAACGAACAGATCGTGGGGGTGGGGATATGTCAAGTGCATAACGCGTTGATTCTTCCTTACGCAAACACAAATTCCGATCAAAACGTGCCGATTTCTTTGTTGTGTCCGTTACGGGAGTACGTGATAAAACAAGCCTTACAAACGTATGCGGCAGATCGGAAAAATTTGTTTTTTATCCAAGAGGAAAACGTTTGTATATACGCGTTTGACAAGGGGGACGTTTTGTATTTGGTATGTATCAATTTTTCCGACGACGATTACGAACAGTTGCATATCCAAACCAATC
Source organism: Clostridia bacterium (assembly GCA_017463205.1). GTDB lineage: Bacteria > Bacillota > Clostridia > Christensenellales > Borkfalkiaceae > Scatosoma. Next base: position 8,652 of record JAFTPQ010000007.1, read on the forward strand.
GTTTGTTTCGCTCCTTTCATATCATTACGCCTCAAAACGCTGCGGCGCGTCCCGTTTCTTATATTTGCGAAAACGGGGATATCGTTATAAAACATACGTTGAAAGCGCAACAAAGTTACGTTTTGGCAGGCGCAAAAATCGAATAGAACGGCAGTGTTTCGATCGGACTTTTGCAAAATAATCGAAAGAAAACATTTCGGGGGACGAAAGACAAAAAAAATCTGTAAAAACGGTGAAAAAGCAAGCGCGTTTTCACGTTTGTTACAGAAAAGAAAAAAACAGCAGATTTTTTGCATTTTGTCAATATATGAAAGCGAAACAGTGGCGATTTTAAGGATTTCGGCAAAAATTTCAAGAAATACGCCAATAAATGAAAATAATAAAACAATATGTTTAAGGAAATTGCAGTCAAGATGTGATATGATAAAATTGTGAAATCAATTTTTGATTTTTTCAAAGTATTCTTTGGGGGTACAATGGTAGGCGCGATGGAACGCCCGATAGAAAGAGGGCAACGAATCGAACCCGACGTCTACGGCAAGATTTAAAACGTTTTGGTGGGTATCTTGTTGAAAACGTTTGGTAAAGTTACGGATGCGCGCATTGTTGATATAACCCGTTAAACTGTCGCCGATGGACGAGTTGAAAAATTTGGAAAAATAAAACTTGTTATACCCAAATTTGTTGGATAACGATTCTAAAGTCAGTTTTTCCGCCGAATGGTCTTCGATATAAGCAAGGATCTCCACCAACGTATTGATCTGCTTGTTTCTGGGGACGAGTTCGTTGCCGTATCGCTCCATCAACGTACCGAACAGGACGTCGGAATATCCTTGCAATAAAAGGGAACGCGTCGAATCGGGCATTACGCCTCTGGCGCTGTATATCCGTTGAAATTCGGATAAGAGGGGCAACAATTTTTCCCGATTATACGTTTTATCCGACAATAAACACGGGAAAGTTTTTTGATTGAGAAATTGAACGTAATCCTTTAAAAGATAAATGTTTATACGTTTTGCATCCAAGGTCGTCGCGTAGGAATGGGGATAATAATCGGGGGCAAACAACAAATCGTGCGCTTCGGCGCTGTACGTCGTATTATTGATCACCGCATGGCAAGTGCCTTCTAAAACGTACGTAAATTCCGACCGTTGATGAAAATGCGAAGGGTATACCGTAGGGCCTAAATAGGAAATAACGTTGTCTTCGTTATAATCGCGGATAAGTTCGTAATAAGAAGTATATTGCATAAAATCACCAAAAAATGAAAATGGATTTTCTTTATTATAAAGCCAATAAGGAAAAAAGTCAAGATAAAATGACAATTTTTGAAAATTAATTATTCGCGCAAAAACCATCGTTACATAAAACAATAGAAGAACATACCTTCTCCCGAATGAGATAAAAAATAGTTACTGCTTAACAATCGGGGGGGGTATGAGTTTAATATAGAATGAAAAAGGCAGTGAAAACATTTCGGCAAAACTTTGACGGAAATGTTGGCGCAAGAGTACGGACAAGGCGGTTGAAAGAAGAAAAATATGATCGTAGGTTTATTTATCATCATTGCGTGTATGCGCGTTATACAGTCGTATTCAAACAAGCAAGTGAGTATGTTGATCGATTCGAGAATGAAATTTTTCGAATACGGAGCGTATTATCAATTTGTATCGGCGGCGTTTTCCATTGTGACGTTGTGTATCGCAGGGTTTTACGGTTTAGACGGCGTAACGGCGATCTGCGCGTTGTTGTCGGCGTTGTTGTTTGCGGTTGAGCTGTATGCGGGGATCGAAGCGTTGAAAGGCGGCACGATGGTGCTTTGTTCGATGTTTGCGCAGGGCGGTTTGTTCGTACCGTGTATTTTGGGAATTTTCCTTTTTAACGAGCCGATGAGCATATTTCAATGGCTGGGGTTGGCGGTGTTTGTATGTTCGGCGGGTCTTTTGGCAAGCGGATCGAACGAATCGGGACAAAAATTGACTTGGCGTACGGTGGGGATGTTGTTTCTTTCCTTTTTGTCGGGTGGATTCGTTATGGTGGTGCAAAAATATTTTGCCATTCTTGTTCCCGACGGAAACGTGGCGATGTTTTCCTTTTTGACGTTTGCCTTTAACGCGGTTATTTTGGCGGGAGCAGCCTTGGCTTTATTTATATTCGGCGGAAAAACGGAAGACGGACAACGAAAGTATGCCTATGAAAAATTACATAAAAAACAATATGTTTTCGGGGCGCTGTTGGGTTTGGCGGTGTTTGCGATCAACCTGATCGTTACGTCGATGGCAAAAAAAGTGCCTTCCGTTGTTTTGTTCCCCGTATCCAGCGCCATCAGTTTGGCGATTACGACGACGATCGGCGCAGTGGTATATAAAGAGAAACTGACGTTAAAAAATGTATGCGGCGTCGTGCTGGGGCTGGCGTCTGTTATCGTCATCAACGTTTTGTAAAAACGTTTTTATATAGAAAATTTTTATAAGGAGATAAAAATGATGTTTTCTAAACTGCAAACGGCACTCAAGAAAAAAAAGACGGGTGCGATTCGGATAGAAAATGGGATCAAAGTAGGTTCGCCGATCTTTGCGTGGCTGTTGATCTTGCCTGCGTTTATCACGTGGTTGGTATTTTGGTTGTACGTTAATTTCGATTCCATTATTTTGTCCTTCCAAAAATCGAACGGCGATTGGACGTTGCAACATTATCAATGGGTGATCCAAAACCTTGTTGGTACAAACGGGGAAGACGGTATGTTGGGGATCGCGTTGAAAAATACGCTGACGTATTTCTTTGTCAATTATTTCATCGTGCAAACTTTTAACGTTGTCTTGGCGTATTTCCTGTACAAAAAGATAAAGGGTTATAAATTTTTCCGTTTCTTTTTGTATTTGCCCAATCTGTTGGCGGGCGCAACGTTGGCAACCATCTATAAACAGTTGATCGCTTACAACGGTCCTATCATCGATATGCTGTATAATTGGGGTTGGATCACCGAGCGTTATCAACTGCTGTACAGTGATCGGTATGCAATGACGCTGAGCGTGGTGTACAGCCTTTGGGTGTGCGTCGGCGCAAATATGATCTATTCGCTGGGCGCGATGGCGCGTGTGCCGCAAGAAGTGTTGGAAGCGGCGCAGTTGGACGGCGTAACTCCTTGGCAAGAATTTGTACATTTGATATTGCCCTTGATCAGCGGTACGCTTTCCACTTTATACGTATTGGGGCTCGCAGGGTTCTTGAACGCAGGCGGCGCAACGCTGTTCTTAACGAACGGTAATTACAATACGCAAACGTTGAGTTTCTGGATATTCTGGCAGATCTACACGGGCGGAAGTACGGGTACGTCGAGCGCGCTGGGGATCATGATGACGTTGGTAATGTTACCTGTAACGTATTTCGTAAAATGGGTAGCTGCGAAAATTTCACCGGAGGTGACCTACTGATGAAAAAACATAAAGAAAAGATCAAACGCAGCAGAGGCGAGCAAATTTTATTTAACTGTTTTTTCGTATTCCTCTGTATTTTTTCGGCAACCTACGCAATTGCGTATTTCTTCGTGATCATGAACACCTTTAAAGGAGCGTTCGAATACATCATCACCAGTAAATTTGCATTTCCGAAAGAGTGGGTGTGGAATTACGGCAAAGTGTTTACCAGTTTTGAGGTAAACGGTTCGGGATATTTTCGTATGTGTTTCCACAGTATTTGGTTTTCGGTGACGGGTTCTGTCCCTTCGTTGTTATCGACGGCGGCGTGCGCGTACGCATATGCCCGTTATAAATTCCCGGGTAGAAAAGCGATTTTCGCCATCAACCTAATCATGCTCACCTTGTCGTTGCCCGGCAGCGGTCCTGCTTATTATAAGTTGTTCTGCGATTTGGGAATGAAAAACTCTTGGAGATATCTGCTGGGTTGTTTCGGCGGATTCGGCGGGCAGTTCATCATTTTGGTCGGGTTTTGGAAAGGGATCGACTGGGCGTATGGCGAAGCGACCTTTATCGACGGCGGAAACGATTGGACGGTGTTTTGGAAAGTGATGATGCCGCAGGCGATGCCGATGCTTGGCGTTTTCTTCGTCCTTGGCTTTATCAACGGTTGGAACAGTCACGAATTTACGATGCTGTATATGCCCAAGTATCCTTCCATCGCATTCGGTTTGTACGAATATCAGGCAAGAATGCAACGCAGTATGGATACGCCGATGTATTTCTCGGCGCTTGTGGTAACGTCTGTCCCGTCTATTATTTTGTACATATCCTTCCAAGATTTGATTTTACAGAATTTGACGGCAGGCGCATTGAAAGGTTAAGCAAGAGTAAACGGTTAAGAAAAAAATGAATAAAGGAAAATAAAAAAATCATCAATAAGGAGAAAAATTATGAAAGGTAAAAAATTGGGAAAGAAATTATTGGCATTGGCGCTTTGCGCAACCAGCGCGGTTTCGTTATTTGCTTGCGGCGGCGGTAGCGGCGGCAACGGCGGCGGTAATAAGATCGACGGCGATCTCGATTTGCAGGGCGGTACGGCAGACAACAGCGCGTCTACCATCGAAGTGAATATTTACAACGCAGGATATGGCGTAGAATGGTTTAACGCTTGCGCAAAGGCGTTTATGGCGAAAAATCCGCAATACGCCATTAAAGCGCAGTCGCTCAGCGACAGCACTTCTCCCTCCAATATGATCAAATCGGGCCCGAAGAACTGTACGGTAGACTTGTTTATTTTGGGCGGTACGTTAAACGGACTTGTTTCGGCGGGTTCGAAAGCGTTGGCGGGATACGACGTTGCTCTCGAATCATTGGACGACGTATATAACGCAACTGTTCCCGGGGAAAACAGAACGGTGTTGGATAAGATGTACGATTTCTCCAGCAAAATGTATTTGGTGGACGTAGAGATCGGCGGAAAAGCGGAACAGCATTATTACGGTATGCCTTGGGGATACGGGTTCTCCGGGTTGATGTACAACGTGGCATTGTTTGCGGAAGCAGGTTTGACGCACGAACCCAGAACGACGGACGAATTGCTTCGTTATTGCGTAGCGTTGAAAGAAAAAGGCATTACGCCGTTTATCTATTCGGCTGCGGACGATTATTTCGAATATTGCGCAGACGTTTGGTGGGCGCAGTATGAAGGACAAAAGGGCTTGGACAATTTCTACAACGGTAAGATCAACGACAATGCCGATCCCGATGAAAACACCTCGATCGAAATTTTCAGACAAGAAGGCTTGTACGAAATGTTTAAGGTGTTTGAAGATATGTTGCACCCCGATAAAGATTACGTGTACGAATTTGTAGAATCGTTATCGTATACGGAAGCGCAAGCATATTTCTTGTCGGGCGATAAGCAATACGGCGCAATGCAACCCAACGGCGTTTGGTTGGAAAACGAAATGCAAAACTCGTCTGCAAGCGGCGCGATCAGCGTAAAAGATATCCGTCCCATGAAGACGCCCGTTTTAAGCGCGTTGTCGGATAAAATGTCTTATTGGGATAAATCCGTCAACTTCACCGAGGCAAGCAAAACGATGACGGCAGAAGAAAGAAAAGTATACGACGATAAATTGTGCGCGTTGATCGATTACGTAGACGGCGTTGCGGAAAAACCCGATTGGGCAACGGAAGCAGACGTAAAACAAATGCAAGAATCCCGCGCATATCAAGCAAGCGGCGTCGGTTCTACGATGTCCATTCCCGTATACGCAACGGCAAAAGAAGGTGCGAAAGAATTTTTGAAGTTTATGGCAACGGATGAAGCGCAAGAATTATTCCTTGCCAACACCGCAGGCAACTCCCTTCCCTACGATTACGACATTACGAAATGGTCGGGTTATGCGAATATGAGTGAGTTTGCAAAACGCAAATTCGAAATTTTGGAAACGTCGGTGGGCGTTATCGGGGAAGATTATTATCCTACGTACTATATCGGCGGTATGCGCTACGATCAAGGTTTGAAAAATTATAACTTCTGTATTACGTTCGGCGCAAGAAACGCAGGGTTGAAGACTGCGCAAGAAGTGGTAGACAGCGCGTATAATTATTACAAATCGTTTATGAAAAAATTGTTGCAAGACAGCGGTTTGTTATAATTGCAATAAAAAAATGAGGAGAAAATAGATGGCTAAAAAATGGTTGAAAAACATAATGGCTTTGTCGATGGCGGCGGGAATGGTGTTTTCCGCTGCCTGCGGCGGCGGAAACAGCGGCGACAGTTCTTCGTCCGCCGTCGAACCGCAACCGGAATTGGAGGCGAGCCTTCGCATTGCGTATGCGGAAGATAAAATTTTGCAATCGTACGAAGGTACGTCGTCGTTAGAGGCGTTTGGAGAACGGTTTTCGGGATATTTGATGAACGATTTTTCGATTGCGGCATTCCGCAACGAACACGAAAGCAGACACGTCGTGATCACGCCGAATATCGACGTTGCGGCGTACGATTTGTCGGTGAGCGATTTTAAATGCGGCAACAACGTGTTGCCTGCAAGCGCGTTTGATCTTCGTCACGAATATTATCACGAAGTGTCTACGATCATGTCTTCCGATTCGACGATGCAACCGGGAATGTATCCCGACGCGATGGTGCCTCTTTCCGCGGCGAAAGAATATAAGCTGAATAAAATAGCGGCAAACGAAAATCAGGCGGTGTTGGTGACGGTGAAAGTGCCTGCCGATCAACCGACGGGTGTGTACACGGGTACGATCACGGTGACGTTAGACGGCAAGGAAGAAAAGATGTCGGCGACGGTGGAAGTGTTGGATTATACGTTGCCAGAACAGGTGCAAGTGAAATCGGCAGTACAACTGACGACGGGCAATTTGGCGGCGTTGGAAGCAGACGTTACACAGGAAAGATACGATAAAATCGTATCGTCGTTAAACGATTTCCGTTTAAGCGTACAGTGGTTGTACGGTATGCGTACGGATACGACGCGCGACGACGTTGTGCAGGCGACGGCAGACGAACAGATCCCGTATATGTTGAAAGCGGCGAATGATCCGAAAGTTTCGGCGTACGGTTTTTCGACCAATGGGAAAGCCGACCCCGTATACGGCGGCAGTTTGAATACCGATTGGTTTATGATCTTTTTGAGAACGTACGTAGAAGCGTCGCTTGAAAACCAGGTAGACCTTTTTGAAAAAGCATATACATATATGGGCTCGATCATCGACGAACCCGAACAAAGCGAAGAATTGATGAACAAAGTGGACTACGTTTGTCAGCAATACAACGATTGTTTGGAAGAAGCGGCGACGTATGCGGCGGAACTTGCGGCTTTGGATACGTATGAAGGCACGCAAGAGTTTGCGCAAAGCCTGATCGCCAGCATTTTAGACGTAGAACACGTTGTAACGACGCGTATCGATTCGCCGGGGGGATACGACTTGGTGGACACCTATTGTACCGAACCGCAGTATTACGATTCGTCGGCAAAAGTAGACGATTATCGCCAGCATAGGGAAAACGGCGGCGATTATTGGCTGTACACTTGCTGTAACCCGAAAACGCCCTATCCCACCATTCACATTGACGACAACGGCGTTTCGGCGCGCGTGATGTATTGGATGATGCGCGATTATGATATTTCGGGATATCTGATTTGGGAAGTGAACGGCACGGGCGACGGTTTCCCCGATTATTCCAACCCCAAAACGTTGTACGGTATCGAACAATATGAAGACGTTATGCGTAACAACACGGACGTTGGCGACGGATATTACTACTATCCCGGAAAAGTGTTCGGTTTGGATAATTCCGTCCCTGCGTTGCGTTTGTTCTATTTGCGCGACGGTACGGAAGATTACGACGCGATCACCGATCTGGAAAATAATCTTTATCCCGCTCTTTCGCAAAAATACGGCGCAACGTTAAACGCTTCGGGCGTGTTGGACGAAATGTATTCGTATATGTACAATCTTAATCAAGTACATTGTACCAGCGCGGACGTAGCCAAGGCAAAAACGGCGTTAAATACGTTGATGGTTTGGGCGAACAACGGCGTTGCGATCAGCGATTATAAAATTTTATCCAATGGGAACGTATCGACAAAGCTTTACGCGCCCCAAGGCGTGGAAGTGAAAGCGAACGGAAAGGTTTTGACGGGTAGCGAAAGCGGCGAAGGCGTTGTATATACGATCGATGAAAAGGCTGCGACGCTGTCTGTTGAAGCGTGCGGGCAAACGTTGGAATTGGGTTGCGAAACCACCAATATCTTTACGATCGATGCTACAAAAGTTTCCTTCCAAAACGCAAAACAGGAAACGGTGGAAAACGTATCGGTAGCCGTCAATAAATACGAAGGCGTAGATACGTTGAAAGTGGAAGCGACGGAAGACGTTTACGCAATGTTCTACGAATTGGAAAAAGATCAAATTACGACCGAAACGGAAACGTTGTTGGTGTACGTGTATTTGGATGCGCCCGAAAAGGTGAAAATGTCGTTAAACGTACGTGGGAAAGCCCGTCGTATCGTAGACGCCGTGTACGTAAACCCCGGATACAACGTACTTCGGTTCGACCGTTTGTGCGATTTGGAATGGAACAAGATAAAAGAAGCGACGCAGTTGGTGTTCACGTTTGATAAACCGGAAACGGTGACGACGTTTACGTTAAACGTAGAAGCGATCAACGTAGTGAAATGATAAGGAGGATATACAAGATGAAAAAGAAAAATTTTGCATTTTTGGCTTTATCGGTTTTACTTGCGGGATGCGCGGCGTTTTCCGCATTCAACGCGCCTGCGGTAGTTGCAGAGGAGAAAAAGGAAAAAATTTCTACCTATCAACAGATCAATACGTACGACACCGTTCAAGACGTAATGGAATGTAATTACGCGGCAATGTTCGGCAAGGCGGATATCAACACCGACAAACAATATATCACGCAAGGCGAAGGCTCGGCAAGATTGGAAGTTTGGGGCAGTTTTTTCGCGGGAACGACCTATCCGTATATGGAAATTCGTTTAAACGGCAACGACGTGTTGGATCTCAGCCGTTTGAAGAACGTGCAGTTTGATATGTTTAATGCAGCGGGCGAAAAATCGTATGTAGAAGTGGCTTTGTCGATCGGTGAAAAAACCACCAACTTCCAAAAGATCGATTTGGCAGAGGGCAAAAATGAAGTGAAAATTGCCTACAACGTAAAAGGTATGGCGGGCGGTTACGATATGACGCAAGGCAAAAAATTGCTGTTGCGTTTCCCCAAAAAGACAAACGCCGAAGAAGCGAAAACCAACGTGTTCTATTTGGATAACGTGGGGCTTGGTATGACGTTGAAAGCGCCCAAAGCCTACGAAATGACGTTCGACGAAGGGGAGTTCTGTTCGTTTGATAAAAACTATCAAGAATTTATCACCAACGTCGGCGGCGTATCGACGGGGGACAGTTATCCCATTTTAAGCGTCAACAAAGACAAGGCGTATTCGATGAACTGCGAGGGAAAATCGTTGAAAGTGGAATGTCAACCGCAAATCACGGCAGGCGGCGCGGTATACTTCTATTTGATGGAAGATATTTGGCATAAATTCGATTTTGAAACGCTTGGCGCAGAGGATAAATATTTTACGTTCGACATTTACAACGATACGCGGACAGATGAAAATATGAATATCCAAATTTGGCGTAAGCGCGGCGATTCGGTAGTGGCGGGTAATTACAACCGTTATGTATACCGTTACACGGCGAAAGCGGGTCAATGGACGACGGTGCGCATATCCATCAAAGAATGGGTGACGCCCGGTATGCCGGCATATAACGACGAATACGTATTGATGGGTTATGATAAAGATCTGGGCTTGTACAATTACGGCGCGCCGATGTTCTTCGTGCCGAAATCCGATCAGTTGAAAGTGTTCTATTTTGACAATTTCAGGATCGAGAATAAGGAAAACGCATAAGGTGAGGAGGACGAAAAGATGAAAAAATTACGTTTGGCATTGTTGGCGGGTTGTTGCCTTGCGCTTGCGGGCGGTTTTGCCGCTTGCGGCGGTGGCGGACAACAGAGCAGTGAAAGCGGCGGCGAACAGGTGGAAAATACCTTCCTTGTCGATCTTCCCGAAGAAGGCGATTACGAAGTATTTTCCGAAATTTCGTTGGAAACGGCGGCAGGGGTTTGGAACGAAACGCAGATCGTCGATCCTACGTCCATAACGGTGACGTACGGGGAAAACAAAGAAACCGTAACCCTCAAAGACGATATGTTGACGTTGGATAAAGTGGGGGTGTATACGGCTACGTTTACGTTTGCTCGCCCCGACGGAACGACGGAAACGCACACGCGCACGTTTACGGTTGCGGATACCACTGCGCCGACGATCGTGGGGAAATTTAAAACCAAATACGTACAAAATACAGCCGTTTCGCTTGACGATTCGATTTTGGTCGTAGACGCATTGGACGATACGCCGACAACGGATGTGAAAGTGTATTACGGCGACAAAACGGACGGCAATTTGCTTGCGGTGGAAAACGGCGTATTTACTCCGACGCAGATCGGCGTACACACTGCGGTGATCACGGCGACGGACGCTTATCAAAACGTCAACGTGAAAGAATACGCGTTCCGTGTGGCGGACGTACACGAATTGGAGTATTTTAACGGCGACGAATTGATTTCCAACGTCGCAACAAGTTTGGGCGGCGCACTGTTAGAGTTGGTGACGGACGAACAATATGTAAGAGAAGGCGCAGGTTCGTTGAAATATACGCGCAGCGGCTCGTCTGAAGCGATCGGGTTTGCGGCGGCAAGCAACGTGGATTGGACGCAATATACGGGAATGGAATTTTGGGTGTATAATCCCAGCGAACAATACGATTACGCATTCGACGTATGTTGTTTCACCGAATATGCCGGCGCGTACAGTCCGACAAACGGCGCGAAAAATATTCGCGTAGAATGTCCGAAAGGGGAATGGACGAAAGTGACGATTTTGGCGGACGTCCTTTCCGATATGACGAAAGCGACGGAAAAAGCCCCTAATGGCGCGCCCTACTTTGCGTTCCAGATCCTCAGCGCTTACAACGGCGGTTACGTAACGATAAACGATAAATCCGTTCCCAGCGATCAGTGGGCGGCGATCGAATTGTATTTCGATGAATTTACCTTTAAAACGGACACGGTTATCAGTGTGGAAGAATATCAACGCAAATATCGTGTAGGCGACCAAGTGACGATTCCTGATTTCAACGTGTTGATGGCGGGCGGACAGACCGAATATTCGGTGAAAGTGTTGAAAGACGGTGCAGATATCACGCCCGAAGGCACGGATACGTTTACGATCGATACGTACGGCAATTATTTTTTCTCGGTAAGCGCGCCAAACGGCGATACGACGATCACGCAAACGTTCCCGATCTACGTATATGCGGAAAAAGAATTTGAAGCGGTGGCGCACGAGGATGAATTTAAAGAGATCGTCAAAGGGTTCGGCGGCGCAAACGTTACCTTCTCGGAAAAGAATACGAAAGACGGTAACGGTTCGCTTCGCTACAGACAGGCGGGTACGACGACGGTGTTTAAATTCCTCAATTCTCCCGCAATCGATTGGACGAAAGAGGAAGGGCTTTCCTTCTGGGTATACAATCCCAGCGCAGATTACAATTATATGTTCTCCATTGGCGGCTACGTCGATTTGGTGCAAAATTGGGCGACCAACGGCAACAATGCAGGTTCGACGTTTACTGTATTTAAAAACGGTTGGACGAAAGTGGTGATCCCCGGCGAACAGTTGGTGAGAATGACGGAAACAACGGAAACTGCTCCCAACGGCGCGCCGTATATCGGTATTTTCCTCACGCACGAAAACAACGGCAAGAGCACTTCGACGCAATGGCAATCGATCGATCTGTATTTCGACGCATTCGAATTGACCTGCAAGGTGGAAGATTCGTTGTTGGGTTCAAGCGGTTCGACCAAGATCGTGGAAACGGGTTTTGCGGAATTGAAAGTGGGGACGGAAACCAAGACGGCGGCATGGTTACAAACGCGTGAACTGTACAATTATCCCAATGCGGTTTGGTCGGCGTCCAATCAGTTGAATTGGAAAGATAATAAGTTGACGATGAAGATATACAACCCTGCGGAATACGACTTCCTCTTCCAGTTGCGCGGTTTCCCTGTGGGCGTACCTTATACAAACGTTTCGACGATGCTCAGCGAAACGGTTACACTGGCAGACGTATACATCGGCGCAGGTGAAACGGTGGAAGTGACGATCTTCTCCGAAAGTTTCGATTATACGGCATATCCGTACATCGGCTTGTATATGGATGCGTATAACAACGGCGGACAAAACAGCACGCATTTCCTTGCTTGCAAGTTGCATTTCTACGATTTGACGATGAGCAAAGGCTCGCTTACAAACGAATCGATGGATTATAAGCTGGCGCAAATGAAATCGTTGAACAGCAGCGCGGGTTATCTCAATTATAATAAAGCTTATATCAAAGACGGCGAATATTCGTTGTGGTGGAAACCGACGGGAACGTGGGTATCTTCGGCATTGCCTTACTCCAACGAAGTGGATTGGAGCAAAGTGAAAACGTTGAAGATGTACGTATACAGCCCGATCCGCTATCCCGTATCGACGCTCGGTACGGAAATCGGATATTCCTTCTGGCTCGGTCAAGCGGACAATATCGACAGTGCAAAATACGTTGGAGAAACGTACACCGTAAAGAAAGGCTGGAATGAGTTTACCATCGACGTTTCGGCGTGGACGACGGGGCAATATATGGTGCTTTCGACGGCGCAAGGAACAAATTGCGGAAACAATCCGTTCTACAATGGCAACACCGCAACGGAAGCAAGTACCGCCGCTTGGAAAAACTTAATGGACAACGGGCTGTACGTCGATTTTGCGATCGAATACAACGCGTAAGGAGTGAAAGATGAAAACAGTATCAAAAATTTTTGCTGCCGTATTGGCAGTGACAACATTGGGCATAAGCGCAGCCTGTGGCGAATCAAATTCCGCCATGGGCAGTTCGTCTTCGCAACCGTCGTCGGAAACGACTTCGCAAGGGACGACAACAAGCGAAAACGGCGCGGAAAGCGGCAAAAAACTTTCCGATTGGATCGTTGCGTGCGACGGCGCGGAAGTGTCGCTTTGCACCGATCCCGCATACGTGCGCGCGGGCGCAGAAAGCTCTGTAAAATATGCGCACAGCGAAAACACAAACGACCAACGTATGGGCGCCGGTATGAAATTTAAGGCGATCGCCGCGCAGGATATCGAAGAAAACGTTACGGTGTACGTATACAACGCGACGGAATACGAGTATCAGTTGGAGGCGTTCTGTCATCAAGACGATATCGCGGAAATTTTCCAAGATTATCAAGAAGTGGCGGAATACACCTTACCTGCGGGCGAATGGACGGAAGTTGTCGTAACGGCATCGGCAATCGCACAAAAGTGCAATAACGGCACGTTTGATTATTTCGGGTTTGCGTTGCGCCAAGCGGATAACGGCGGCGTGATCAGCCAAAAATGGAAGAGCGTACAACTGTACTTCGACGGTTTAGAGATCTTCAACGCAGAAGAATAACGTTTGGGGTGCAAAGGAATGAAAAAAATGATTCAAAAGGCGTTAAAAACAGTTTTTTGCGTATGGGCGGTTTTAGCGTTGTCGATGGGAACGGCTTGTGGCCAAAACACGGCGGATAAGGGTGCAAACGGCGGCGGAAACAGCAACGCCGAAACGCAAAACCCCGCTACCATGTACGAGTTCACCTTTGAAAACGCCATCGGACACGCCGTATCGATCACGAAAAACACCGATCCCGAATATTGCCTGGAAGACGGCAACGATTGGTCCTTTTCCTATCGACCGACAGGCACGTGGACGTTTTGGCGATTTAAAAATTCCGATCAGATCGATTGGAGCAATTTAAAAGAACTGAAATTCAGCGTTTACAACCCCAATTACGAATACGATTACGTATTTACGGTGTCGCTGAGTGAAACGTTAGAATTAAATCACGACGTATTAAGCGAAACATTCGGCACGTCGTATAAAGCTCGATCGGGGGAATGGACGGAGTTTACCATATCCGCCGAAGCGGCGCAAAAAGTGTATGAAAAAGGCATGAAATATTTATCGATGGCGATGTCGTATCCGTCGAACGGCGGATATCAAAGCGAACAATGGTTGCAAGCGCATTTATATTTCGACGGGTTTGAATCGGTGCCAAAAGATTGAAAAAAGACTGAAAAAGCGTGCAACGCACCGACAAACCGAACAAAAACATTTACATTTTGAAATTTATCGCAAAGCCTCACCACTAAAGGCAATGCGGTGAAAAAAGAACATCTAAAGGAGGGTTCAAAAATATGAAACAAAGCAACTATGAAGCACCTTGCTTGACGTACAGCGCGTTTGAAAATGCAGACGTATTGACGGCGAGCACGGAATACGGCGTCAATTGGACGACCGCAGGCTGGCAAGGAGTTGGTGGAAGCACCACCGATTTCGAAGGGAATTAACGGAGGTACAGGGAAATGAGAAAAAATAATCTTTTAAAAGCATTGGCTGTCCTTGCGGTTTGCTGTGTAGGCGGCGGCGCGGTTGCGCTTGGAAGCAACGTATCCGCAAGCGCAACGGAAACAGGGAAAGTGGCGACGACGGAATTGCTTGCAATGAACGGCGCGTCCATTCGTTTTAAGAAAGCAAGCGAAGCGGAAGACAAATCGGGTATCCGTTTTGAAACGCGTATTAAAACGGCAGATTGGGCAGACGCGGGTATCACGGAAGTGGGCGTATTGTTCTTGCCTGAAAGCGAAGGCGTAGCGGACGATCTTTCGATCGGTACGACGGGCGCATGGAAAGAAGTGGTGTACGGCGGCACGGAAAACCGTGACGGCAGATTCACCGTCACCGAAACCGTGGGCGAAACGACGGTGGAATATTACGCATTCAGAGCATACCTCTACGGTTTGCCCGAAAGCGAATATACCAACGGTATTCAGGCGCGCGCATACGCAGTTGCAGGCGGCGAAACGTATTATACGACGGAAACGCAAACCCGTTCTATCGCGTGGGTAGCGTCGGAAGCGATGAAAGACACCAAGACGGAAAAGACGGGCGATTATATTTACGAAGTGTCGGAAGGCGTTTACAGCCCTTACAGCACAGAAGAAAGAACGTCGCTTGGCGGATATCTTGAAAACGCAAGCGCACCCGTCATCACTGCGCCCGAAGCGTTGCAATTGAAATATCATTACGGCGATACGATCGATTTGACGGGCTTTAAGGCAACCGATTGGTTGGGCGACGCGGTAACGCTTTCGTACAGCGTAACGGCAGGCGGAAAAGAAGTGGCGGTTTCCAACGGTACGTTTAAAGTGGAAGGATATAGCGATTATACCGCAGTGCTTACGGCAATGGACGGCAGCGGTGTAACGACCACCGCAACGTATACTTTCTACGTGTATCAGGCAAATGAATTTGCATATTTCAACAGCGCGGCAACGCTTGCGGAAGAAGTGCAAACGGCAGGCGGTTTGACGGCGGAATACAGCGAAACGTATGCAAAAGAAGGCAACGGTTCGTTGAAGATCGGCACAGACGGCGGCGGTACGATCGGTTTGAAATTCCTCAACACGGCAAACGTGGATTGGGAAAACGTAAACGGTCTTACTTTCTACGTGTACAACCCCACGGATTATGAATACCGTATTTCCGTAGCGGGCTTTACGCCTGCAGCAGGTGCAGGGCTTTCCGGCTCGCTTCGTATCAATGCGTGGGCGAAACCCGGTGAATGGACGAAAGTTGCGGTTTCTGCGGCCGATATCGTAACTTCCCTCAACGGCGAAGACAACTTGTTTGGTATTTTGATGGAATGTCTGTATAACGACGACGACACTTCTAACACCACAGGCAATAATCAATCGCAAGAATGGCTCGGTATGGAACTTTAT
Source organism: Clostridia bacterium (assembly GCA_017463205.1). Lineage (GTDB taxonomy): Bacteria > Bacillota > Clostridia > Christensenellales > Borkfalkiaceae > Scatosoma. The sequence continues at coordinate 24,559 of JAFTPQ010000007.1, forward strand.
CTCGACGCGTTTACGATCGACGCAGAATATTCTTGGGATCAAACGTTGATCGGTTCGACAACGGCTGTTATTAACGTGAAAACAGGTCTTGAAGAAATCACCGTTGATGGCGAAAATAAGACAGCAACATACATGAATCCGAACTCTACTTATGCAAGACCGTATGTAATGTTTGCAGACGCAGATATCGCTTGGGGTGAAAACAATAAGTTGACATTTAAGGCTGTAAATAATACGGCATACGCTATGGTGTTTGCTGTAACGACACATACTTCTTACGATTTCAGCCAAGCGGCAACAATCATTTCGTATGTAAACTTGTTGGCAGGCGACACGGATGAAATTGTTGTTTATAAGGATGAAATTCCTGCAGGTTCGTATCTTGGTTTCTCGCTTTCTTGCGATTTGAACGGCGGTAATGCTGAACCACACAAAACGCAGAGAAACAGCATTCGTATTCACCTTTACGATTTTACGTTCACTACAAGCGAAAAAGTTGTTCCTAATTCGGACGATTATTTATGGGCTCAAACGATTTCCAACAGTCAATCGTTGTCGTTTGTAGATACGGACGTAACCGTAGAAGGTAGCGAATATTCGTTGCATTATAGAAGCAATCGAGACCAAGGCTGGCCTTGGATGCTTTTTGGGAAGAAAATAAGTAATGTTAAGTCGCTCACGTTCCAAGTTTATAACCCTGTAGAAACTGTGGCGGAAGGTTATAATGCGCCTTACCTTTACATCAATGCTTGTTCGTACGATGAAACCACGGGGACAGCAACGAAGATTGCAACGTTATTAAAAGATGTTCGTTTGGAAAGCGGAAAGGGCTGGAAGACGGTTACGTTAGATACCAGTGCTATCAAAGGAGGATTCTATCTTTCGCTTGGCAGCCAAGGGAATAACGTAAGTGGCGATAAGGTTGATCCGCAGTATTTCTATAACGGCTTGTATTTCGACGGTTTTGTGGAAGAAGGCTACACGGCGGCGGAATTGGATGAAATGTGGTCTACGGGTAAAACGGGGCATATTCAAGGGACGCTTTCGCCTATTCAAAACACGAATGAAACTTATGTCAAAGACGGTAGCTATTCCTTGCAATTAAAACCTGCAGGAACGTGGAATAAGGCTTCGATCAATCAAGCGGAAAATATCGACTGGACTACGGTTGCTTCTTTGACGTTCTGGGTATATAACCCTAACAGCTGGGACGTGGTTTTCGGCGTTGGTTCTTACGCTTCGCACGTTGCGTATAAAGGAACGTGGACGAAAGTGACGATTACCGATTTTAGTACGATTGGCGATGCGAATAATAAGCTTATTATCGGTATCGCGCATACGGTTAGTTTGACGGTAGAAGGGGTGACATATACCAATCCTACGAGTGGCGCGGCTGACGGCAAGTGGGCTGAAATTTTAACGAACGGTTTGTATTTCGATGCGTTTGAAGTAGTGTACAAATAACAACTAAAAAAGGCTTTGAAGGGCGGTGGTGCGTAACAGCCTCGCCGCCCACAAAGCAACCGTGTACGCGTGAAACAGATTCGCCACATTAGTGGCGCGACAATATAAGGGGAATTATTCTGTTGCGGTGGCGCTGATTTTCACTCGAAAAAACAAAAAGAGAGAAAACATGATGAAACAAGGGAAATGGATATGTTATCCGGGGGATTACGAAGTGTTCCTCGCGGAAAAGGTGAATACGAAACGCTTTCAACGGGATTTTCCCATTCGTCCCTTTTGGCGAGTGGACAGCCCGTGGCATCACGTACGTTTTTTTAAAAACGTAGTATTGGAAAAACCTACGAAAATGAAATTTTCGTGGGAGGGCAGCATCAGCGTGTTTTTCCGCCGTCCCACCTTGCACGTGGACGACGTGTATTCGTATGAGTTCACAGGCGAATTGGAAGTGCCTGCGGGAGAACATTATATGGAAATTTGGGTGTATAACCCCAACGGTTTGCCCTGTTTGAAAATCGACAGCGACAGCTTTGTGACAGACGAAACGTTTGAAGCAAGCTTTAATCAAATAGATACGCTTCCCGCAGGCGTATGCAATTGCGGAAATATGACGCCCAACACCTATTGTTTGCCGACTCGTCCCATTCAGCCCGTGCGCGTGTTTGACGTGGACGGCGAAAAGGTGTACGATTTCGGGAAACTCATTTTGGGGTTCACCCATTTCACGGGCGTAGGGAACTACCGTTTATATTTCGGGGAAACGCTGGCGGAGGCGACCAACGACGTTTCCAAGGTGGATCTGCTTGCCGACACTCCTTATTTCGGCAAGACGAAAGAGCAAGCGGCGGACGATTTTTGCGAACAGATCGAAATTTTCACGCTTGCCGAAGGGGAAACGCACGTCAGCGAGATATCCAAGGCGTTTCGGTATTTGCGTGTGCGCGGCGATCGAAACTTTACGCTGTTTGTGGAGGAGGAATACGATCCTGCGCCGATCCCCGTCAAATTCACGTCTGAAAACGAGCGGTTGAATAAAATTTTCGGCACGTCCGTATATACGTTTTCGATGTGCGCGCGTGAATTTTATTTGGACGGCGCGAAGCGTGACAGATGGCTTTGGGGCGGCGACGCGTACGAGGCGGAAAAGGCGGAGTATTATTATCAGTACGACACCGAGCGCATAAAACGTTCGATCGTGGCGTTGTTTGGGAAACCGCCGATCGCGCGGTATATCAACCATATTATGGATTATACGCTGTATACCGTTATGTCCGTTTGGGAATATTACGAAAAGACGGGGGATAAGGCGTTTTTGGAATACATCGAACCGACCATGACCGATCATTTGGAATTCTGCAAAAAGCGGTTGAGCGAAGACGGCTTTTTGGTTTCGCAAAAATATAAAGGTCAGTTTGTCGATTGGGTATTTGTCGATTGGGGGAAATTGCCCGATAAAAACGGGGAAGTTTCCTTTGAACAAATTCTGTTTTGGGCGGCGTTGCAAGCGGCGGCAAACGTATATGCCGCTCTTGGCAAAGACAATGCGGAAACGTTGGCGTTTGCGGCAAATTTAAAAGACAAGATCAACGACGTATTTTGGCAAAACGACAGGGGCATGTATGCGTTCGCGCGTAATAACGGCGTGATCGACGACACGATCACCTGCCACGCAAACGTGTTTGCGGTGTTGTACGGATTTGCGGACGAAGACAAGAAAAAACGCATCACGGACGCGATCAAAACGGATAAAATTCCTTTGTCGATCACTCCGTTTATGATCGAATTTGTATTGGCAAGTTTGTTTGAGGCGGGCGAATACAAAAACGCGGCGGAAAGACTTGAAAATTATTGGGGCGGTATGATCGACGTCGGGGCTACCACGTTTTGGGAAACGTACGTGGATGGCGAGGAAGAAGAAACGGCGACGGCGATGTACGGCAGACCGTTCGGGCGCAGTAAATGTCATATTTGGGGGGCAGGTCCGCTGTATTTGATCCCACGGTATTATTTCGGGATCGCAAGCGAAGATTTTGGCGAACGGTTGGTGGTGAAACCGCAAAAAACGTTGATTAAAAACCGTTCGATCACCGTGCCGACAAAACGCGGAACGTTGACGGTTTCGCACGATGGCGGCGGGGTACGGGTTTTGTCCACGCATTTAGACGGCGTGTTGTATTATAACGGACAAAAATATAAAATTGAAAAAGGAGTAGAAAGCTATGTCGAAGAAATATAATTTGATCTCGGCGTTTACGCCGCCTCCCAACGGGTGGGTACGGGCAAGAAAGGACGGAAAAGTGTACGCGGAAAAATTTTACGAAGATTTCCGCACGTTCGAGCGTTATCAAGAATACAAAGAATGTGGATTTACCGAAATTATGTTTGCGGGCGAAACCAAGTATACAGGCGAACCGTTTGAAACCAGCGAGTTGAAAATGATGCTCGATCTTGCGGAAGCAAACGATTTGTATGCGATCGTGTTCGACGCGCGTATTTTGAAACTGACGGTGGACGCGCAAACGTCGATTATTGGCGAATTGTTCGATACGGAAGACGAATTGGACGATTATTTGCGTATGTGTTTGAAAGATTATTCCCAGCATCCTGCGTTTTATGGCGTGGCGATCATCGACGAGCCGTTCATCGGGCGCGAAAAAGTGGTGAAAGACATAGCGAAAGCGATGAAACGGGTTTCTCCGACGACGTTTGTACACACTTGTTTCAATCCGCTGTCTTGCGTGGAGGGCGGTCCTGTGCAAGAAACGGCGCTTGGCAAGGACGGGGACGGATACGAGGCGTACGGATATTATATCGACCATATGGCTTGTCCCGAATTGGGGTATTTCGGGTATGACGATTATCCTTTCAAGTGGTGGGAAGGCGCGCCGATGGTGCCCAAATACATCACGACGCAGCAATTTGTTGCGAAACGTTGCAGACAGCACGGATTGCCTTTCCATATGACGATACAATCGTATGCAAACGATACGGTGGACAGAAAGGGCAGACCGCGTATGTTGGAAGAAGCGCATTTCAATTGGCTTGCCAATATTGCGCTTGGTTTTGGCGCGAAAAAGATTTATTATTACACGTATTGGCGGTTTACCACGCGCGGCGCATTGGAACAAAAAGATATCGCGATCATGGACGACGACGGCAGTAAAATTTTATACGACGACGTAAAAAATACAAACGCATTGATCACGCGTACGTTTGAAAACATCCGCGAATACGAATACGAAGCTTCGCAATTTTTCGACGCGCCCAACGGCAATCCGGCAACGGAGGGATTGGTGTCGGAAGATTTGGGGATATTTACAAAATGCTCGTCGGACGCGCCGTTGCTTTTAAATAAATTGACGAACGGGGATCACAGCATTTATATGTTGTTAAACGCGCGCGATCCGTCGGATAAAGTTTTAAATTGCGTGCATTTGTCTTTTAAAAAGCCGAGAAAGGAATTTGAAGTGTTGGTAAACGGTAGGCGTTTAAAGGCGTTGTCCGATGAAGCGGATAAGTTGTTGTTTGCGCTTGCGCCCGGGGAAGCCGTTTGGTTTTTAGATCTTTGAAAAGGAGAAAGTACTATGAAAAAAATAGCGATTGTCGGTTTTGGAAGCCGAGGACAAATGTTTGGAAAATTGATTCGTCAATACGGCGGCGCGGAGCTGGTTGCGATCGCCGAAACGGAAGAAAGCAACAGAAAACGCGGCGTGGAGGAGTTTGGTTTGAGCGAAGCGGTTTGTTATCCGTCCGCTGACGCATTTTTTGCGCAAGGAAAAATTGTCGACGCTATTTTTCTTTGTACACAGGACAAACAACATTATGAAATGGCGATGCAAGCGTTGGAACTTGGCTACGACATTTGTTTGGAAAAGCCCGCGGCGGCGACGATCGAAGATTGCATTGCCATTCGGGATAAAGCCAACGAATTGGGGCGTAAAGTGATGTTGACGCACGTTGTGCGGTATGCGCCGTTTTACGGAGCGATCAAGCGTATGATCATAGAGGGGAAATTGGGCGACGTGGTAACGATCAACCAAACGGAAAACATCGCTTATTGGCATTTTGCTCTTTCCTACGTGCGCGGACCTTGGCGAAAAATGTTCGATTCGACGCCGACGATCATTGCCAAATGCTGTCACGATTTAGACATTATTTTGTGGTTGTTGAATAAGAAATGTACGCACGTCAGTTCGTTTGGATCGTTGCAACATTTCAATCCGCAAAACGCGCCGAAAGGCAGTGCGGAATATTGCGCGGATTGCGAAAAAGCCGTAAAAGAAAAGTGCTTATACAATGCCTATAAGGTATATCCCGAACGGATGAAACGGGGCGTGGTCGGCGGTACGGCGCGGTTTATCGGCAAAGACATCAACGAAGTGTTAGACGAAAAGCAAGACGCTATCTGTAAATGCGTATACCATTCGGACAACGACGCAGTCGATCATCAAGTGGTAAATATGGTGTTTGAAAACGGTGCAACGGCGCATTTAACGATGACGGCGTTTTCGGAAGAATGTTACCGTTTTGTGAAAGTACACGGCACGAAAGGGGAAGTGTACGGCAATTTCGACGACGGAATTTTATATTATACCGAATACGGAAAACCGCAACAAAAAATCGATTCGAGCAAGTTGGTCGAATTTAATACGTTTGGCATCGATACGTCGGGCGGACACGGTGGCGGCGATACGTATTTGTATTTTGATTTTATCGATTACATAACGAAAGATTCTCCGTCGTTTACGCGTACGACGATCGACGATTCGATCGAAAGTCACATTTTGGGCTTTAAGGCGGAAGAAAGTCGTTTAAACAACGGGCAAGTGATGGAGGTGAAAGGCTGATGGCAAAGGGTTTAAAACAGATCAAATTGGGGTTTATCGGGCTTGGACAGCGCGGACACGTTTTGATGGAAACGGTGTTGAAAATTTTCTCCGACGTAGAAGTGACGGCGGTGTGCGATACGTATGCCGACCGAGTGGCCGATCTGCAAAATATCATTGAAGAAGCGCGCGGGATGCGTCCTGCGGGGTATGTGGACGCAGCGGAACTGTTGAAGGACGAAAACGTGAACACGGTGGTGATTTCCGCGGCGTGGGAAGCGCACGTGCCTTTGGCGGTGGCGTCGATGGAAGCGGGAAAGATCACGGCGTTGGAAGTTGGCGGCGCGTATGCGATCGACGATTGTTGGAAATTGGTCAATACGTACGAACGCACCAAAACGCCCTTTATGTTTTTGGAAAATTGCTGTTTTGGGAAATATGAATTGTTTGCAACGAATATGGCGCGCAAAGGTTTGTTGGGCGAGGTGGTGCATTGCCACGGAGCGTATTGCCACGATATCCGTAACGAAATTGCCAGCGGTGTAAAAATTCGGCATTACCGTTTGCGCAATTATCTCAACCGCAACTGCGAAAATTATCCCACGCACGAATTAGGGCCGATCGCAAAATTGCTGAATATCAACCGCGGAAACAGAATGTTATCGTTGGTTTCCATGTCGTCCAAAGCGCGCGGGTTGCATCAATACGTACAAGACAAAGAGGAGTTTGCCTTTTTGAAGAATGCAACCTTTCGACAGGGCGACGTTGTCGAAACGTTGATTACGTGTACGGACGGAACGATGATCTCCATTAAATTGGACACTTCCTTGCCTCGTCCCGGCACAAGAGAATTTACGGTGAGCGGCGCGAAAGGGTTTTACAGCCAGATTGGCAACGTATTGTTTTTAGACGAAAAAGAAACGGAAGAAAAGGGTTTAGCGGATTGTTTTCAATCGGCTACTCCGTACGAAGAAACGTATATGCCGAAGATATGGAAAGAGATCACGCCTGAGGAAATCGAGGCGGGGCACGGCGGTATGGATACGTTGCTTTTCCGTGCATTTTTCAATGCGATCAAAGCAGGCGATGAAATGCCCATCGACGTATACGATGCGGCAAGCTGGATGGCGATCACGTGTTTAAGCGAGGCGTCGATCGCAGCAGGCGGCGCACCTGTATCCATTCCCGATTTCACGGGCGGTAAATGGGTGATGAGAGAACCGAAAGACGTAATCGATTTTGATAAGGAATAAGTTATGTTACAGTGGAAAAATAATCGAGTTGTTTTTGCGGATAACCGATTTTTAAACGCCGTTATGGTGGACGACGTTTGCGTTTCGTATACATTAAAAACAGAAGATATCACCAAGCAGAAAAAAGTAGAATGTACGCCGTATGTCAGCCGAAAAGAATATTTTGACGAACGGGGTTATGCGCCGAAGACGAAAACCTGTCTCACGGTTAAAGAGGAAAGGGGCGGGGTGGAATTGTCCATAGAAACGGACAGCGACGAACTTTCGGAATTCGGTTTGTATCTTCCCTTCAATTTTATCAGCAAATTAAACGGCGGGGATTGGCGGGATCAGTTTTTGTTTAATTCGCCGTACGCTTCCAAGGATAATCGGTATGTGTACAGCTATTTTTCCGCAATCAACGGAAGAAACGTGATGATGATCGCCAACAGTCCCGTAGACGGCTGGAAAATGGATTATTCGCCGTACGTGGGCGGGCATTTTTTCGATAATTTTAAATTGCTTGCCAATTTCGATCGGGCATACGGCACAAACAGTGCGCGTAAAGGGTTGAAACTGTGGCTGTTTGAAGTGGCGAATTTCACGGAAGGGTTGAAAAAAGCAGCCGAAGTATTCGGCGTGCCCGTTGCGTATTATGAAAAAAACGCAGGAAAGCTTGGCGAAGAAATGGAAATTTTCGTCATCGGGGAAGCGGACGCAGTGATCGGAAACGGGAAAACGTATCCCGTAAAAAATGGCAAAACCACCGTGACGTTAGACGTATTGGGCGATAACATTTTTACGCCCGTTTGCAACGGGAAAGAGGGATTGGACTGTACCATGTATGCGTTCACGTCTTTAAAAGAGTTGTATAAGGCGTCGATGGACACCGTTTGCGAGGAAGATCTTCGCGCAACGGACGGCAATCTTTGCGAACATCAATGCTGGGCGTCGGCAATGCTTCGGTATATGTTGAAATACGGCGGAAATGCCGAATACGAAGGCAAATTGAAGGGGCTTCTTAATATCATTACGGAAACGGACGAGGAAAAGGCGAAGATCTATCACGACATCACCATTTTCAACCGTCCGCAAGAAAACGGGTTGCCTGCTTGGCACATTTACGGTTCGCGTAGAATACAAGAACAATTTTTCGGGATCACAATTTTGTTGGACGCCTATCAATATTTCGGGGAAGAACTCTATCTGCAATATGCCGTTCACGCACTGGATACGCTGATCGAGCATTATCAGACGGAAGGGGGTGGATTTGTAACGGCGCACGGCGGCGAAGGGAACGATTATTCGACGGTGTGTTGTCTGATGATCCCCATTGTCGATATGGCAAATTATTTCAAGGATAAAAACCCTGCGTTGGCGGAAAAGTATCGCGTAAGCGCGGCGAAACTTGCTTATCATCTCAATGCGCGCGGATATTCGTTCCCCACGGAAACGGAATATACGGAGGAGGCGGGGGAAGAACACGAAGACGGTTCTATTTCCTGTACGGCGTTGGCGTTGCTGTATTATTCGGCGAATATCGAAAGAAATCAAACGTATATCGACACGGCGTTGGAAATTTTACAGATCCACGAAGCGTGGGTGGTGAAAACGCCGATCGCGCAAATGTACCGTTCTTCCTTGCGTTGGTGGGAAACCCGTTGGGAGGGGGATAAAGACGGGCCCGCTCTTTGTATGGGACACGCGTGGAGCATTTGGCGCGCGGAAGCGGATTATTGGGCGTACGTTGCTACGGGTGATGAGGCTTGGTTGCAAAAAGCGACGTGCGGGTTTTACGGCAACTTCGCAAAGATCAATCAAAAAGGAGAAAGTTACTCTATTTATCAAGCAGACTATATCACAGGCGGCGGATTTTTGCCGGGGGTTGTAACGAAATACGAAATCGTTCCCAAATATCCCCGTCAAACGGACAGCGGATTGTCCCGTTACGTTTGGATCAGGGCGGCGGACACGATATTACGGTGAGGAGGATACAATAATGGAAAATGCGATCTATATGCTTTGCGGCGCAGATGAAGAAATAGAAGATTGGCACGATCAAGACTTGTTAAACAGTTTTATCATCACGTCCAAGAGCGGAAAAGTGGTCGTGATCGACGGCGGACACCGTTTTAATGCAGGTCATTTGATTAAAAGACTGAAAGAGATCACGGGCGAGGAAAAACCGCACATCGACGCTTGGTTTTTAACGCATTTGCACGAAGACCATATCAACGCGTTTTTGGAAGTGATGGAAAAACGCGCGGACGACGTGGAGGTGGAACGGATTTATCATCATTTCACCACCGATATTGCCATTCAAATGCGGGAAGGGCAAAATTGCACGCTGACTTTTTTGGATTTTTATCGGGATCTGCCCAAGTTTAAAGACAAGGTGACAGTTGTAAACGTCGGCAATCGTATCGCGGTCGGGGAGATGGATTTTGAAGTTTTGTATACGGCGGGAGAAACGTTGAAAGTAAATTCTTGCAACAACAATTCGTTGGTGTTGAAATTGACGCTTGCGGGCAAAACGGCGATATTCCTTGCGGACTGCGAAGTGGAAGCGGGCAGAATATTGGTGCAACGGTATGGAGAAAGCGGCAAATTAAAGGCGGATATTTGCCAAATGGCGCACCACGGACAATGCGGCGTCGAACGCGCCGTGTACGAGGCGATCCAACCGACGATCTGTCTTTGGAACACTCCGAAATATCTTTGGAACAACGATTTGGGAGAAGGGTATAACACCGCATTTTTCAAAACGGTGGAAGTACGGGGTTGGATGAACGAGATCGGCGTGGAAAAGCATTACGTCATAAAAGACGGCGATCAGCGTCTTGTATTATAAGATTGCTGTAATGCAATCGATTGTAAAAAGGAGAAAGTTATGACAAATTACGAACGTTTCGGGGTGATGCTCGATTGTTCGCGAAATGCCGTGATGAAACCGGAAGCGGTGAAAACAATGATCGGCTATTTGGCGCGTATGGGATATAATGCGGTGGAGTTGTACACAGAAGATACGCTTGCGCTGAAGGACGAACCGTATTTTGGACATATGCGCGGCAGATATACGGGCGCGGAGATCCAAGAGATCGACGCATACGCGCGAGAGCAGGGAGTGGAATTGATTCCCTGTATTCAAACGTTGGCGCATTTTCATACGTTGGTACGGCATGAGGCGTACGCCGATATCGTAGACATGGGCGACGTATTGTTGATCGGGGAGGAAAAAACGTACGCCTTAATAGAAAAATTGTTTGCCTTTGCCGCGGAAAATTTCACTTCGCGCAACATCAATATCGGTATGGACGAAGCGCAATTGGTCGGATTGGGGAAAAGTATTGAAAAACACGGGTATCAAGACCCCTATCTTTTGTTGCAACGACATTTAAAACGGGTGATCGAAATTGCCGAAAAATACGGTTTTACGCCGCATATGTGGAGCGATATGTTTATCCGCGCCGTCAACAACGGCTGTTGTTACGGAAAGAATTTACATATGACGCAAGAGATAAAAGACGGGATCCCGCCGCAGGTGAAATTGGCATATTGGGATTATTATCATTACGAGAAAAACGATTACGACGAAATGTTCCGCGTGCATAACGAAACGGGACGCGAAGTGTGGTTTTGCGGCGCGGCGTGGTGTTGGTGCGGTTTTGTTCCTCTTTGGGAAAAGACGTTAAAAACTATGCTTCCCGCAATGCAAAGCGTACGTGAAAACGGCACGAAAAACGTATTGGTGACGCTGTGGGGGGACGGCGGAAAAGAATGTTCTTTCTTTGCTGCATTGCCTTTGCTGTATGCAATCAGGCGTTTTGCCGACGGCGTGTTCGATCTTGCCGTGATCGAGAAAGAATTTTATTCTTTGTTCTCTTGGCGAATGGAAGATTTTCGTCTGTTGGAAAAGGTGAACGGTTTTAACGGGCCGGAATTGTATACGGCGGCGATGCATTTATACAACGATTGTCTGTTGGGGATTCACGATTCGTTTGTGGAAAAGAACGGTGCAGTGCCGTACGCGCAGTTGACAAAACAGTTGCAAGACAAAGCGAAAACAATGGGAGATCTTGGATATATTTTCGATTGTATTGCGGCGCTTTCGCACGCGTTAGAATTGAAATACGATTTCGGCGTTCGTCTTCGAAAAGCGTATAACGAGGGGGGCAGGTATGCGTTGAGCGCTTTTATCGACGAGTGTGACGAGATGGTTTTGCGTATCGAAAAATTTTATCAAGCGTTTAAAAAGATGTGGGATAAAGAAAACAAGCCGTTTGGGTTCGAATGGCACACTTTGCGGATAGGCGGCGTGTTGCAACGGATCAAAGATTGTAAGCAGCGGTTGCTTTCTTATCAAAACGGAGAAGTGGAAAAAATAGACGAATTGGAAGAAACGCCTTTGCCTTCAGGCGAATATAACGGGCAATATTTAACGCTGATCAGCGCAGGTAGGGTGTGTTAAAATGAAAGGAATGACGCAAGGAAAATGGATATGGTATACGCCAAACGCCACTGTGGACACGTATGGAGAATTTTTAACCTCTTTTCGTTGGACGGGTGGCAAGGTGAAGGTGTTGTTGTCCGTAGACGGCGATTACGCTTTATACATCAACGGAAATTTAGTTGCTACCAATCAATATGCCGATTTCGAACATTATAAAATATACGACGAGTTGGACGTCACTTCCTCTTTGAAAGCAGGGGAAAATATCATCGCGGTGGAAGCGTGGTACTTTGGCGAAACGTCGCAAAAATACCGTCTGGCACCCGCAGGATTGATCTTTGAGGGATATTGCGAAAACACTTTGGTGTTCAAAAGCGACGAAGGGATACTTGCGCGAGAAAGCAGAGCTTATCGATGCGGCAGAAAAAAACGTATCAGTTCGCAGTTGGGGCTGAGCTTTTTCTACGATTCGACCAAGGCAGACGATTGGAAAACCGCTTTGCTTTGTCAAGGGAAAGAAAACTTGGGGTTTCAGCCTGCCGTAACGGTGGAAAAACGTTGTTGCTTTTATCCGCGTCCCAATGAAAAATTGCGGCTTGGCGAAAAGGCGGAGATGAAATCGATGCGTCAAGCGCACAGCGGACGGAGTATTTTGGTAGATTTGGGTGCGGAAACAGTGGGGCTGCCCTATATGCAATTTACCTCGCCCGTACAACAGAAAATCACGGTGTTTTACGGCGAGCGGCTTTCGTGCGGCAACGTCGAGCGGTTTGTCGGTGGCAACGATTACAGTTTTGAATATATCGCGTCGGCAGGTGAAAACAAATACCTCAATCCCTTTTTGCGGCTGGGATGTCGTTATATGCAGGTATATGCCGAGGAAGAAATTTGTTTGCAATATTTAGGAGTCCTTCCGCAATATTATCCTGTGACGGAAACGCCGCTTGTCGCGTTGACGGAAACGGATAGAAAGATACAGCGTTTGTGTCGGGACACGTTGAAATTGTGTATGTTAGAGCATTACGTCGATTGTCCTTGGCGCGAACAAGGGTTGTATGCGTTTGATTCGCGCAATCAAATGTTGGCGGGATATTATGCGTTCGGCAATTATGCCTATGCGAAATCCAATTTATTGTTGATGAGTATGGACGATCGCGCGGACGGTTTACTTTCTATCACAGCCCCCGGTGGCGGCGATTTGGTGATTCCTTCTTTTTCCCTGTACTACGTGCTTTCCGTTTGCGAATATTTGCAACATTCGGGGGAAGATGGGTTGGAAACGTCGATCTTCGATAAGTTGACGGGGATCATGCGCGCGTTTACGGCAAGGATCAAAAACGGTTTGGTGTATAATTTTGCAGGGGAAGCTTATTGGCATTTTTACGACTGGTCGGACGGCTTGACGGACTATGGAGAAAATAAACCCGATAACGTTCCCGATCTGGTGTTGAATTGCCTGTATGCGTATATGTTAGATCGTTACGCCGAAATATGCAGGCGAACGGGCAAAATCAACGAATTTGGTGATAAAACACAAATTTGTAAGATGATCAAGCAACGTTTTTACGATGTAGAAAAAGACTTATTTGCGATGTATTGCGTCGATGGTAACGAGGAAAAAGCAGGCAAAAATACAGAGAAAAAGAGATATACGTCGCTTGGCAATGCGCTTGCGGTGCTTTGCGGAGCTGCGGACGGCGACGAGGAAACGATCTGCGAGAAGATATTGCAAGGGGGAACCACCGATTGTTCTCTGTCGATGCGCGTGTTTGTTTACGATGCATTGTTGCAAACGGACGAGGAAGCGTATGCGCCTTGGGTGCTGGAAGATATTCGTAAAAATTATACAAAGATGTTGGATGCAGGCGCAACTGCCACGTGGGAAACGATAGACGGCGAAAAAGCCTTTGACGGCAGCGGCAGCCTTTGCCACGGTTGGTCGGCGATCCCCGTGTATTATTATCATCGATATTTTTGTCCGCAAAAAAACGTGTTTGTGTCGGATACGTTTAAGCAAAAGGAGTAAGAAATGAAAATTTTTGATTGCAGGGAAAAGCCCATTGAAGTACACGGTTTGCCTTATTTCGAGCGTACGGGCAGTTTTTTGCGTTTGCCCGAAGGAGTGTGTAAAGCCGCGCCGTGCGCAGGGAGTATGGCGGCGTACAGCGTTGGGGCGCGGGTTTGTTTTCGCACCGATTCGCCTACCGTTTGGTTGCGCTTGAAAGTGAAACCGTTGAGTTTTACAAGCGGTATGTCAATGATCGCGGGGCAATCGTTGCACGTATTGTTTGGCGACCGCGCCGAGCCTTTTTATGCAGGCGCATGGACGCCGCGCGATTTGCAGACGACGGAAGTGGCAGCAACTTGCCCTTTCCATAAAAAACCGGGGCAAGAGGAAGTGACAGTGTATTTGCCCAGAAACGCCGTGGTGGAAGAAATTCAAGTGGGGATCGAGGATAATGCAACGCTGAAACCGCCTACGCCTTATCGATATCCGCCGATGTTGTATTACGGCTCGTCGATTACGGCGGGTGGATCGTGCAGTGTTCCGTTTAACGCTTACAACGCCGTAATTTCCCATCATTTAAACGTGGATTATTACAATTTCGGTTTTTCGGGCGCGTGTATGGGAGAATTGCCGATCGCCGAGTATATCGGGGATATTCCGATGAGTATTTTTGTTTACGATTACGATCATAACGCGCCGAATGCGGACTTTTTGGCGAAAACGCATGAAAGATTTTTCTTGCGGTTTCGTGAAAAACAGCCGAACACGCCCGTGATCATGCTGTCGAAACCCGATCGTTTCGGGGTGAACGCCGAAGATGAGATCCGCGCGGAGATCATCAAAACGACTTACGAAAACGCAATAAAACGTGGGGACAAAAACGTGTATTTTGTAGACGGGAAAACGCTGTTCGGGGAAAAAGATCGATTTATGTGTACGTCGGACAGCTTGCATCCCAACGATTTGGGCGCGCGCCGTATGGCGGAAACGTTGCAACCCATCGTAAAAGAAATTTTGGAAAATTCCTATCCGAATCAATAAAAAAGAAAAGAGTTCTGTTTTGCAGAACTCTTTTTTTAAGGGCAGGCAGAACGGTTGAAAAAAAGTTGAATATATGGTACAATAAACGTTGTAACGAGAAACAAGCTGAGAAAAATCCATTGGGGCATACCAGGTATGCGTTGAGTGTTTAGAAAGGAGGGATTATGGAAAAACCGATCAAACGGCTGTCGGAAAAGAGCGTGCGTCTGAAAGTGCGGACGGCGATCGAGCGGTATTTGCAAGCTTCCGATCGGCAAACGTACATTATATCGCGAAAATGTTATACGGCGAATGGCGAAGTAGGAAAATCGATTTTTCCCAAACGGATGAAGGATGAGAAATTCTCTTTTGCAGTCGGACGTTATTAAAAAAATAATAAGAATTTCTGTTTTTTCCTTGACAAATATATACGTGCGGTGTTATAATAATAGAAGGGTGCGGCAAAAAAGGTTGTCGCATAAAAATTTTTACAAAAGCGGAGGTGTAAGGAAATGAAGGTTTACAAGGCGATACCGGGTCCTAAGACGATCATCGTGGACAAAAACGGTAACTTCTCGACGGCAACAAACAGCTTTGCCGACATTATCAATGCAGAGGCGCAAAACGGTTGGACGTATCATTCGTTGGAAAACTTGTCGGTGCAAGAAACGAAGGGGTGTTTCTTTAATAAGCAAACGACGACGACCAACATTTATATGTTGATTTTCTACAAAGAAGATTAATGGATGATAAGAAAACGGAACTGATAACCGACCGACCTCCTTCGCAAGAGGATTTGGTCGGTTTATGTTCTCAAATGTATTCGGAAGATCCGCGTTCGATCTTTTACAATCGAAAATGCGAACGTCCTGTTTTGCACGGCGGCAGAGTGTGTTTACACCTATTGATCGTACTTTTTATAATGGCGGGGATCGGGTTTGCCATATGGGTATGGACGGAAAAAATGTGGGCGGCAATTGCGTTGCCTTGGGGAATCGCATTGGTTTATGCGGTGATCAGGTTGAAAGCATTGTTGCTGTTTTTGGTGCGTTTTTATCAACGCGTTGCGCCGATATCTTTGCGTAAACGTTGCCGATTCGAGCCGTCGTGTTCGCAATATATGCTGATCTCCATCGAAAAATACGGAGCTTGTAAAGGTTTTATAAAAGGGTTTCGGCGTTGGTGCAGTTGCAAACCGCCCAACGGCGGATTTGACGAACCGTAGAATGAGGGCGTGGCGTTGCTTGCGCCCGTTTTGCTTTGGGAGAATAAATGAAGATGACAAACAACAACCGTTACGGTGACAAAAAAGGACGTGGGCAGGTACGCGTTGACGAAAAAAGAAAAAGTGTAGGTGGTGGGCAGGTACGCGTTGAAAATGCGAAGAAACCGAAAATTGCGTCCGCGCAACGGTCTGCCGATCCAAAATGGAGCGTAGGGGCAGGGCAGGTACAAGACAAACGCTCGTTTAAAAACGCGCGTGGGGAAGATTTTGTCGGGCAACAGCGGGGCGGTCGGCGTAAAGAAGAACGTATCAATGGCGCGCCTGTGTATACGGCGACCTATACGGTGAACAGAAGCGACGAATTGTTAGAATTTTTATTGCGCAAGTGCAACACTTCACGCAACAACGTAAAATCGCTGTTGGTCAGGAAACAAGTGTTGGTAAACGGCAGAGTTGTTACGCAATACAATTTTGTGTTGGCGAAGGACGATGAAGTGAAAATATCCAAACGCCCTGTTCGCGACGGAGAAACGGCGAAGATGCCCACAGCGGCAAAGCGCAACCAACGCAGTGTGAAATTCGCGATCAAAGTGATTTACGAGGACGACGATTTTGTGGCGATCGACAAGCCTGTTGGCTTGTTATCGGTGGAAAGCGATAAAGAAACGGAAAGCGCGTACGGCTATGTTTTGGATCACTTGCAAGCGCAAGACAAAAACGCCCGTCCGTTTATTTTGCACAGGATCGATAAAGAAACGTCGGGGGTGTTATTGTTTGCTAAAAACGTAAAGATCCATTCGATGTTAAAAATGCATTGGAACGAGCAGGTGCAATTACGCGAATATTTTGCCGTTGCGGAGGGAGTATTTGCCGAAAAGGAAGGGACGATCACCACGTATTTAAAGGAAAACGTCAATAATATGGTGTATTCCACCAAAGATCCGACGGGACAAAAAGCGATCACGCATTTTGAAGTCGTAAAAGAAAATGCGGAATATTCTTTATTAAAAGTGAAGATCGACACGGGGCGTAAGAATCAGATCCGTGTGCATATGCAAGAGCTCGGTCATCCGATCGTGGGGGACGATAAATACGGATATACGAAAAATCCGTTGTCAAGGCTTGGTTTGCACGCGTCGAAATTGGCGTTTATCCATCCGATCAGCAAAGAACTGATTACGATTACTGCGCCGTTGCCGCCTGCGTTTCGCGGTTTGTTTTAAGAAGGAAAGAAAAATGGAAAAAATTGCAAGTTTTACGGTAAATCACGATACATTGAAAAAAGGAATGTATATTTCCCGTGTGGACGGCGACGTAGTGACGTACGACGTCCGTATGAAAAAGCCGAACGGCGGCGATTATCTTTGTATGAGCGCGGCGCACACTTTCGAGCATCTTTTCGCTACGTTTGCACGCAACAGCCGATATGGAAAACACGTTGTTTACGTTGGTCCGATGGGGTGCCGAACGGGATTTTATCTGCTTGTTCGCGATGCAGTGACGTTTGCGCAGGCGATTGAGTTGGTGCAAAACAGTATGGCGTTTATCCGCGATTTCGAGGGGAATATTCCCGGCAATACGCGGCGAGAATGCGGCAATTATCTCGATCACGATCTGGCGGGAGCGAAACAGCTTGGCGCGGATATGTATGAAACACTGAAAAATTGGAAAGAAACGAATCTTTATTATCAAGATTGAAAACAAAATAAAGAAAATCTCATAAAATAGAAAGGAGAAAACAAATGGATGCAATCGAAACGTTGTTGACGAGAAAAAGCGTAAAAAGTTATAAATCGGACACAGTGCCGAAAGAATTGATCGACAAGATCGTGGAAGCAGGTTTACAAGCTCCGTCGGGTTTAAATAAGCAAGCGCCCATCATTTTGGTGGTGACGGATAAAAAGACGCGAGATGAATTGTCGGCTTTGAATATGAACAAAGATCCTTTTCATCGGGCGGATCCCTTTTACGGCGCGCCTGTCGTATTGGTGGTGTTGGCGGACAAAAGCGTGCCGACGTACGTATACGACGGTTCGTTGGTGATGGAAAATATGTTGCTTGCGGCGCACGCTTTGGGGTTGGGCGCGTGTTGGATACACCGCGCGAAGGAAACCTTTGAAATGCCCGAAGGCAAAGCTTTGTTGAAAAAAATGGGGATCGAAGGGGAGTATGAAGGGATCGGCAACTGCATTGTCGGTTATGCGGACGTTCCGCCTGTGAGCAAGCCCAGAAAAGAAAACAGAGTATATTATATTTAAACGCCCAAATTAGAAAATCGGAAACAGTTTTCGTGAAACGAAAAACGTTTGTATATGTGCGCATTTTTACATTCAACGCGTACATGGTATGGGCATATAGATAAAAAGCGGAAAACATCGGAGAGGATTTATGCGGGTAGGAGTTTCGTCGGCGTCATTATTTATGCGACAAAACAATGCGGAAGCGTTACGCACGTTAAACGATTTGGGGGTAAAGACCACCGAAGTGTTTTTAACGACTTTTTCCGAATACGGCAAAGCGTATGCGGAAACGTTGTTGCCGCACGTTAAAAATTTGTCTGTCAATTCGGTGCACGATTTAACGTCGCAATTCGAGCCGCAACTGTTCAGCCGTCACGCAGGTGTGCGCGCGGACGCATATTCCATTTTGCAAAAGGTGATGGAAAGTGCGAAGACGCTCGGCGCGCCTTATTACACCTTTCACGGCGCGTCGAGGGCGAAACGGGCGGATCGTTCGGGAGAACGGGACAATTTTCCTTGGCTGATCGAATGTTTTGAAACTTTGCTTGCGTTTTGCCGCGATTTTGACGTAACGCTGTGTTTGGAAAACGTGGAATGGTCTACGTACAATCGACCGGGAGTATTTTCAAAAATATCGTCAGCGTTGCCGCAGCTTCGCGGTGTGCTGGATATCAAACAGGCGCGGATATCGCAATATCCTTACGAGGAATATTTGCGGGAAATGGGCGAAAAGATCGCTTACGTGCATATATCCGACATTGACGGCGACGGAAGAATGTGCTTGCCGGGACGAGGGACGTTCGATTTTGATACGTTGATCAAACAGTTGCAAGGCGTAGGTTTTGACGGTGCGCTTTTGATCGAGGCTTATGAAAAAGATTACAACGCCGTGCAAGAATTGAAAGATTCGTGCGATTTTTTTGAGGAATTATTGGAAAAACACGATTGCTTGGATAAAAATTTAAATAAAAATTGAAAAAGTGATGTAAAAAAGAAAAAATTTTTATATTTTCTGCAAAAACTGTTGACAATAGTAAAAAACTGTGGTATATTATTAATAGGATTTAATCCTAATAAATAAAAATGATGATCGAAAGATGTTAAAAGTATATCAATGTGAAAAATGTAAAAAGACAATTGTCGGCAAAGACGAATTGAAATTGGAAGGATGGGTAGAGTTGGTTGCAGGCAGCACGGACGCTGCGCAGGAAAAGCACGTGCCCGTTGTAACGAAAAAGTGTAAGACGGTGCAAGTGGACGTGGGCAGTGTGGCACACCCGATGACGGCAGAACACCTGATCGAATGGGTGGCGATTGAAACGGAAAAGGGTTATCAAGTGCAATATTTGCAGGCAGATGATGCGCCCGTATGCGTGTTTAAGTTGGCAGACGGCGACGCATTGGTGGGCGTATACGCATACTGCAATCTTCACGGACTTTGGGCAAACTAAGCCGAAATAAAAAACAAAAACCATTTTATAAATTATAGACGATATAGGAGAAAACCGAAATGATCGAGAAAGAAGCGATGTACAAATTGACGTACGGATTGTTTGTTGTTACGACGAAAGACGGCGAAAAGCACAACGGATGTATTGTAAATACGGTGTCGATGTTGACGGACGATCCCAAGCGCATCGTGCTGTTTGTCAACAAAGCCAATTACACAAACGAATTGGTATTAAAAACAAAAATGTTCAACGTCTCGGTGTTGACAGAAAGCGCGCCGTTTGAAATTTTTCAACGTTACGGTTTTTCATCCGGTAGGGATAAAGATAAATTCGAGGGTACCAGGTATGAGGTGAGCGCAAACGGTTTGCGTTATTTGCCCGATCATACCAACGCGGTGTTAAGCGCAAAAGTGGTGGATGCGCTCGATTACGGTACGCATACGTTGTTTGTGGCGGAAGTGACGGAAGCGAAGACGCTCAGCCAAGAAAAATCGGTGACGTACGAATATTATCAAAATCATATCAAACCCAAGCCCCAAGCGGCGGCAAAAGCAGATGCACCGACGGAAAAGGGCAAAGGAAAATGGGTTTGTAAAATTTGCGGTTACGTTTACGAGGGGGAAGAACTTCCCGACGATTTCATTTGCCCGTGGTGTAAGCATCCGGCGGAGGATTTTGAAAGAGTGCAATAATCTCCACGGAAAGGGAAAAGACAAAGCGATATATATAAAAAAGATGCAAAAGAAGAAACGCCCAATGCGGCGCATTCTTCTTTTGTCGTATAAAGGGCGATTAGAAAAAGAGTTTGACAAAAATCGACAAAAGAAATTTTATCACGAGGAAAAATTAGGAAATTGATAAAAAAGGTTGCAAAAACCGCGAGAAAAGACTTGACAGAAAAAACGGAAATTGTTATAATTACGTAGTAAATAATAACGCATCGGCAAAGGTAGGTGAAAAAGAATGTCCACGGTAAGAGTAGGAGAAAACGAAAATGTTGAAAGCGCATTGCGCCGTTTTAAGAGAAAGTGCTCCCGCGATGGTATCATCGGCGATCTTAGAAAGAAGGAATTTTATGAAAAACCTTCCGTAAGAAGAAAGAAGAAGTCCGAAGCTGCCAGAAAGAGAAGCAGAAACTAACACAAAAGAGCTCACAACAGTGAGCTCTTTTCTTTTGCAAAAAATGTCGAAAAGTGTGAAGAAAAGGTCGAAAAAAGAAAAAAGAGGTGAAAATATGTCGAAAGAAATACGCGGCAATGAAAAAAGCAGTTTACGGGCGGAAGCGCGCAAGGCAAAATTGCGGATGAAAAGCGGATTTTGGTTAGAATGTAAAGAGGATATGGCGCAACAATTGGAAAAGGCGCGTTTAAACGGGTTAAACGAAAGCAAGGCGGGGCAATACTTTACGGCGCAAGTCACCAAGAAGATTTCAGGAGAGAAGGAAGACGAATTTTACTTGCGTGTAAAAGAGATGCTGACGTCGGAAGGGGAGGTGAGCGACGCAATCGGGCGTTTGACGGACAAAGAATATTACGAAACGCTGACGTATGAAGAAAAACAGCGTTACAATTTGACGTTAAGCGAAAAATATTTACGTGCATTAGAGCGTTTTCGCAAAGAATGTGAATTTGACGTCATCAGCAGGAAAGCATAGAAGGGTGTATTTTGGGGGGCTTCGTGGGTGAAGTTTGCCTACGGCGAGTGAAGTTTTGCCTGACGGCAAAGTTGAGGGAATATTAAAACGGCGATGTGGTTATTAATATCGATACCGAAAGATAGAAAAGTCAAGGTCAAGCGGAACGCTTGCGATAACGAGGGATAGAAAGTCAAGGTCAAGCGGAACGCTTGCGGAACATTGGCGTTGGAGTCTTAACCTTTCAAAAATCACAAAACGAGCCTACCATGTATGCGTTCACGGCAGGCTCGTTGCTATTTTAAAAGAAGAAAAGATAAACAATAAATCGAATGTGGAAAAAAACCGTTCGTATTGCCACGTGCGTAAATTTCACTGCAAGTATATGGAAAATCGACAAATAAGATACTTGCCAAAAAGTTGTAAATATGGTATAATAGATACGTTATGATGCAGACCAACCAACTTTTAGAAAAATTAAACGACGAACAGATCAAACCCGTGTTGCAAACGGAAGGACCGGTGTTGGTGCTTGCGGGCGCAGGCAGCGGAAAAACGCGCGTACTTACGTCGCGTATCGCCTATTTAGTAGAAGAAAAAGGCGTGCCGGCGGAGGCGATCCTCGCCATCACGTTCACAAACAAAGCCGCCAATGAAATGAAAGAACGTCTTTCGCAAATCGTAGACGTTTCCCGTTCTTGGGTGTGTACGATCCACAGTATGTGCGTGCGTATTTTGCGGATGTATGCCGACGACGTTGGCATCACGTCCAACTTTTCCATTTACAGCGAAACCGAACGCAATAACATCATCAAAAAATCTTTTCAAGAATGTGATTTTGACGATGAAAAATTATTAAAAACGGTGAAATATCATATCGGCAACGCGAAAATGTTGGGCTTCGATCCCGAACGATACGCCGAGGAATACGCCGGGGAATATCGGATCGACGAAATTATCAAAGTATATCACCGCTACCAAAAGCATTTGCGGGAAAATAACGCGCTCGATTTCGACGATCGGTTAAACGAAACTAGCTTGCTTTTGAAAAACAACGAAACCGCCAGAGAATATCTTGGCGGCAGATTCCGTTATATCCTCGTGGACGAGTTTCAAGACACCAATGCCGTTCAATACGAGATCGTTCGATATCTTTCTTCGGTTCACGGCAATTTATTCGCCGTTGGCGACGACGATCAGTCGATTTACGGTTGGCGCGGCGCGAAGATTGAAAATATCCTGCATTTTGAAAAGGATTTTTCCAATGCCAAAGTGTTTAAATTAGAGCGAAATTACCGTTCGACGAAACATATTTTAAAACTTGCCAACACGGTGATCAAAAACAACGGACACAGGAAGGACAAAACGTTGTGGACGGAAAACGGCGAGGGGGATCCTGCGAAGGTGTACGAGGCAGAAGAGGAAAGCGGCGAAGCGCGATATATCGCGCAAGCCATCGCAGGCTTGATGCGGCAGGGATATAAATTTTCCGATTTTGCCATTTTAATGCGTTTAAACGCCCTCACCCGCTCGTTCGAACAAGAGTTTACGGGCGACGGTATTCCCTACAAAGTGTTTGGAGGCTTTAAATTCTTTGAAAGAAAGGAAATAAAAGACCTGCTTGCATATTTGCGTTTGATCAACAATCCGTTTGACAGCGAAGCGGCGATCCGCATCATCAATTTCCCCAAACGCGGAATCGGGGCAAAAACGGTGGAAGCGTTACAAAGATATGCCGCCGACACCGAACTGTCGGTGTATGATGCGCTGTTAGATCTGGACGAGATCGGTTTTACGGGCGCAACGCGGGAAAAATTGGTGGGGTTCCGCGATCTGGTAAAAAATTGGATCATCGACAGCCAAGATATGCCCGTCAACGATTTGGTGAAAAAAATCATCGAAGACACGCATATGCGCGAAGCGTACGCGGACGATTCGGACGAAAGCATCAACAAACGCGCCAATATCGAAGAATTTATCAATTCCGTCGAGGAGTACAGCCGTTTAAACGAAGGCGCAACGCTTACCGATTATCTCAATCAAGTAACGCTTTCGTCGGATACGGACGATATGGACGACGGCGATTACGTTACGCTTGCCACGGTACATTCGGTGAAGGGGTTAGAATTTAAATGCGTGTTCATCTGCGGTTTGGAGGACAATATTTTGCCTGTTTCCCGTGCGATGGACAATGACGACGATATGGAAGAAGAACGCCGTTTGATGTACGTTGCGATCACCCGAGCGAAAGAACGGTTGTATTTAACACGCAGCAAAAGCCGTTATTTATACGGCAAACGCGAACCGACTGCCCGTTCGCAATTTTTAAAAGAATTGTCTTCCGTGATCGAATTGCCCAAAGAAGCCCGTCGTTTACCAATGGGATACGGCGATTATGACGATCCCGAAAGTTATGGAAATTCGTCGTACGTGGGGGGCAGGTATGAGACGAACGACGATTTCGGCGGAAAACGCAACAGTTTCGGCGGCGGTTACGGCTCGTCTTACGGTAAAACGTACGTGGATCCGTCACGGAGCAATTCCGACGTCACCCGTTCGAAGTGGAACGGCGGTTCGTCTTACGGCAGTTCGACGGCGTACGGCAGATCGACGGCAAGCAAAAGCGCGGGCGGTTTCACGTACGGCGGTATCAGCAGAGGGACTTCACAGCCCAAACCGACGGGCGGCGGAAAAGACCTCAGCGTATTTACGATCGGGAAAAAAGTCAGTCATCCGAAGTTCGGTTCGGGGACGATCGTCAACGTCCGCGGAACAGGCAATAATATGATCGTGGACATTGCTTTTGAAGGTGTGGGGATCAAACAATTATCCGCTTCCCTTGCGCCGTTGACGGTGTTATAAAAAAGCAAAAAAGGCGAAGTATCGGTAGAATTTGGCTTTTTGGCGGGATAACAGGAGAAAAACATGAAAGATAGACAGAGAGAATTGGTGGATATCCTCAACAAATGGGCGTATGAATATTACGTATTGGACAACCCGACGGTGTCGGATAAAGAATACGACGCCTTGTATGACGAATTGCGGCGTATAGAGGAAGAAACGGGCGTCGTTTTGCCCGACAGCCCCACCCGTCGCGTTGGCGGCGAACCCATTAAAGGGTTTGAAAAGCACACCCATATCGCGCGTTTGTTCAGTTTGGACAAATCGGTGACAGCGGAAGAATTAAACGCCTTCGTCACGCGCGTGGAAAAAGCGGTAGGGCAACAGCAATATACGGTGGAATATAAATTCGACGGTTTGACGGTGTGTTTAACGTACGACAAAGGTCGGTTTGTTCGCGCCACGACGCGCGGCAACGGCGTTGTCGGTGAAGACGTGACGGCGCAGGTGTTGACGATCAAATCGTTTCCGTTAAAAATCGCCTATCAAGGCACGTTGGAAGTGCGCGGCGAGGCGGTCATCCGTTTGTCCGTGCTGGACGCATACAACAAAACCGCGGCAGAACCTTTGAAAAACGCCCGTAACGCAGTGGCGGGCGCGATTCGTAATCTCGATCCTAAAATCACCGAAACCCGTCGTCCCGAAATCTACTTCTACGACGTCAATTATACCTCGGACGGCGCACCCATGTCTCAAACGAACGCACACGACTTCCTTGTGAAAGAGGGATTTAAGGTGTTCCCGTATTTCCGAATTTGCAACGGTGGCGAGGAGGTTGCGGCGGCAATTGCGGAGATCGAACAAGAACGCCGCACCATCGACGTTTTGACGGACGGGGCTGTGATCAAAGTAAACGACGCGACGGCGCGGGAAGAAATGGGCTATACGGATAAATTCCCCCGTTGGGCGATGGCGTATAAATTTGAAGCGGAAGAAGTGACGACGCTGTTAAAAGACGTCGTTTGGCAGGTGGGCAGAACAGGCAAATTGACGCCGCTTGCGCTACTCGAACCCGTGGAGCTGGGCGGAGCAACCGTATCGCGCGCAACGTTGAACAATTACGGGGATATTTTGCGTAAAAACGTAAAGATCGGTTCGCGCGTGCTGGTTCGCCGTTCTAACGAAGTTATTCCCGAAATTTTGGGTACGACCGAACATTTTGAAACCAGCCGAACGATTGAAAAACCTTGCGTTTGTCCTGCGTGCGGTTCGCAAGTGAACGAAGTGGGGGCGCATTTGTTCTGCCCCAACCGTTTGTGTGTGCCGCGGATCGTGGCGAAACTCGATCATTATGCCGGCAAAAACGCCATGAATATCGACGGATTTTCCGAAAGCACTGCATTGCAGTTGGTGGAAAGAAAGGGCGTGAAAAGTTTTTCCGATCTGTACGCGTTGACGGCGGACGATTTGGCGCAGTTGGACGGGTTTAAAGAGAAAAAAATCAACAATTTGCTGACGGCGATCGAAAAAAGCAAGACCCCTACCGTGGACGCGTTCATTTACGCGATCGGCGTGGAGGGGGTAGGCAGGGTCGCGGCGAAAGATTTAGCGGCTCGGTTCAAAAATATCGAAAATCTGCAAAAAGCGACCGTGGAACAGTTGGTGGAAATGGAAAACGTAGGCGAGATTACGGCGCGTGCGATCGTCGAATATTTCCAAGACGAAGAAAATCTTGCCGAACTTTCCGCGCTGACGGAGGCAGGCGTTGCGCCCGTTTGGTCGGACGAGAAGAAAGAGGGGATTTTTTCGGGCGAATCGGTGGTGCTGACAGGCACGTTAAACGATTTTAAGCGCAGTGAAGCGCAAAAAATGATTGAAGAACGCGGCGGCGTATGTCAATCGTCGGTGACAACGAAAACGACGTTGGTATTGGCGGGCGCGGAGGCTGGAAGCAAACTGGAAAAAGCGCAAAAATTGGGAATAAAGATCATAGACGAGGCAATGTTTAAACAAATGTTGGAAAATAACTGATTTTACGGTTTTGTAAAGCAAAAATTGAATAGAAACCATAAAAAACAAGCGTTTGAGGCGAGAAAATTTCCTTAAACGCTTGTTTTGATATTTCGTGTAGGGCTAAAAGGGTGAAGTTTGACAAAAGTCAAGTGAAATTTGTCTGACGACAAGTGAAGTTTGACAAACGTCAAGTGAAGTTTTGCCTTGCGGCAAAGTTGTGGCCGGAATTTATAACGGGCAACGACAGGCGTTGCCCTAGCTGATTCGCAGTAGTGGCGCAACCTGTCGGTTGCTTAATGGGGGCTTGACTTCGCAAGGGCTTCCGCCCCTGCACCCTGACAAGAAACTGAGTTTCTTGACTTCCTGTTGGGAAACGATAAGGTTATTAATATCGATAAAGAAAGATAGAAAGACAAGGTCAAGCGGAACGTTGGTCATACCGTAAGGAACGAAGTGACGGAATAGCGAGCCTGCGAGCGTCCCAAGGGAGTGAAATCTATCTCAATGTCATACCGAGCGGAGCAATTTATTGCGTAGTCGAGTGTACTCATCATAAAAAGCAAAAACGAGATCGCCGTTTTGCAGACGCGCCTCTCCATGACGGAGCATTGTAAATCGCCAACGGAGCATCATAACAAAGGAATGAAAACCATTCCGTAATGATGACAATATTTACGAATGATTAAGCGTTAGACGTTATCATTTATTCGGTTCGTTGCAGACAAATTCGGCGTAAGCCAAAATGCGAGCCTTTTCAAAATCGGAAGATTTGCGGTATAATTTCAGCAACTCGTTTTCCTCGTTGGAAAAGGAAGTTTTCAACGTATCCGCAACGGATTTTTCGTGCATACCCAAAATTTCGTCCGTGGAAATATCGAAAAATTGCGCGCAAGCAACAATCGCCGTTTCCGTTGGCTCGGCTTGAGCATTGATCCATTTGGAAACAGCGCGTTGTGAAAAACCGATGGCAACAGCCAAACGGCTTTGCGTGATATTATGTTCTTTAAGCAATTCTTTCAAATTTTCCGAAAATCCCATATTTATATTTTAGAACTTTCTTTCTAAAAATAGTTGACATAAAACTATAATTCTGATAAAATAAAAAATGTTTAGAAATATAGTTCTAAAAAATAAATTTATGCAAGGTAGGTTTTTTATGGAAAAGAAAGAGGGCGAACAATCCTTAAAAGAGAAACTTTTGGCGCTGTGGGCAAACAAGAAGCTGGTGAAAATCGCATCGATTGCGTTGGCGGGCGTGTTGGTGTTGACGTTGTTGATCGTATTGGTGGCTTGTCCGAACAATGGCTCGAAAAAAGACTCGTCAAACAGTACGTCGTCAGGCGGCGGCAAGACGGAAATCGGCACAACGTTTAACACGTTGACGGTAAACGGAGAAAACGTGTTTGGAAAAGTGTCAAATGATACAGAATCTTTTTCGTTTATTGAAGAAGTGACGGTGAAAGATGACGTGACGTTTACGATCAGTTATGATATGATGGGTTTGTTGCCGGCAACGACGAAAACGATTATGTTGGAAGAAGGGGACAACGTTGTGTATATGACGGAGTTTGTCGAGGGCGAACCCCAAAAGGTGTACACAGTAACGATTCGCCGTCGTCCCGTATATGACGTGGAATTTTACTTATACGGTTATGTGTGGGGGGACACGCAACAAGTGGAAGAAGACTCGCTTGCGGTGCAGCCGACAACGCCTGAAAGAGAGGGTTATGCGTTTGAAAAATGGGATTACGATTTTGCAGTGCCGATCATTGAAGACACGGTTATCAACGCGTCTTGGACGCCAATCGCTTATCAAGTGACGTATCAGTTAGACGGGCAAACGAATGATAACGATAATCCGATGACGTACACGATCGAAAGCGGCATTCCGCAATTGCTTGCGCCTACTACTGCGCCCGAATATTATTCTTTTAAAGAATGGCAACTGGATGGGGAAACCGTGACGGGCATTGAAGACGGCAATTACGGCGATATTACGTTGACGGCTGTTTGGGAATGTTATTTTCGTTATGGCTACTCCTCTGTTGCACATGATCGGGAGGAGAAGCAGGGGTGGCATCTCAGCAATTATGCAAAGACGTTATCCGAATTGACCGTTCCCGAAGAAATTGGCGGCGAAGCGATAACAGAAATGGGTTATCGTATGTTTGCAGAGTGTGAAAACTTGATAAAAGTCACCTTACCCAACAGTATTACAGCCATCAGCCGCGACGCGTTTCAGGGTTGTAACAGTTTAAAAAGTATAGATATTCCTGATACTGTTACAACGATTGGAGAATATGCATTTTCTAATTGTAATAGTTTAAAAAGCATAGATATCCCTGATAATGTTACAGAGATTGGTTATGGTGCGTTTGAATACTGTAGTAGTTTGGAAAATATAGATATTCCCGACAAGGTTACATCAATTAATGGAAGTACATTTTCTGGTTGCGGTAGTTTAAAAAGTATAGATATTTCTGATAATGTTACAGAAATTGGTTATCGTGCATTTTACGGATGCAGTTTAGAAAGCGTAACAATCGGCGACGGCGTTACAACGATTGGGGAATCTGCATTTTCTAATTGTAACAGTTTAAAAAGTATAGGTATTCCTGATACTGTTACAACGATTGGAGAATATGCATTTTCAGGCTGTAGCAGTTTAGAAAATATAGATATTCCCGATAATGTTACACTTATTGGCCAATATACCTTTTATGGTTGCAGTAGTTTAAAAAGTTTGGAAATTCCTAACGGCGTTAAACAAATTGCAACTTATGCATTTTCAGGCTGCAGCAGTTTAAAAAGTGTAATAGTTCCGGAGAGTGTTACACAAATTGGATATTGTGCATTTTATGGATGTAACGGTTTAGAAAGCGCAACGTTGCCTTTTGTGGGCGGAACAAAAAGCGGAGACAATAATACTTATTATTTTGGTTATATTTTTGGTGCTTCTAAAAATGAAAACAATTCTTCTTATGTTCCCACTTCATTAAAATCCGTAGCGATTACTTCCGCTACAAAAATTATATGGAGAGCGTTTTTTGAATGTAGCAGTTTGGAAAGTGTAAAAATCTACACAGTCGAGAGTATTGAGGGGTATGCATTTTATGGTTGTAGCAGTTTGTTAAGTGTAGAAATTCCTGACAGTGTAACGGTGATTGGGGAATATGCATTTGGAAATTGTAGCAGTTTGACAAGCATAAAAATCGGGAACGGTATTACGTCAATGGGGTATCGTGCATTTTCCGGATGTGACAATTTAGAAGGGGTATATATTACAGACTTAGCGGCGTGGTGTAATATATCTTTTGGAAGTATTTATGAAAATCCTTTGCATTATGCAAAAAATTTGTTTATTAATGATACATTAGTGACGAATTTAATAATTCCTGATACAGTGACGCAAATTAAAGCAAATGTATTTAGTGGATGTGACAGCGTCAAGAGCATCGAACTTGGCGATCATATAACATTTTTAGGAGAGTGGGTTTTCTCTAATTGTACTGAATTGGTCGATGTAAAAATCGGAAAAGGTATCACAGAAATGGACGGTTCTGTTTTCAGAAACTGTACAAAGTTGCAAAACGTAACCATTAAAGACGGCGCAACGTTTCTTGGATATGAAATGTTTTATGGCTGTAGCAGTTTGGAAAGTATTGATATTCCCGACAGTGTTGTTACGATTAGGGATGGCGCGTTTAATTCTTGCAGTGCTTTAGCAAATGTCACAATAGGAACAGGCGTAGTATATATTAATAAATATACTTTCTATGCTTGTAATTTAACAAGTGTTACGTTTAAAAACACCAGTGGATGGAACTATACAACCTATGGCGTTTTATGGACTAATTATAATCCGATTTCAAGTGCCGATTTGGCAGATACGGCAAAAGCGGCTGAATATTTATCGTATACATATGCTCAAGTCAATTGGCAAAGTAGGTAAACTCAATCAACAATTTATCGAAAAGCGGAAGAAATTTTCCGCTTTTCTCTTTTTTTATAAAAAAAGAGCAATATTACTTGAAATTTTAAAAAATTTCTGTTATAATGTTATGAACCCAAAAAATCGGGGTATAAAAAAAGACGAGAAAAAACCAACGAGGAAAACACCTATGCTGAGCATGACGGGGTATGGAAAAGGCGAATACAGCGAGGGCGGTATCGAACTGACTTGCGAAATAAAAACGGTGAACAACCGTTATTTAGACGTGTCGATCAAAGCGCCGCGCATTTTTGCGGCGTATGAAGACGTCATCAGAAACACCGTCCGTAAAAAATTAACGCGCGGTCATGCAGACGTGTTCGTTTCCCTCAAAGACAAGCGCGAACGCCCTACGGCATTGACGACCGATATGGCGTTGGCTGCCTCGTACGTGGCGGCGGCAAAAGCGCTTAAAAACGCTTTCCCCGAACTGACCGACGACGTAACGCTTTCGTCTGTGTTGCGCTATCCCGAAGTTTTAAAACAAGAAGACAGCGTTTCTCTTGACGACGAATTGACAAACGCATTATCGACGGCGTTGAATACGGCGTTGGATAAACTGAACGAAATGCGCTTGATCGAAGGGGAAAAATTGAAAACGGATATGCTGTCGCGTATGGATACCATCGAAAGTTTGGTGGGCGAAGTGACGCAACGCGCTCCGCAACTTGCCGCAGAATATCGCGAAAAGTTGGAAACGCGGGTACGCGAATATCTTGCCGACGCGCCCGTGGACGAGGGCAGATTGCTTTCCGAAGTGGCGGTGTTTGCCGACAGAACGAATATCGACGAAGAACTCACCCGCTTGCGCAGTCATATCGAACAGTTTAGAAGTATTTGCGAAGAAGGGGTCGTGGGGAGAAAACTCGATTTCTTGGTGCAAGAATTTAACCGCGAGGCGAACACCACTTGTTCAAAGAGCAACGACGTAGCGATCACGCGGATCGGGTTGGCATTGAAAAACGAGATAGAAAAGATTCGCGAGCAAGTGCAAAATTTAGAATAACACGAAGGGAGAACGGAAGTATATGAAAGGAAAACTGATCGCTGTATCCGGGCCTTCGGGCGTAGGAAAAGGCACGATCGTAAAAACGTTGATATCCCGTCGGGCGGACGT
The DNA here is from genome assembly GCA_017463205.1 of Clostridia bacterium. Taxonomy (GTDB): domain Bacteria; phylum Bacillota; class Clostridia; order Christensenellales; family Borkfalkiaceae; genus Scatosoma. The sequence goes on from JAFTPQ010000007.1 coordinate 56,067, forward strand.
GGTCGAATCGGTGTCGTGTACGACGCGCGCTCCGCGCCCGGGCGAAGTGGACGGGAAACATTATTTCTTTCTTTCGCAGGAAGAATTTCAACGCCGCATCGACGAAAACGATTTTTTAGAATACAACGCGCATTTTGAAAACCGCTACGGTACGCCCAAATCGTTTGTGGAAAAGAGTTTGCAAACCAAACACGTTATCTTGGAGATCGAAGTGGACGGCGCGTTGAAAGCGAAAGCGAGTATGCCCGAATGTATTTTGGTGATGATCGTCCCCCCCTCTGTGGAAGAATTGCGCGCGCGGTTGGTCGGACGGAACACGGAAGGCAAAGAGGAAATTGAAAATCGCCTTTCGCGTTTGGAATACGAACTGTCGAAAAAAGATTTGTACGATTACGTGATCGTCAACGACGATCTGGAAACGGCGATTGCGGAATTGCTGGCGATTATTGACAAATAAGGCTGTGCGCCCAACAAGGCGTTGCGCTGTAAATAAAAGAAAAAATACTCGATAAAGGAGAACAAAAATATGATTAACGAACCTTCTGTAGACGTAATGATCAGAAAACTCGGCACGGAGGAAGATCCGATCAGCCGTTATGCATTGTGCACGATCGCGGCAAAGCGCGCCCGTCAGATCATCGAAACGGAACGCAATTTGGGCGTACACGATTCGACGGGAAAAGACAAAGAATTGTTGTCGGCATGCAAAGATATTGCCGATGGCAAAGTTGTGATCGCGAAAGACTGAGAAAGGGTTGCCTCGGCGTTGTCTGAGGCAATTTTTCATCGAACAGAGTAGGAAACGCATTTGGATAAGCAACGGCGGAAAACCGTAAAGGAGGGCGCGAAGATGATTGCGGAAGTGATCGTGGATATCGCGGCAAGCGAAACGGACAGAATATACGATTATCTCTGCGACGACGATATCGTGGTCGGCAGCCGTGTTCGCGCGCCTTTTGGCGGAAAAACAGTGCCGGGATTTGTGATGCGCATAAAGGAAACGTCCGATGTGCCGTCCGAAAAACTGAAAAAAGTGTTTTCCTGCCCCGACGAACTTCCCGCGTTAAATGCCGAATGTTTGGCGTTGGCGGAAAAATTGACGGCGCGGTATCGCGTGCCGAAAGCTCTGACGTTGCGGTTGTTTTTACCTTCGGAAATGCGGACGGGAAAAGTGCGGGAGTTGTTGCGCAATTATGCGGAGCTGACAACGCCCGTTGCGGAAATGAAGTTGTCGAAAACGGCGAAAAATCAGTTTGGGGCGGCGACATATTTGGAGGAGAACGGAAAAACCGATTGCGCCTATCTCAACAACGTTTATCCGGGCGGTGTTGCGGCGTTGGAAAAGAAAGGGTACGTCCGCATTACGAAAGAGCAGATTTTGCGCGATCCGTACAAGACGGTGACGGCGGAAAAAGCCGAGCGCACGTTGACTCCCGATCAACAGCGCGCCGTAAAAACGATTTGCGAAGACGAACGCACCGTACAACTGTTGCACGGCGTGACGGGCAGCGGAAAAACGGAAATTTATTTGACGTTGATCGCAAAATGTTTGCAAGAGGGAAAGAGTTCGATATTTCTTGTTCCCGAAATTTCGTTGACGCCGCAAATGTTGTCGCAACTGCGGGCAAGGTTTGGCAAGCAGGCGGCAATTTTGCACAGCGGTTTGTCTGCGGGCGAACGGTTTGACGAATGGTGGCGGCTTAGGACGGGAGAGGCGAAAATTGCCATCGGCGCGCGCAGCGCTATCTTTTCTCCGTTGGAAAATTTGGGCGTGATCATCATCGACGAGGAACACGATTCCAGTTATTCCAGCGAATCCGCGCCCCGCTACAACACGTTTGACGTAGCGTTGTTGCGCGCGAAACGCAACGCTTGCAAATTGGTGCTTGGCAGCGCAACGCCGTCGGTGGAAACGTATAAACGGGCGACGGAAGGGGAATTTTCCCTCATTCGATTGACCAAACGGATCAATCAAAAACCGTTGCCGGAAATCACGATTGCGGATATGCGTCGGGAAGTGCGCAGGGGGAATAATTCGGCATTTTCGGGCGTGTTAAAAGAGGAATTGGAAAAATGCCTGCAAGAAGGCAATCAGGCGATCCTGTTTTTAAATCGGCGGGGCTATTCGCAAACGGTGATCTGCAAAGAATGCGGTTACGTTGCCAAATGTGAGGCTTGCGACGTTTCGCTCACTTATCACCGCGACGAAAACTGTTTAAAATGCCATTATTGCGGTATGAAATACAATATGCTGTCGGCGTGTCCCGATTGCGGCGGAAGAAAATTGACGTACGCAGGGACGGGGACACAACGTATAGCGGCGGATCTGCAAAAACTGTATCCGTCGGCGCGGATCTTGCGTATGGACAACGACACGACCAGCGGCAAGGAAGGACATTATAAAATTTTAAAAACGTTTGCGGAGAAAAAGGCGGATATTTTGGTGGGAACGCAAATGATCGCTAAGGGACACGATTTCCCCGCCGTAACGTTGGTTGGGATCTTGGACGCGGATATGAGTTTGCATTTTTCCGATTACCGAAGCGGAGAACGGACTTTTCAGTTGTTGACGCAGGTTGCGGGCAGAAGCGGACGAGCGGAAGAAAAAGGGAAAGTGGTGTTGCAGACGTTCGATCCGGAAAACGAAGTGTTACGGTTTGCGACGTCGTACGATTATCAAGGGTTTTACGACAACGAAGTGTCGTTACGCGCGGCGATGATGTTTCCGCCCTTTGCCAAAATCGTGCGGGTGTTGGTGACGGGGGAAGAGGATAAAAAATGCGTTGAGGCATTGCGGGACGTATACTTTGCGTTGGAAAAGCTGTACACGGACAATCCCGACAAGTTTTTGTTTTTCAACAAAATGCGCGCCCCGATCAAGCGGATACAAAACAAATTTCGATATCAAGTGTTGATGCGGTTGTCGGATACGAGCATTTTGCCCGATATTTACGCGGCGTGCGCAGAGGCTCGCAATCGCGACGCATTGGTAAGCGTGGAAGAAAATCCCACCAATTTGAGTTGAAGAAATAACGTAAGAAGATTAACTGAGAACAAGGAGAAAAAAGACAATGGCGATTAGAAACGTCGTGCAAGTAGGCGATGAAGTATTAAGACAAAGATGTTTTGAAGTGGAAGCGTTTGACGAAAAATTGTGGACGCTGCTCGACGATATGAAGGATACGGTGAAAAAAGAAGAAGGCGCAGGGCTTGCCGCGCCGCAAGTGGGTATTCTTCGCCGCGCGGTGGTCGTGGACGTGGAGGAGGGATATTTTGAATTTATCAATCCGGTCATCACGGCGCAAAAAGGGGAACAGACGGGCTGGGAAGGTTGTTTATCCGTCCGCGGAAAAAGCGGCGTTGTATCCCGTCCGATGAAAGTGACGCTTGTCTATCAAGACAGAAACGGAGAAAAGCACGTTTTAAAAGCAAAAGGCTTTTTTGCGCGCGCGATCTGTCACGAACTCGATCATTTAGACGGCGTGCTGTATATTGATAAAGCGACGCACGTGGAGAAAGCGTAAAAGAGTAGTTGAAGTGAAGTTTGCCTTTCGGCAAGTGGAGTTGCGAAAATGCGCAGTGAAATTTTTGCCATAGGCAAAAAACTTAACCTAAAAAACGGAGATTTTATATATGAAAATCGTCTTTGCCGGTACACCCGATTTTGCGGTTGCGCCGTTACAAAATATCATAGACAACGGATTTAACGTGGTCGGTGTGATCACGCAAACGGACAAACCGCAGGGCAGAAAGGGGATTTTGACTCCTCCGCCCGTAAAAGTGTTGGCGGAACAATATCAAATTCCCGTATTACAACCCGAAAAGATTCGTGAGGACGTGGCGGCTGTGAATGCGCTGGGTGGCGATATTTTGGTGACGTGCGCATACGGACAAATATTGACGCAGGCGGTGCTGGATAGCTTTCCAAGAGGCGTTTGGAACATTCACGCGGGGTTGTTGCCGCAATATCGCGGCGCGTCGCCCATTCAAAGCTGTATTTTAAACGGCGAAACGGAAACGGGCGTGTCGATTATGAAAACGGAGCTGGGACTGGATTGCGGCGACGTGTTGTGCGTGGAAAAGACGCCGATCGACGAAATGGAAACGTACGGCGAATTGTCTGAAAGACTTTCCCGTATCGGCGCGGAATTGATCGTCAAAGCCTTGAAAATGTTGGAAACAAACGAATACACGTTGACGCCGCAAGAAGAAAGCGGCGTAAACGTTGTGCGGAAGATCAATAAAGAACACGCAAAAATCGATTTTTCAAAAACGCAAACGGAGATCGTCGATCTGGTGCGCGGTATGAACCCTGCGCCCATTGCATACACGGAGTTACACGGCAATAAGATCAACGTATACCGCGCGGAAAAGGCGGTGTTGACGGAAGAAGAAAACGAGGCGGCGGAAAGCGCACAGATGGGCGAAGTGTTGTCGGACAAGCCCAAACGGGGGGTGCTTGTCAAATGTAAAGACGGCGCGGTGAAGTTGACGGAAGTGCAGGCGGCGGGCGGAAAGCGCATCAGCGGCGGCGATTTTGTCAACGGCAGAAAAGCGCAAAGGGGACAGGTGTTTTCATGTTAAGTAATCCTGTATACGATCCCTTTTTGATTTTAACAAAAATCTATTCGGACGGTGCGCACGTAAAACAGGCGATCGCGGATACGTATATCGAAGAACAATACCGTTCCCGTACGGTAAAAATTGTGTACGGAGTGTTGGAAAACGACGGATATTTCGATTTTTGTATTCGACATTACGCCCCGAAAGCGCCCAAATCGGCGGTGCGGATCTTGTTGAAAATTTCGTTGTATATGTTGCTGTATATGGATAAAAAGCGGTATATGGTGACGGATTGCGCGGTGACGCTGTGTAAAAAATTGGGGAAAGGGGGCGTCAGCGGTTTTGTCAATGCGTTTTTGCGGCGGTTTGATAAAACGGAGGTGGACAACGCGTTGCCCAAGGGGGACGAGGGAGTTGCCATACGCCTTTCCTATCCTTTGTTTGCCTATCGTTGGTTGAAAAAGGAATACGGTCAACGGGCGGAAACGATTGCGGCGGCGAAGTCGGCAGGCGTATCCGTTCGTTTTGAAAAAGGCGAGGAAAACTATCTGCAAAAACCGCATATCCAAACGCCGTTTTCGCACAATTATATCTTTGAAAATTTTGTCCGCGACGAGGGGTTTGACGAAGGCGCGTACACCTTTCAATCGGTGGGAAGTATTGCCATTTGCGATTGCGTGGACGGGTGCGAGCAACTGTTGGACTGTTGCGCCGCTCCGGGCGGGAAATCGGTGCTGTTGGCGAAGAAGTGTAAACAGGTGACGGCGTTTGAATTGCACGAACACCGTGTGGGCTTGATCGGGCAATATAAACGGCGTATGGGCGTGGAAAACGTGACGGAAATGCAAAAAAACAGCGCGGAGTTGGACGAGAGATACCTTGAAAAATTCGACGCGGTGTTGTGTGACGCGCCTTGTTCGGGATACGGTACGGTCAGCGAAAATCCCGATATCAAACTGTTTCGGAAAGAAGGCGATTTTGCGGCGTTGAAACAGACGCAAAGCAATATTTTGGCGACGGTGTCGCAATACGTAAAAAAAGGCGGCGCGCTGTATTATTCCACCTGTTCGTTGTTTGAAAGCGAAAACGACGGGACAGTGGGAGCTTTTTTAAAGGTGCACCCCGAATACGAGGCGGTAGAACTCAACAGCCCGTTGGCGCACGAAAAGAAGAAATACGGCTTGCAATTTTTGCCGGATACCGCCTACGGCGCAGGATTTTACGTGGCGAAATTGGCACGGAAAAACGGGTGAAGGCGTTATGAAAAAAATTATACAAGATCTGTCGTATGCGGAATTGGAAACGTTGATCCTTTCTCTCGGTGAAAAAAAATTCCGTGCGAAACAACTGTACGAAGGACTGATGCAAGGGAAGGCGATCAGCCAAATTTCCTCTTTGTCGAAGGCGTTTAAAGAACGGCTTTGCGAGGAATACGAAGACCTTCCCGTAGCCATAAAGGAAACCTATCGTTCTGCCGACGGAACGGAAAAATATTTATTCGAATATGCCGACGGAAATTTGGTGGAAGGGGTGTTGATGAAATATAAATACGGCTTTACACAATGCGTTTCTACGCAAGTGGGATGCCGTATGGGTTGTAAATTTTGCGCTTCGACGTTAAACGGTTTGATCAGAAACCTCACCGCAGGGGAGATCCTTTGCCAAATTCTTATCGTCAACGCCTTGCATAAAAAGGACGTTTTGGGGCAGGGCAAAGAAGCGCGCGCCGTCACCAACGTTGTATTGATGGGCAGCGGCGAACCGCTGGATAATTACGACGAAGTGTTGCGGTTTTTGCAGAACGTAACGGCGGACGGAGGCGTGTGTATCAGCGCGCGCAACATTTCCTTATCCACCTGTGGCATCGTACCGAAGATGTACCGCTTGGCGGACGAGGGAATCCCTTTAAATTTAACGGTGTCGTTACATGCAACGGACGACGTTTCGCGGGCGCGGACAATGCCTGTTGCCAAAGCGTATAAAATTGAAGAAATATTAAAAGCGTGCGAGTATTATTTCAAAAAGACAGGCAGACGGTATTATTTCGAGTATACCTTGATCGAAGGGGAAAACTGCGACGAAACGCACGCGAAAGCCTTGATCGAATTGCTGAAAGGCAAGCCCTGTCACGTGAATTTGATCCGCTTGAACGAAGTGAAAGAACGGGATCTGAAAGCGTTGGCGGATAAAGACGCCTATCGTTTTTTGGGTATGTTGGAAAAGGGCGGATTGAGTGCGACGCTGCGCCGTCAGATCGGCGTGGATATCGGCGGTGCGTGCGGGCAACTGCGCGCCAGTTATTTGGAAGAAAACGACAAATAAAAAAGAAACGGAAGATAAATTCGTAAAGAAGGTAAACGACAATGGAAAACGAAGTGTTAGCGTTGATAGCCAGTTTTCTGGCTATGGTGATGGTGGTTATTTCCTATTTTGTGAAGATAAAAAAACTGTATTTATTCTTTCAGTTGATGTGCGTTATATTTTTAATTGTGTCCTATTTTTTCTCAGTGGAATTTTTCGCAATGGTGGGATTGTCGATCGGATTTTGTCGCACGCTGACTTTTTATTGTTATGAAAGCAAAGGCAAAGAAGCCCCGATGGCTTGCTCGTTTATCTTTTCTGCGGCGACGATCGCTTCGTATTTTATCGTCAATTACGGCATTTTAAAAACGGCGAATCCCGTGGACATTTTATGTTTGTTGCCGTTGGTCATGTATGCGTTTATTTTCCGTATTCGCAATTTAAAACTCGTTCGTTTTATGATGCCCGTGCCGACAACGATCGCTATTTTATACAACGTAGTGTCCCACGCGCCCGTGTTTGCCGCGCTGTCGTATGCGTTCGAGTTGGCGGCAAATATCCTTTCTATATTAAAATATCACGTGTTTCATCAAGAAAAAAAATCGGAAACCGTAGAGGAGAATATCAATGAAAACAGTTAAAATTGCACCGTCGATTTTGTCGGCAGATTTTTCAAAAATGGGTGAAGAAGTGCTTTCCTTGCAACGTAGCGGCGCGGACGTTGTGCATTGTGATGTGATGGACGGCATATTTGTTAATAATATTACGTTCGGCATCAAAATGGTGGAAGATCTTCGCAAAATCACCACGCTGCCGCTCGATTGTCACTTGATGATCGTACATCCCGAAAAATACGTCGAACGTTTTGCGAAAGCGGGCGCGGATATCATCACGGTGCATTGGGAAGCGTGTCAAGACAATTTGAAAGAAGTGCTTTCTTTGATCAAATCGACGGGCGTAAAATGCGGCGCAGTGATCAATCCCGATACGCCTGTGGAAAAGATCGAAGACGTAATCGCTATGTGCGATATGGTGCTGGTCATGAGCGTTTTTCCCGGCTTTGGCGGTCAAAAATTTATTCCGTCGGCGCTGGATAAATTGCGGGAGATCCGCGCGATCATCGACGAGAGCGGCAGGGACATCGATTTGGAAATAGACGGCGGCGTAACCCCCGAAAACGTAGAGGAGATCAAGGCGGCGGGCGCAAACGTTATCGTTGCGGGCAGCGCGGTGTTTAAAGCGGCGGACAGAGCGGCTGTGATCGCGCAATTAAAAGCGTAAAACGGAAACAGGCATAAAGGCGTAGAGAGAATACGGCGCGAAAGAGGAAGACGCGCGAGGCGAACATATGCAAAAAGTGAAAGCAAACGTTGATTTTACCGAAGGTAGAGTCTTTTTAAAAATTATTTGGTTTATATTGCCCATTGTGGCGACTAATTTGTTGCAAATGCTGTACAACGCGGCGGACATGATGGTGGTGAGTTTGTCTACCGAACAAAACGCCGTAGGGGCGATCGGAATGACGGGGTCGTTTATCCATTTGATCGTCAATGTGTTCATCGGGTTTTCGGTGGGCGCAAACGTGGTGGTAGCGCGCGAGATCGGCGCAAAAAACAGAGAGCGCACGCAAAAAGCCGTACACACGTCGTTGATCATGGCGATGGTGTTTGGGATTGCCGGTATGGCGATCGGATTGATCATCACAAAGCCCGTTTTGCTGTATATGGGCGCGCAAGGTTCGTTGTTGACGTTGGCGACTACGTACACGGCGATCTATTTTATCGGCGTTCCGTTTTTGGCATTGACCAATTATCTGATTTCGATTTTCCGCGCGAAAGGGGATGCGAAAACGCCGCTGGTCGTGCTGGCGTGTACGGGTTTGCTGAACGTGGGGATGAACTTTTTCTTTGTATTGGCGGTGGGGCTTTCGGTGGAAGGCGTTGCGATCGCCACTTCGTTATCGAACGTAGCGTCTATGGCGATCTTGCTGATAAAATTACGGCGGGATCAAGATTACACCACTTTTTCGTGGCGGCAGTTGCGCGTGGATAAAGAAGCGTTTAAAGATATTGTAAAAAACGGATTGCCCGCGGGGGTGCAAGGGGCGTTGTTTTCCCTTTCCAACGTGTTGATACAATCGTCCATCGTGTCGGTGAACAATGCGCTTTCGCCCGTGGACAGAGTGTACGATCCCATCGTAAACGGAAACGCGGCTGCGGCGAATATAGAAGGGTTTGTGTATACGGCGATGAACGCGGTGTATCAAGGCGCGATCACGGTTTCCAGCCAAAACATAGGCGCGGGGAAGCCGCAACGTATCAAGCGGATTATGTACGGTTGTTTTTTAATCGTTACTTTGATCGGCGTTGTGTTGTCGGGCGTGGCGTTTATTTTAAGAGAACCGCTGTTGGCGTTGTACGGTGTAAAAAGCGGCGGAGAGGGGAGCTTGGAAGCGTTGGCAATGTACGCGGCGATCACGCGATTCCATTATATTCTTTTGCCCTATTTCCTGTGCGGCGTGATGGACGTTACTTCGGGGATATTGCGCGGTTTGGGAAGATCGTTTACGTCGATGATGATATCGTTGGTGGGAGCATGTCTTTTTCGTATCGTGTGGCTTTGGACGGCGTTTGCGTCGTCGCCGACGTTGGAAGTTGTTTTCGTATCCTACCCTATTTCGTGGATACTCACGTTTGCGGTTGCGTTTATCGTGATACAAGTGCTTTTGAAAAAGATATTGAAAAACGCCGAAAAGAGCGTTTGATGCGGGCAACCGCATATGCGGCAAAACGCAAGTGTTTAAAAACGGATAAATAAAACAAAGCCGAGGGCGTAAGGGAAACGTCTTCGGCTTGGTTTTTTGAAGAAAACTTAAAAAAGGGTATTGACAAAAAATGGCAAGTGTGTTATAGTATGGATAGAGAGGATTTAAGTGAAAAAATATGAAAAGGGGGGCAGACCAATGGGTTGTTGTGTTTTTCTTTCAAAATTAAATGTAAGAGGTGATTTATTATGAAAACATTAGTAAAAACAATAGCTTTGTTTTTTGCAAGCGTAGTATGTTTTTGTTGTTTTTGCAGTTGTGAAAAAACAGGACCGATTCCCGATGGCAAATATGAATATATATTTCCTGTCGAGGATAAAACGGATAGATATATTTATACGGAAGATAAGATAAAGGCAGAGGTTTATTGGGAAATTAAAGGAGATGAGGCTTGGGTGTATTGTAGTAATTCTCTCACCTTTAAAGGGAAAATCGTTGAAAGAGACGGTAAAATTTATGTTGAAGGATATAAATGGCTTTCTGTTTTCGATTTGCTGTTAGGAGAGTGGAGGATGATTGGCTCTACATCTGTTTATTCTGTGGAATATGATGCGGAAGAAAAAATTTTAACTAAAGAAATTTATAAACTAGGAGATTAATTTATGAGAATTATAATGAAAAGGAAAAAACGAAGATTTTTATATGTGTTTATAAAACAAAGCCGAGGGCGTAAGGGAAACGTCTTCGGCTTAGTTTTTTGGAGTTTTTCTTATAGATGGTGAAGTTTGCTTCGCAAGTGAAGTTTTGCCTGACGGCAGTGGCTTAAATTTAAAACGAGATACAATACTCGTAAAAACTCGTAGTGTCGCAGAGCCAAGCTCTGCCCGCACGACTACGCAATAAATTGCTCCGCTCGGTATGACAAGATGAGCAACGACACGCGTTGCCATAACTGCTTCGCAGTAGGGCGC
>JAFTPQ010000044.1 GCA_017463205.1 Clostridia bacterium
AGGCAAAGGCGGCGACGTGATTTTGGCTACTTGCAAAGAAACGTTGGCTGCGGAATATCCCGAATTTGCAACGCTCGATATCGGTTTGCCCGATGAAAACAACCGTCGTGTGGGACAAAGTATCGCTGCGGCAAGTTTGCCTGCAAATGCAAACTAACGGAAACAGACAAAGGAAACAATACATATGAAATGTTTTAAAGGTGCAACCGTCTACGTAGACGGAGAAGGATTAAAAAAATGTACGGTATGTTTCGATGAAAAGATCGAGAAGATCAGCCGTTGCGCAGATAAAAACGCGGACGTGATCGAATTGCCCGACGACGCGATCGTTTTGCCTGGTTTTATCGATCAGCACATTCACGGCGCAGGCGGAAGCGACGGTATGGACGGAACGTTGGACGACATCGCGATCATTGCCAAAACCGTGGCGGCGGAAGGGACGACCTCTTTTCTTGTGACGACGATGACGCAAAGCGCGGAAAACATCACCAAAGCAATGCAAGCGGTGAAAGTCTATCGCGAAGCCGATTCCAAAGAAGGCGCGCGCGTTGTGGGCGTTCATTTGGAAGGGCCGTTTATAGCGGCGGCGCATAAGGGTGCACAACCGTTGGAATACGTGAAAGAGCCGGATATTGCAACGTTTGACGCTTACAACGAAGCAAGCGGCAATGCGATCCGTATCGTAACGCTCGCCCCCGAAGTGAACGGCGCGGCAGAACTTATTCAACATCTTTCGAAAATCGGCGTCGTAGCCTCTATCGGGCATACGGGCGCGAAGTTTGCGGATATTGAAAAGGCGGTGGAAATGGGCGCGAATAACGTGACGCATACCTACAATGCGCAAACTGCATTGCACCACCGTGAGATCGGCACAGTGGGCAGCGCAATGTTGTTGGACGAATTAAATTGCGAATTGATCGCGGATACCATTCACGTATCCGTTCCCGCAATGCGTTTGTTGGTAAAGAACAAACCGCTTGATAAATTGTCGCTGATCACGGACGCGATGCGCGCGAAGGGAATCCCCGACGGCGTAAGCGAATTGGGCGGTCAAACCGTGTACGTAAAGAACGGGGAAGCCCGTCTTGCGGACGGTACGCTGGCAGGCAGTGTATTGCGTATGAATCGTGCGGTGCAAAATATGGTGGAAAAGGTGGGCGTGCCGTTTACGCAAGCGGTTGATTACGCAACCATCAATCCTGCAAGAATGTTAAAGATCGACGACGAAGCGGGCAGTATCAAAGTTGGAAAACGCGCCGATTTCACGGTGTTAAACGCGCAATACGACGTGATCCTCACCGTTCGCGGCGGCGAAATGATTTATAAAGCGTAAAGCAACGAACACCGATTACAGTTATTTCCTCTTATAAAAAGGGCTTGGATATGATGTCCAAGCTCTTTTTTCGCATATCGGGCGAAGGCGAAACATATGAATAAAAGAAACTTCTTTCGTGAAAATTTTTATTAAAGCGGAAGAAATACTTTCAAAATAGAAAAAAATATGTTACAATAGAGGTGGCGTTGTTTTGGAAAAAGAGAATGAATATCGGCAAACGCAGGATATCGCTACGGCGCAGCCGTTTGATTTAGCAAAACACAGTTCGATCGGAGTCGGCGGCGAGGCAAAAATAGCTTTTTATCCGCAAAGCGCGGCGCAGTTGACGGCGTTGTTGCGGCAATTTTACGAGGAAAAACGCGCTTATTATGTTGTTGGCAATATGACCAATATTTTGCCGTCGGACAGAGGAACGGACAAAGCGATTGTCTGCACCAAGAAATTGGTCGGTTTGAAGTTCGGGGACAAGACGTTTGCATACGCAGGGGAACAAAGTGGCGCATTTTTACGCCGTTGCCGTGAAGCCGAAAAAGGCGGCGCGGAATTTCTGGCGGGAATTCCTTGTACGATCGGGGGCGCGTTGTATATGAACGCAGGCGCGGCGGGCGTATATATTTCCGAGATCGTAGACAGCGTGTTGGTCGTACGTGAAGGCGAATTGCAAACGTTGGAAAAGGCAGAATGTGAATATTCGTACAAGAAAAGCCTGTTTATGCGGAATAAAGACGTTATTGTTGGGGCAACATTAAAATTGCATGACAGTAAGAAGCAAACGATCGACGAAAATATACGCTGTTTTTTACAAAGGCGCGCGCATTTGCCCAAAGGGAAGAGTATGGGTTGCATATTTAAGAATCCCGACGGTTTTGCGGCGGGCGAATTGATCGAAAAGGCGGGATTGAAAGGTTTGCGGCTTGGCGGCGCGTTTGTATCGGAAGAACACGGCAATTTTATCATCAACGACGGAGCGGCAAAAGCGGACGATATCAAACGGTTGATCAAAATTGTTCAAAATGCCGTGTTTGCGCAATACGGCGTGCAATTAAAAGAAGAAATACAGTATCTGGATTGACAGAAAAGGAAACACTACATTGATTTTAACGGCAGATTATCATACGCATACGCCCTATTCACACGGCAAAAACACGGTAGAAGAAAACGCGGCGGCGGCAGCATTGCAGGGTTTGAAACAAATTGCGATCACCGATCACGGTTTTACGCACGTAGCGTTCGGTTTAAAACGCAAAGATATGCCTTCGTATATCCAAGAATGTAAACAAGCGTCCTTAAAACACGGCATGGACGTGTTGGTGGGGATCGAGGCGAATATTTTGGGCGAGAGCGGGAAATCCGATCTCACCGACAAGGATTTTGAAAATTTCGACGTATATCTTTGCGGATATCATATTTGCGTATGGTATGATAAACTCAGCGATTGGTCTATGTACGGTTGCGGCAACCTGCTTTCGCGGAAATTCCGAAAACAGCCATCCGACAGCACGTTGCGCCGCAATACCAAGGCGTATATCAACGCCATCAAAAATAATCCGATCGACGCCGTTACGCACCTCAATTTCTGCGCGCCCGCCGATGCGGTGGAAGTGGCGAAATGCGCTGCCGATTACGGGACGTATATCGAATTGAATTCTAAAAAACGCCATTTGACGGATGAAGAATTAAACGATATCGTACAAAAGACGCAGGCTCGGTTTATCATCGATTCGGACGCGCATTCGGCGGATCGAGTGGGGGATAAAAAGATCGTAGAAGAACAGTTAAGCCGTCTTTCCTTTCCGATGGATCGGATCGATAATATCGACGGCAGATTCCCCGTGTTCCGTTTTGCGGAATTTAAAAAACATTTGTAAACGGCTCGGTAGCCTTGTAAAAAGCTGATTTTAAAGGAAAAATATGAGTTTTACGACAGATATCAAAAAAGAGATCATCAGCCGTGGTATTGACGGCGCAGACGTAGGAAAAAAGAGCCGTAAAGCCGCTTTGTCGGCGTTTCTTCGCACAAGCGGCATCGTCGGGATCAAAGAGGGCGCGCCGAATTTTTTCATCGTCAGCGAAACGGAAAACGTTGCCGAATATTTTATGCGTATGTTTTCCGAAACCTTTCAAACGGAGCTCACCGTTACGCACGCGACGATGGACCGTATGAGCGGACGGGATAAATTATTATTGCAATGCCCGGAAGAAAAGCAAATGGAAGTGCTGAAAGAAACGGGCTTATTGAAACGCACGGGCGAGCTGAAAGCGGGGATAGCGTCTTCGCTGATCGCAGGCGAGGCGGAAAAGATCGCTTACGTGCAAGGCGCGTTTTTAGGCGGCGGCAGCTGTATGTTGCCGAATGAAAACGGGAAGACGGGATATCATCTTGAAGTGGTGTTTCCCGACGGCAAGACCGCACGTGATTTTTGCCGATTGCTGTCCGATTTCGAGTTGCTTGTCAAACAAACGGAACGGAAAGATACGCACGTCGTGTATATCAAAAGCAAAGAGATGATTTCCGATTTTCTTGCGGTGATCGGGGCGGAACATTCTTTAAAGAAATTTTCCGCGTTTTTGGAAAAACGGGACGAGGCAAATCATTTCAATCGTCAATTGAATTGTATGGCGGGCAACGTCGACCGTTCGGTGAAAGCAACGGTGAAACAGGTGGTTGCGATCGCCAAATTAGAAGAACACGGTGTTTTGGAAACGTTGGGGGTGGAGTTGCAACAACTTGCAAATACGCGAACGGAAAACGTAGAATTATCGATGCAAGAACTTGCCGATTTATTAAAAATAAGCAAGAGTTGCTTAAATCACCGTATGCGGCGTTTGTTGCAGGAAGCGGAAAAATTGAAAGACGAAGAAGAAAAATAAACGAAAGAACGGAAGATTATGACAGATTTTGTACATTTACATTTACACACGGAATACAGTTTGCTCGACGGGGCGGCGAAGGTGGACGATCTCGTTGATTATTTGGTAAAAAACAACATCAACGCGTGCGCAGTGACCGATCACGGCAATATGTACGCGTCCCTTTATTTTGCCGAAGAATGTGTTAAAAAAGGGATAAAGTATATCATTGGATGCGAACTGTACGCCACAGACGATCATTTCGATAAACGTCCCGGCACAAAAACCGAACATATCGTATTGTTGGCGAAAAACAAAACGGGTTATAAAAATATCGTAAAACTCGATTCCCTTTCTTATATCGACGGGTTTTACGGAAAGCCGCGGATCAGTTACGATTTTATCAAACAGCATTACGAAGGGGTGATCTGCCTTTCTGCGTGCTTGGCGGGCAGAATGCCGCAACTGCTGATGGCGGGCGATTACGACGGCGCGAAAAAATGGGCAGCGGAGATGAAAGAAGTCTTCGGCGAAGATTTTTATATCGAATTGCAAGATCACGGCATTATGGAAGAAAAACAAGTGATTCCCGATCTTATCAAAATCGCGCGGGAATTGGACATTCAGCTTGTGGCGACCAACGACGTGCATTATATCGAGAAAGAGGATTGGGAAGCGCACGACGTGCTCCTTTGTATCCAAACGAAAAAAACGCTTGCCGACCCCAAGCGTATGAAGTTCGACACGCACGAATTTTATATGAAATCGGGCGATGAAATGTTAGAGCTTTTCCATTACGCGCCCGAGGCGATCGCCAACACGCGCGTGATCGCAGATAAGATAGAAGAACCCGTATTCGATCTTACGCCCAAAGGGGATCCTATCCGAGATACGTCGTTGATTCCGTTGTACAAGCCCGACGACGGCTCTACTTCGCCCGATTATCTTACGCGTTTGACGTGGGAAGGGTTGCCCCAGCGTTATGCGGAAATTACGGAAGAAATTAAAGAGCGCGCCGAATACGAATTGGGCATCATCATCAAAATGGGCTTTGCCGATTATTTCCTTATCGTATGGGATTATATCAACTGGTCGCGTTTGCACGGTATTCCCGTAGGGCCGGGGCGAGGTTCGGGGGTAGGCAGTATCGTTGCGTATTCGATCGGGATCACCGACGTCGATCCGCTTCGCTACGATCTGCTGTTCGAGCGTTTCCTCAATCCCGACCGTGTATCTATGCCCGACTTCGACGTGGATTTTTGCACCAAACGTCGTCATGAAACGATCGAATACGTGCGGGATAAATACCGTCCGTCCAACGTAGCGCAGATCGTAACGTTCGGTACGCTTGCTTCACGCGCCGTGATCAAGGACGTGGGGCGCGTAATGGGCGTTCCGTATTCGGAAACGGATAAAGTGGCGAAATTGATGGACGGGAAATCGACGATCGGCGAATTGCTTGGGTTGAAAATTCCGAAATTGGAAAAGCAATTACAAGATCCTGAATTAAACGAAGAAAAACGATTGGAATTGCAGAAAAAGCTTGCCGAACAAAAGCAAAAACGCAATCCCGAATTTATCGAAGTGTATGAAACGAACGCCGAACTTCACCGCGTCGTCGATATGGGGTTGAAGTTGGAAGGAATGCCGAAAAATACGTCGGAACACGCCGCAGGCGTTGTTATTTGCAACAAAGTGCTTGCCGATAACGTGCCTCTTGCCAGAAACGGCGAAGATATCGTTACACAGTTCGATATGAAAGAAGTGGAAGCGGTCGGGATGCTGAAAATGGACTTCCTTGCCCTCACCACGCTGACGGATATACAGAACACACTCGAATATATTAAGATCGGCAAGGGGATCGATATCGATTTCGATAAAATCGGTTTGGACGTGCCGGAGGCTTATCAGTTGATCTCGTCGGGGGATACCGACGCGGTGTTCCAGTTGGAACAAGGCGGTATGAAAAAGTTCATGAAAGAACTTCAACCCACTTGTTTGGAAGACTTGATCGCAGGGATCTCTCTGTACCGTCCCGGACCGATGGATTTCATTCCGCAATACATCGAAAACAAGCATCATCCCGAAAAAATCGTTTACGATACGCCTTTCCTCGAACCGATCTTGAAAAATTCGTACGGCGTTATCGTGTATCAAGAACAGGTTATGCAGATATTCCAAAAACTCGCAGGGTATTCGCTGGGACAAGCCGACCTTGTGCGCCGCGCCATGGCGAAAAAGAAGAAAAAAGAGTTGATGGAACAAAAAGATAAATTCATTTACGGCGCGCCGGAAGAAAATATATCGGGTTGCGCGTCGCTTGGGATCCCTGCGGACGTTGCCGAAAAGATCTTCGGGGACATGGAGAGTTTCGCTTCGTACGCATTTAACAAATCGCACGCAACGGCGTACGCCGTCGTCACCTACCGTACGGCGTATTTGAAAGCGTTTTATCCCAAAGAATTTCTTGCGGGTATCCTAAACGACCGTATCGATAAAAGCGAAGAAGTTGCCAAGTACATCATGTACATGAAGGAAAAGAATATCGACGTATTGCCGCCCGATATCAATCGCTCGAAAGATATTTTTTGGGTGGAAGGCAACGGACTTCGTATCGGCTTGGGCGCGCTTCGCGGTGTTGGACAGGAAGCGATCGCCGCCGTGATCAAAGAAAGGGAAGAAAACGGTCTGTTTAAAGATTTTGCCGATTTTGCAATGCGCTGTTCGAAATATGTCAATAAGCGTATTGTGGAAAGCTTGATCTATGCGGGCGCGTTCGATTGTTTCGGTTATGCGCGCGCGCAAGTGGCGGCGGTATATGAAGAAGTGTTGACGCGGGTCAGCGCACGGGATAAACAAAAAGCAGGCGCGCAAATTTCCCTGTTCGGCAGCATTTTGGAAGAACAAACCATCGAGGTTAGCTATCCGAATATTCCCGAATACGAAATGATGGAAAAATTATCCAAAGAAAAATCCGTTTTGGGCGTGTACGTCAGCGGACATCCCTTTGAAAAGTTTTTGCCGTATTTCAAAGATAAAACATTTACTTGTTTGGCGTTAAACGCTTTTACGGAAAACGAAGAAACGGGCGAAAAGACGTATACGGAACTGTCGGACGGGCAACAGATCACCATGGGCGGTATGATCTCGGCGTTTAAAAAATTGAAAACGCGTACAGGTTCGATCATGGCGTTTGTCACCGTGGAAGACTTGTACGGTACGATCGAATGCGTGTGTTTCCCGAAAGTGTACGAACGGATCAAAAATTTCCTCGTGGTCGATCGAGTGGTGTCGCTGTCGGGAAAAATCAGTATCGAAGAAGAAAAATTGCCTGTGATCATCGTAGACCGTATGTCCGAATTTACGTTGGAGGAAGATCGACCGCAAGCGCCGCAGACAGCGTCGCCTGAAACGTACGCTCCGCGCAGTTATGAAACGAACGCATACGCAAAGCCCGTTTCGCCCGTCGCGCCGCCTCCGCCGCAAAAAACGGACGCGGAGAAAAAACTTTGGCTCAACGTTTCCGCCTTGGACGAGGAGGATATCGAAGAACTGTTAGAAACACTGACGTTCTATTCGGGGGAAACGATGGTGTGGTTTGTCAAGGACGGTAAAAAGATGTTGTGTTCGCAAAAAGTTACCCCGAATAAGGGACTGATGGCGGAGCTTGCCAGCTTTTTACCCGAAAATGCGATAAAATTGGTATAAATTTTGATAAAAAATAGTTAAAAGTTGAAAAAAACCGCGAAAAAGATTTGTTTTTTTTAAAAGATTTGCTATAATATATTAGTGTGTTTCGGAATGTGCAGCGAGAAAACGTTGGGCAGGGAAAAATTTTTAGCAATCGAACGAAAAGTTCTTAGGCGGGGAAACGTCAGGGCGTAAGAGAGAGCGCAAGAATTTAACGAACAGAGGTAAAAGAAGAAATGAAACGTATTGGTTTGTTGACGAGTGGCGGCGACGCGCCGGGGATGAATGCGGCGCTCCGTGCGGTCGTTCGTTCGGGAATCTATTTCGGTATGGAGGTATATGGTATTGAACGCGGCTATGCAGGTTTGATCGACGACAACGTGATTCAAATGGAAATGCGTAGCGTATCCAACATCGTGCAGTGCGGCGGTACGCGTTTAAGAACGGCAAGATGCTTGGAAATGATGACGGTCGAAGGTCAGAAAAAGGCGCTCGACACGTTGGAAAAGCACGGCATAGAAGGGTTGGTCGTGATCGGGGGCGACGGTTCGTTCCGCGGGGCGAAAGTTCTCAGCGAATACGGCGTGCCGACGATCGGTATTCCCGGTACGATCGATAACGACCTCGAATACACCGATTATACGCTCGGTTTTGATACGGCGGTAAACACCTGCTTGGATATCATCAACAAACTTCGTGATACAATGACTTCGCACGAACGTGTTTCCGTTGTAGAGGTTATGGGCAGACATTGCGGTGATATTGCGTTGTACAGCGGTATTGCGTCGGGTGCGGAAATTATCGTAGTGCCCGAAATTTCGTTCAACATGGACGAAATCGTTTCCCGTATCAACCGTTCGCGCGCGAACGGAAAACATTCGAACATTATCGTAGTTGCGGAAGGCGTGATGAGCGCAGATGAATTTTCAAAACGTTTGCAATCGGTGACGGAATATTCGGTACGTCCTACGTGTATCGGACACGTGCAACGCGGCGGTTCGCCGTCGATGGCGGACAGAATGTTGGCTGCGCAGTTTGGTAATAAAGCGGTGCGTTTGTTAAACGACGGCATCGGCAATCGCGTAGTGGGTATTCGCAACAACAAGATCATCGATATGGATATTATCGAAGCGGTTTCGATGAAAAAGACGTTTAATCAAGAATTGTACGAAACGTTGCAAATGATCTCGATGTAAAAACTGAAAAGATGTTGAAAAGGGTCGCTGAAAGGCGACTCTTTCATTTTGTAAAATCCCTTTACAATCCTTTATTTTAAAGGGATTTCGGCAAAAAAAATTTAAAAACCCTATTGACAAAATATGGAAACTGTGTTATAATGCAAATAGAATTGATCAACAAGGAGAAAAGGATATGAAAAAAGCGGGTAAATATATACTTGTGGGATTGATGACAACGTTATTTGCCTTGGGTTTGGCGGCGTGCGGTGAAAACCGCACGCCCAACCAAAATGCTGCGTCTTCCTCTTCTGTTTCCGAAATAAAAGAACCGCAACAATTGGCAACGCCTAAAAACGTAACCGTGTTTTTGCACGAAGACAATGCGATCGACATCGATTGGGAGGACGTGGAAAATGCAAGCGGTTATTGTGTAATGTTGGGCGAAGATACATATACAACGCAAGTAAG
>JAFTPQ010000045.1 GCA_017463205.1 Clostridia bacterium
AACCGTTATGTTGACAGGGGACAACGAAGCCGTTGCGGCGAGAGTTGCGCGCGAAGCAGGCGTTAAAACGTATAAAGCGTCGTTGTTGCCGCAAGATAAAGTACTGGAAGTGGAAGGGTTGCTGTCGGAAAATCGAAAGACGGGCGTGTGTTTCGTCGGGGACGGGATCAACGACGCACCCGTGTTGATGCGGGCAGACGTAGGCGTTGCGATGGGCGCTTTGGGTAGCGACGCGGCGATCGAGGCGGCGGATATCGTGTTGATGAAAGACGATCTGCGCGGATTGTTGACGGCAAAAAAAATAGCGGCAAAGACCATGAAAGTGGTGTGGGAAAACATTTTATTTTCGCTGATCGTAAAAGGAATGATTTTGTTGCTTTCCGCGTTTGGTATTACCAATATGTGGGTGGCGGTGTTCGGGGACGTCGGCGTGGCGGTGATCGCTATTTTAAACGCGATGCGCGTGAGAAAAGGGTATAAAAGCAAGTGAAAACCGAAAAAAGAAGACGAGGCTTTTGTTTTTGCAACAAAGCCTTTGTTTTTTAAGGAAATTTTTCTCAAAACACTTGACGAAAATTGCCTTTTCGTGTATACTATAAGTGTAGTTTATTTTTTTTATTTATGAAAAAATTTCACATCGAATGTGTAAAAAATCACAAAGCGATAGACGTAATATTTTTTTTACGCAACGATTGCATTTTTTTTAAATTTTTGATATAATAACAGCATAGAAACAGCATAGCGAATATGCGAAAAAAAGGGGCGAAAATCACACAGGGGAAAGAATCGAAAAACGCAAAGAGGTCGTTGTATGCAGTATGTTCACAAAAGAGGAAAACTCAGCCGTAAATCGGTGTTTTCCGCGCGCAAGATCGGTATCGGCCAAGGCGCGGCTTTTTTGGGGGCAAAATACGCGTTTTTTTGCAGATCTTTACGCCGAAAATCGTTGTAGACAGAAGGAGTGCAAACAAATTGCGCTCTTTTTTTGATTTATTTTCTTAAAAAATTTTTTAATACGGAGATAGAAAGAATATGAGTAAAGTTGGCATTTTAATGGGCAGTAAATCCGATTTCGACGTGGTGAAACCTGCGGTGGCTGTGTTGAAGAAATTCGGGGTAGAAACGGAAGTTCGCGTTATTTCCGCGCACCGTACGCCCGACGAAGCACACGAATTTGCCGCAAACGCAAAAGCAAACGGTTTAGAAGTGCTTATTTGCGCAGCCGGAAAAGCGGCGCATTTGGGGGGCGTGATCGCGGCGTTTACGACGCTTCCCGTCATCGGTTTGCCTGTAAAAACGGATATGATGGGCGGCTTGGACAGTTTGCTTTCCATTGTGCAAATGCCTTCGGGGATTCCGGTTGCAACGGTGGGCGTGAACGGCGGTGAAAACGCAGGTTTGCTTGCATTGCAAATTTTGGGGATCAAATATCCCGATATCGCGGCGAAGCTCGACGATTATAAAAAAGCGATGAAAGAAAAGATCAACGCCGACGACAAAGCTTTGCAAGAATTGTTGTAATCGCGCGGACGGAACGTTGGATAGGAGAACGGTATATGGCAGTATTTGGGATTTTCGGTTTAAAAACGGAAAACGTTGCGTCCAGTACGTATTACGGATTATACGCATTACAGCACAGAGGGCAGGCGTCCAGCGGGATCGTTGTCAACGACGACGGCGTGTTTCATGCGTATAAGGATTCGGGGATCGTCAACGAAGTGTTTACGCCTCGTATTTTGCAATCGCTTGGCGAGGGGCAGATGGCGCTTGGAAACGTACGTTACGGGACGAGCGCAACGAAAGATAGGATCAATGCCGAACCGATGTTGGTCAATCACGTAAAAGGCAGACTTGCCATTTCCCACGACGGCGGCGTAGTCAATTATGCGCAGTTGCGCAGAGAACTCGAATTGGAAGGGGCGATCTTCCATACGTCGAACGAAGTGGAAATTTTGGCGTATATGATTACGAAAGCCCGTTTAACAGCTCCCTCTACGGAAGCGGCGATCAGCAAGGCGATGGAACGCATCAAAGGGGGATATTCGATATTGGTGATGTCGCCGCAAAAACTGATTGCGGCGCGCGATGAAAATGGCGTACATCCGCTGTGTTACGGTATTCGCGGCGACGGCGAATACGTGGTGGCAAGCGAATCTTGCGCGTTGAACACAGTCGGCGCAAGGCTGATCCGCGAGATCGATCCGGGCGAAATCTTGGTCTTTTCCAAAGAAGGAGTCGTAAGTATTCGCGATCATTGCGATAAAAAGCCCGAACGGCTTTGCGTTTTCGAGTATTTATATACGGCGCGGCCCGATTCGGAAATCAACGGTTGTTCGGTGCATCTTGCCAGAAAACGCGCAGGCGCATTTTTGGCAAAAGCGCATCCCGTAGAAGCGGACGTTGTTATCGGCGCTCCCGATTCTGGGTTGGACGCAGCAATCGGGTATGCGGAAGAATCTGGAATCCCTTACGGTATCGGTCTTATTAAAAATAAATATATCGGCAGAACGTTTATCGATCCCGGTCAAAACAACCGTGAGGATAAAGTGAAGATAAAGCTCAATCCCGTTAAGGAAACGGTGAGCGGAAAGCGAGTTATCCTCGTAGACGATTCCATCGTTCGTGGAACGACTTGTACGAGAGTGGTGAAATTGCTCCGTGACGCAGGTGCAAAGGAAATTCATATCCGTTCGTCTGCTCCTGCATTCCTCAATCCTTGCTATTACGGTACGGACATCGATTCCAAGGATGTTTTGATCGCTTGCAAGCATACGCCCGAGGAGATGGCGAAGATATTCGGTGCAAATTCCGTTGGCTTCTTGCCGTTGGAGGACGTGAGAAAGCTTGGTGAAAGCGGAACGTGTAAAGGCTCTTGCGCCGCTTGTTTCGACGGGGTATATCCTACGGACATTCCC
>JAFTPQ010000046.1 GCA_017463205.1 Clostridia bacterium
CAATACGTCCGTCATATTCAACGCTACGACCATCGGAACGTCCAATTCCATCAACTGCGTCGTTAAATATAAATTCCGCTCTAAATTTGTCGCGTCAACAATATTAATAATACCCGCCGGCGCTTCCTCTAACAAAAAGTTTCTCGCAATCACTTCCTCGGGAGTATAAGGCGAAAGTGAGTAGATCCCCGGCAAATCGACGATCTCCACAGGATGACTGCCGTTTTTATACGTCCCCTCCCGTTTATCCACCGTAACGCCGGGCCAGTTCCCTACGTGTGCCGTGCTTCCCGTCAACACGTTAAATAACGTCGTCTTTCCCGAATTCGGATTGCCTGCCAATGCAAATTTTAACATCGTATATGTATCTCCTTTACTTAATTTCCACGTGAGCCGCTTCCGCTTTCCTCAACGTCAATTCATATCCGCGAATCGCAATCTCGATCGGATCGCCAAGCGGCGCTTTTTTCCGCAAATACACTTCCGCACCGGGCGTGATCCCCATATCGAACAATCGCCGCCGAATTACGCCTTCTCCATGCACCGCAACCACCTTTCCGCTTTCACCAATCGAAAGCTCTGATAAATATTTCATTGCACACCTCCTACTTACTGCAATTTTTTAACCGCGGTTAAGTTTTTAGAAATAGAAAAAACGGATCAAACCGTTGTTTCCTGTATTATATCACTAATTTATGCGCTTGTCAACAAAAATAAACCTCGGTTAAGAAATTTTTTATTATTTTTTTCCATTTTTTGTCTAACCTACGATCTTCTCTACATTATTTATATTATCGATTTAAATTTATATAACGTTTCAAACCGAAAAATGAACTTATTTTGAAAAAAATTTAACGCACGCCGCTTACAAACCTTTTCATCATTTGAAAAGTTTCATCGGAAATAAGATGCTCCATACAGCAAGCGTCTTCCTCGGCGGCGTTTGCCGAAACACCGTTTTTGATCAAATAATCCCTTATGATACAGTGCTTTTCATACACCGATTCGGCATACTTTTTCCCTGTTTCCGTTAAATACAAATGTTTTCCGTCTTCATAAACGTAATCTTTTTCAAACAACAATTTAATTGCTTTGTTCACCGCCGCCTGCGATACGTTCATTCGTTTCGCCACGTCAATACGGTGTACCACGTCCTGTTGACGGCTGATCGTCAAAATACTTTCCAAATAATCTTCTTCCGATTGATTGTATTTTGCGTACGTATTCATAATTTCCCCCTCCCGTTTCTATTTCATCGCATACATGGTATGCCCTTTTTCCTCTTTGAACGTCGATCATACAATAAAACAGGCGTCGCCAAAACTGAAAAAACGGTATTTTTGCTCAACGGCGTATTTATAAACGTCCAATATTTCCTCTCTGCCCGTCAAACACGCCACCAACATGATCAACGTGCTTTCAGGCAAGTGGAAATTGGTGATCAGCGCGTCCACGCATTTCATTTGATATGGCGGATACAAAAAAATTTCCGTATTGCCGCTGCACGCTTGGACAAGCCCCTTTTCGTCCGCAACGCTTTCCAGCGTCCGCACCGACGTTGTTCCTACAGCAATCACCCGTCGTCCTTCTTTCTTCGCCGCATTGATGATTTCCGCCGCTTCTTCACTCACTTGATAATATTCCGAATGCATTTTATGATCGGTGATGATCTCCTCGCTGACAGGGCGAAACGTTCCCAGCCCCACGTGCAACAACACTTCGGCAACTTGCACGCCTTTCGCCTTCAACCGATCCAATAACCCGTCCGTAAAATGCAACCCCGCCGTCGGCGCTGCCGCCGATCCGTCCACCTTACTGTACACAGTGTTATATCGCGCCTGATTTTCTAATTTTTCTTTGATGTACGGCGGCAAGGGCATCGTCCCCACTTTCGATAACACGTCTTCAAACGCGCCCTCATACGAAAATTCTACGATCCGCTCTCCCGTTTCCGTAATATCTTTCACAACGAAAGAAAGCTCGTCCCCGATCGTCATCGTCACGCCGATCTTCCCTTTTTTTCCGGGACGCATCAGCACTTCCCAAGTGTTAAGATCGTGCCGCTTTAATAACAACACTTCCACAACGCCGCCGTTTTTCGTCAACGCATACATACGCGCAGGAATCACTTTGGTATTATTCACCACCAACACGTCGCCTGCTTGCAAATAATCTTCAATATCCCGAAAAATTTTATCTTCTATCTGTTTCGTTTGGCGGTGATACACCAACAACCTCGACGAATCCCGCGGTTCTACGGGCGTCTGCGCAATCCGCTCCTCCGGCAAATCGTAATAAAAATCACTTTTTTTATACTGTACTTTTTCCATATTCATCTTCCATTCATCTCGTACCTGATGGGCACAAATCCTCAGTCGTGCTTTTTCATCTCGTACATGGTACGCCCGTTTTAATCATCCGATTCGAATAACGAAATTTGCTTGCGCGCTTTTATGCCGGGCTGTAAACCCATATGCGCATACCCGTCTTTTAAACAAATTCTGCCGCGCGGCGTACGCGCGATAAAGCCAAGTTGCAACAAATACGGCTCGTATACGTCTTCAATGGTGTTCGCATCCTCGTTGATCGTCGCCGCCAACGTTTCCAACCCCGTCGGGCCGCCGCCAAACTTCTCGATCAGCGCACGCAACAAACTTCTATCCGTTTCGTCTAAGCCAAGCTCGTCTATTTCCAAACGAGATAAGGCAAAACGAGCGTCCTCGCGCGTGATCTCCACATTTCCTTTCACCAACGAAAAATCGCGTACGCGCTTTAACAATCGGTTCGCAATACGGGGCGTTCCGCGGCTGCGACGGGCAATTTCCCACGCCGCGTCATCCGCAATCGCAATTTCCAAAGCTCGCGCCGAACGCGTGACGATATCCCGCAATTCGTTGGGCGTATACATTTCCAAACGGTTGATGATCCCAAAACGATCGCGCAAAGGCGCAGCCAACATTCCAACTCGCGTGGTTGCGCCGATCAAAGTAAATTTCTTCAATGCAAAACGAATATTCCGCGCCGAAGGGCCTTTCCCGACAATAATATCCAACGCATAATCTTCCATCGCAGAATATAAAATTTCTTCCACTGAACGGTTTAAACGGTGGATCTCGTCGATAAACAATACGTCCCCTTCGTTTAAATTGGTCAATATCGCCGCAAGATCTCCCGAACGCTCGATCGCAGGGCCGCTGGTCAGCTTGATCGACACCCCCAATTCATTGGCAATGATATGCGAAAGAGTGGTTTTTCCCAATCCGGGAGGGCCGTAAAGCAAAACGTGATCCAACGCCTCGCCACGTGCTTTCGCCGCCGCAATGTACACACTGAGGTTTTCCTTCACTTTCTGCTGTCCAACGTAATCCCCCATCGTCTTCGGGCGCAATACGTTTTCTTCTGCGTCATATTCCGTTTTCGTGCTTACCAGCAAGTTTTCCTCGCCGTATTCTTCCTCATCAAACATAGTTTCACCTATCGTTTTTCTCGCTTTTTTGATTGCAGAGCCTCGTTTGCAACTTTACCACCGACCATCAGCCTACAATCACACACCGCCTTGCAACGCCTTCATAATAATTTCTTCCACGCTTGTTGCGCCAAGGTCGCGCGCCTTTTTCACCGCTTGCGCGCTTTCGCTGCGCGTAAACCCAAGCCCCATCAACGCCGATACGGCTTCCTCGTCGATCGCCGACAGCTTCACAGCCCCCATTTCTACATTCGCCGCAGACATGGTATCGCCACTTGCCCCCAAAACTTCTGCCGCAGAAATTTTTCCGTGCAATTCCAAAACGATTTTTTCCGCCGTCTTTTTTCCCAAACCTTTTACTGCGCTCAAACGTTTTACGTCCGCCGTCGCCACCGCGCGCGCAAACTCGTCGCCGCTGAGCGAGGACAGTACGGCGATCCCCATTTTCGGGCCTACCCCCGATACCGTGATCAATTTTAAGAAAATTTCCTTTTCTTGCGGCGTTGCAAACCCAAACAGCGTTGCGCCGTCTTCTTTTATCTGCAAATAGGTGTATAATTCCACCGTTTCGCCCTTCACCATCTTTTTAAACGCCTCGCCCGAACAGTACACTTCGTATCCGCATCCGTTGATGTCGATGATCGCCGTTTCCACCGTCGTTGTCAGCACTCTGCCGCGTAAATACGCTATCATATCTCTTTCTCCTTATTCGTCCTTTGCAGGCTTTTTTGCACTTGAACGCATACCTGCCCCTCGCTTTTCTGTTTCGTTTCCTCTTTCAAAGCGGTTTTGACCGTTGTTTTCGTTGTGGTCTTTGTCGGTAATTTTAAAGAAGTGGAAGCCCTGCCAACGCCCGTTACCCCCGACAAACCCGTTGCTTTTTGCAAGGCATCCGCACTGCCTGCGGAAGAAAATCCTTTGCCCGATCTGCTCCCTTTTTTCGACGAGCGCGCTCCCGACATCATCAATTCTTGATACGCATTCAACGGCGTAACGTTTTGATTTTTTCCTTTCGCCCTCGTCATATTGCCCACGGCAAACAATTCGCCAAAGCGGCTTGCGGAAGCGTGACACAAAGCGATCGCCAAAGCGTCCGCCGCGTCATCCGGCTTCGGCACGGCTTTTAAATGCAACAACGACGTCACCACCGATTGTATTTGTTTTTTGTCAGCTCTGCCATACCCCGTCAGGGCTTGCTTGATCTGCATAGGCGTGTATTCGTAAAGCCGACCGCATTCTTTTACGCACGTAAGCAACGCAACCCCGCGCGCGTGCGCCACCGCAATACCCGTGGTAATGTTTTTGGAAAAGAACAATTCTTCCATCGCCACTTCATCAGGACGATATTTGTCCAAAATCTTTTTCACGCCTTCTTCCAACATCGCAAGCCGTACGGGCAGTCCTTCTTCCTTGGGCGTGACGACAACGCCGCAATCGATCGCGCGGCAGTTCCCTCTTTCGTCCTTTTCAATTACGCCATATCCCAACGTGGCGATCCCCGGGTCGATCCCCAAAATAATCATCGTTTTCTTTCGCTCTGCTTTACATACTGAACTTTTGTTCTGTTCTATTGTACCGCAAATTTATAAAAAAGTCAAGATATCCTGCTTATTTCCTTGCGGTTTCATCATTATTTAAAAAAATTTTTTCAAAAACCGCAAAAAAGTTGGCAGTAGTCTATTGACAAACGCATTTTTTGTGGTATACTGTTACGCGCAACAGGCAAAAACGGTTATCCCCGCCGTTTTCCTTTTTGTGTTTTAGGCAAGGAACGCAACCTTTTTTCCTCAAAAACGGCTTTTCAAAAAATAAGTCGATAAAAGGAGAAAAATATGACAGTTAAATTGATCAAGTTGTTGCATTTGCTTGGCGTGGACGCCCTCCTTTTGGGGCTGTTCGAAAAAATTATGCTTTGGACGATCAAGACGTTAGAACATTGGTTGGCGTTGTTGGAAAAATTTACAAAATGGGCGTTCCACACCATTTCAAACCGCATCGCAGCCACAAAAAACCTCCTCGTCAAAGTAATCACGTTTCACAGCGACGCTCTTTCATAAGAGCGTCCAACTGATGAAACAAACAAAAAACGAGCAAAGCATTTCGCCTCGCTCGTTTTTTGTGTTTTTTCAATTAACCAAGCAAACCGCCCAAAACGTTGTCTGCTACTTTTTCCGCATAACACTTCGGACAATATTCCACTTCTTTATCGTCCTTCGTTGTATATACTTTTACATTTTCTTTTGTTTCACATCCGTCGCACTTTCCATCCGTGCAACCTGCAAAACAAAATACAGCCGTTAAAACCATCAATACACACAGTAATTTTTTCATAATCTTATTAACCTCCGAGATTATTTATTATGTATATTATATCATCGCCCCCAGCTTTTGTCAAGAGTTTTTTGAAAATTTTCCCGCCGAACCTACATTCCCCCCTCAAGAAATATCGTCTTTCGCCATAGAAAATACCATATAGTTGTATTTTACTACTATGTTACAAGGCTGCTTTTGAATACGGCTTCCCCCTCCAAAACCGTCCATATTTCTTCATCGAGTCCTTTAAATGTAACGTCTTCGCTTGCCTTATGCAAGAAATAACCAGCTTTAAACAATCCCGACGTTCCCGTTATTTTACGATACGAATCGGAATCGCACCCGATTGCATAAACGTTGATTGCAGACGAAGCCATACCTGTGTAGGCGATTATCGCCCCTGCCTCGTGTACGAACGGCATATAGAAGACGCAATTTTCAAATTCCGCGCCGTAAATATATTCCGCCACGGCAGTTACGGTTGCGCATCCTCTCGCCGAAGTCGCCCAACTTTCGTTTGTAACATCTACGAGTACGTTTTCCATTCTGCCGCTTACCGTTTCCGCAACCGCAGAAGGACACAACCCGTAATAATACGCCGACGAGGTGGAAAGCGTGACGTCTATCAATGCAATATTCTTCAAAACGCCGTTTTTGGAAATCGCACCAAACAAACCGCCTTCTATGTACGTACCGCCCCTCACGGTGTAGCCGCAACCGTCGAATACGCCGTTCAACCCATACCTGGTATCTCCATTCGCCGTGAAATAGGAATACGCATCCACCGTTTCATCCGTCAAATCGATATTTGCGCCAAGCTCGAAATAACCGTTTACAGTATACGCGTTCGTCTTGACGTGCGTGCCTGTTTCACCATTCCACACAGCAATATTCGGATTGTCGGGATTGCGAAGATTTTTCACGACGTTCAACGTCGCCGCATTGGTCTTATCCCCGTATTTTTCCCAAGCGAGCAAGTCCTCTGCCGTCGTAATGATTCGGTTTACCAAAACAACGTTAATTACAATCACACTGCTATCATCGCTCGCCCTACCGATCAGCTCATACACACCGCCGTAAACGTTTGCGCCGACCACGTCCAAAGTCACCTTATCACCGCTCACGCTTACGTAATCGGTCACGACCTTTTCACCAAGCGTCCAAACAAATCCCTCCGACATATCCACGGGCACGTTGGTAGAAATCGCGAACGCCTCCGTATTGGCTACACGTTTACCCGCCAAAAGCCCTTTATACAATTCGTATTTTTGTATACCCGACACTATGTAAGAGCTACCTTGCAACACGTTAAGCGATAACGTCACGTTCTCCAAGCCGTAAAAGGACAAATCCGCCTCGATAAGCACCGCAGTCGTAAGCGAAACGTTATCCGATACCGTAACCGTTCGCCCATCGATCGCAATCAAATCACTTTCCGTCGAATAAGAAACGCACGGATAATAAGGCAATTCGTAGGTATCACCTACCGCCATATCTTCCAAAACGGCGTTTTCCAATTCTTCCTTATAAGCTTCCCCGTCGCCGATAAACGTAGCCAAAATCGCATCGATTTGTTCTTGCGTAATGCCTATACCCAATAGGTACCCTATCGCTTTATCCTGTAACGTTTCGCCCTCTAACGCCTTAAAATTCTTAAGAAAGGCAACAAAGTCCGTCTTTTCACGGTTATGCCCCGATAAATAATCACAAAGCCCCGTCAGCTCATAGTCGCGAACAAGATCGCTTTCCGATATTCCCAAAAGCGCACCGAGCAAAAAGGATACGGTACCCGTTCTGTCCATACCGTACGTACAATGTGCGTAAATGGGATAATTGCTCGGTTGAGCAAGCACTTCGAAAACGTTACGCGTTGTTTTCGTACCGCTTGTGAAAACAGACGAATAATAAACCATATTATAAAAATCGTGGTTTACGTTACTACCCAACATAGCCGTCATCCCGTTTTTTTGCGTACGGAGATCCAAATCCGTTTTGATCCCCAACGTATTGAGCATTTCTTTTTTGCCTTCGGAAATAACTCTGGAGTCAAAGCCGCCGTCCCCTGCGCCGTCTAACTCTCCTCCACGGTAGAACAAACCTTGCTTTATCCGTTTCCCGTCCGCCGTTTTATAGCTTCCAATATCCCGTACGTTGCGTATATTTTTTATATTCATCAAACGTACGGTGTCCGCCGTTTCAAATTCTCCCATCTCTTGCAAAACGCTGTTATCGGAAAGCGTTACGGTTACCGTGAACGTATACTCCATACCCGTTTTTAAATTATAAATCTCTGCATTTTTTTTGTATTGGGAAAACTCAACCGTTTTATACGCTTGTGTTTCCCCCTTTTCAAAGATTTGTACTTCCGCGGATTTTATGGAAACACCGTTTTTTATATTTTCAAGCTGATAAGACAATGTAACCGCTTTACCTTTATCTTTGTTTTCATTATCATAATTTTCTAAAACCGTTTGTAATAACGTATCGTCGCTCGCTTCAAAATACGCCGTTACGCCCTCGTCAACCAAGGAAATCGGTTCGGCAAAACTTGAAACGGTCAACACCGTTTCCGTTTCTTCACGACTTATAGAGCTGTCCGATGTCCCACTTTCACTTGAATCGTTCTCCTCAATGGCAGAACTGTTCGCACCGCTTGAACTTTGTTCTCCGCTGTTAAACGTGAACTGACAAGCCGTGAAACTTACACACAACATAGACACAAGTAAAACAGCGCAAAGTTTTTCGATGATTTTCTTGTATTTCATTTTTACCTCCAAAAGTTATTTATTTTGATATATGAGTATCCTCATTTTACCATATAAAAAAAGAACTTACAATGTACTTTTTTTGCGTAACAGTTGTACTTTTATTACATTTCACATTTTGGAGGATCATCGAAAAAACGTTTTTATTCTATATTTTATTCTATAATTATATCATCTTATATCATCGCCTCCGCAACGTTTTCAAGTGTTTTTTGAAAATTTCCCCGCCGATCGTCGCATAAAAAGTGTGAAACAAACAAAAAATGTTTGAATTTTTACAAAAAAAACTTTTTAAAAATTTTATAACTATTTTATTTACTTTTTCTTGGCGGTGATGTATAATGTTATTGTAAATCGGTTGTGGATAACTGATACACAACAATTTGCTCATCATTTTCCCCCTTATCATATTAGGTAACCGCCTTGAAATGTTCGCATTTCGAGGCGGTTATCTGCTTCAAGCAGTTGCCGCTTTTCGCAGCGTTCTTTTCCGCAGTATCTTTTTACGAAACACCTGTTATAAATGCCGCCCGTAGACAGACGCATATTCAAAACGGCGGGCGAATATGCGGATCGATCAAACATACGCCCGACCTCCCATTTTTTATATTTTTGCGCGCAAGCCTTTGTTTCCCTATATTTTAACAAGTTTTTATCTCCTTTTTACAAGACAAAAAAAGCCTTTTTATCGCTCTTAAAAATTTTTTTAAATTTTTTTAAATTTTTTTTGAAAAAGTGGTGTAAAATGCTTGCGTTTATTTTTCGGATGTGGTATAGTATATAAGCTTTCGACGGAAGTTTAGCTCAGCTGGGAGAGCATCTGCCTTACAAGCAGAGGGTCATAGGTTCGAACCCTATAACTTCCACCAAAAGAAAACAGTGCGGATGATTATGCGGGAATAGCTCAGTGGTAGAGCGTCACCTTGCCAAGGTGAATGTCGCGGGTTCGAATCTCGTTTCCCGCTCCAAGATCTGCACTGTTTTTTCTTTACTTTTGCCGATGGGGCAAAGCAGAGATGGCGCTATAGCCAAGCGGTAAGGCCAAGGTCTGCAAAACCTTTATGCCCCGGTTCAAATCCGGGTGGCGCCTCCAAAAAACTCTGCATCTTTTCGGTGCAGAGTTTTCCTTTTTTATTTTGTTTTATCATAATTTAATTATATTTAGGATAATATATAATTTGCTCGTGTGGTGGAATAGGCAGACGCAAGGGACTTAAAAGCTAATGCGTCGAAAATTTCAACCGTTTCTGTGATTTTTTAACAAAAAACTTAACATTTTCTATGCTCGTGTGGTGGAATAGGCAGACGCAAAGGACTTAAAATC
>JAFTPQ010000047.1 GCA_017463205.1 Clostridia bacterium
AACAGCAGATTGTGCGGTGTCGGGAATGTAGGTGCCGTACCAAAACCGCCCCACTTGTGAGCAAATCTGCCGGCCAGCTGCATATAGGCGCGGTCAATCATGCTCCGGTCCGTAAACATTAATTTATATGTAAGGAAAGGCGAATTTATAACCTTTCTCGGCCCTTCCGGTTGCGGAAAAACGACTACGTTACGTATGATCGCAGGTTTTGAAATGCCCACAAGCGGAAAAATTCTGTTACATGGGAAAGACATCAGCGCGCTTCCGCCAAACTGCCGTCCTGTAAACACCGTATTTCAAAAATACGCTTTATTTCCGCACTTAAATGTTTTTGAAAACGTTGCATTCGGCTTAAAGATGAAACGCGTTGCCACTACGGTTACAGACAAAAAAGGTAATCAAAAAACCAAAATGATGAAGTTGCCCAAAGAAGTGATCAGTGAAAAAGTGAAAAAAGCATTGGAAATCGTTGATTTATCCGGTTTTGAAAAACGTAGCATCTCCACGCTTTCAGGCGGTCAACAACAACGTATCGCAATCGCGCGCGCAATTGTAAACGAGCCTGAAATTTTGCTTTTGGACGAACCGCTCGGCGCACTCGATTTAAAAATGCGTAAAGAAATGCAACTGGAATTGAAAGCAATGCACAAACGTTTGGGCATCACCTTTATCTATGTCACGCATGATCAAGAAGAAGCCCTTACTATGTCAGACACAATCGTGGTGATGGCAGACGGCGCAATTCAACAAATCGGTACGCCCGAAATGATTTATAATGAGCCTAAAAACACTTTTGTTGCCGATTTCATCGGGGAAAGCAATATCTTTTCGGGTGTTATGCCCAAAGACGGACAAGTGCGTTTTTGCGGAAAAGCCTTCAACTGTTTGGACGGCGGTTTTGAAAAAGACGAGCCTGTGGACGTCGTTGTTCGCCCCGAAGACGTTACCATTACCGCTTATGAAGACGGCACGTTGAAAGGCAAAGTCACTTCCGTTATTTTTAAAGGCATCCATTATCAAATTTTGGTGCAGTGCGGCAGATATGAAATTGAAATTCAAAGCACCACCACACCGAAAGTCGGCGATATGGTCGGTTTATTGATCCAACCGGACGGTATTCACGTTATGAAAAAGAAATTCCGCGTAAACAAATTCAGCGGCATTATCACAAAACGCAACACTGTTGAATTTGGCGACGGCGAATTTGAATGCGACGTAACCCAACTCTATCCGGGCAGCCACTTGGATGAAGAAGGCTATTTGATCACCGCAAAAGGCGAAAAAATCGACCTCACCGATACGGAAGTAAACGTAGAGGTTGGACTGCACGATATCACCATGAGCGACAATCAAGACGAAGGCGGCGCGCAAGGCAATATTATTTCCTTAATATATAAAAGCGAATATTATCGGTATATCGTCCGCACGGAAAACGAGGAAGATTACGTACTTGCTTGCGAAGATCTTTGGAATGAAAACGATCGCGTCAGCTTGATTATCCCCAAAGAAAAGATTCGCCTCACTTTAAAAATTGCGGAGGGCACAAAATAATGGAAACATTAAAAAAACAGCCTTTTCGCCCTCATTTCTCGCGAAAATTATTGGCGATCCCGTACGGTTTATTTTTGGCGTTTTTCGTCGTGATTCCCCTGCTTATCATTATCTATTACGCATTTACGGACGACAACGGAAAGTTCACGTTTGAATATTTGCGCCTGTTTTTCAACGAAAGCGGAGGCGGTTTAAAAGGATTTCTCACTTCATACAACTTCAAAACGATCATGCGGAGTTTGTTCATTTCGCTTGTCAGCACCGTGATTTGTTTGGTGATTGCTTATCCTGTTGCCTACATTATCGCAAAATGCAAATTAAAAAATAAATCGGTGTTGCTTTTGATGTTTGTTGTTCCGATGTGGGTAAATTTCGTTTTGCGTATCAACGCTTTAAAAGAGTTATTTATTTGGTTGGGTATTTACAACAAATCGAATACGTGGAACGTCGTCAATACCATTATCGGTATGGTTTACGACTTTTTGCCCTTTATGATTTTGCCGATATACACAACCATTATCAAAATCGACAACAGTTATTTGGAAGCTGCGCGAGATTTGGGTTCGACAGGTGCGAGAGCCTTCTTAAAAATCACCCTCCCCCTTTCCAAAGCAGGGATCATGAGCGGCGTTTCCATGGTTTTTCTTCCGTCGATGACCAATTACGTCGTTTCCAACTACCTTACCTTCCGAAACGTGAAGATCATCGGAAAACTGATCGATGACTACTTTATGGGCGATTTATGGCACGACGGCTCGTTGATCGCGTTGTTGTTGCTGTTGTTTATGTTTCTTGTCACTTGGCTGACGGGCGGCTTCCAAGCCGACGAACAAACTGAAACGCGAGGTACTTCCTTATGGTAAAATTAAGAAGCATACTAAAATGGTCGTTTATCGCATTGATCTTGCTGTTTATTTATTTCCCGATCATTTTCCTGACGATCAACAGCTTTAACGAAAGCGACGTCATCCAAACGGGTTGGAGCGGTTTCAGCCTCGATCACTACCGCTATTTCTTCGATTTTGAAAACGAACCCATTCGTGTTGTCGGACAAACGATCTTACTTGCGATCGTCGTTGCGTTGCTTTCCAGCATTTTCGTCACGATCGGCGCAATCGGTATTTTCTATTCGAAAAAGCACGCACACAACACGTTATCGGCGATGAATCGTATCCCCGTTATCAACGCGGAAGTTGTAACCGCCATCTCGTTTGCATTGTTCGTATCCTTTTTCAATATTGACAAATCGACGTACATTCCTTTATTGCTTGGACAAATGATTTTATGTACACCTTTCGTCGTATTGTCCATTTTACCCAAATTACGGCAAATGGACAACAATCTTTACGAAGCCGCCTTGGACCTTGGCGCAAGCCCTACCAAAGCTTTATTTTCCGTGGTGATCCCTCAGATCCTTCCCGGGATTATCGCAGGATTTTTGCTTTCGATCACGTTATCGTTAGATGATTATGTAATCACCGCCTATACAAAACCCGATTCGTTTATGACGATCAGCACGCACATTTACGGTTTAGATAAAAACAACGTCGTCGGGCCGAAGATCAAAGCAGCCTATTGGGCGTTTACCGCAATCATTTTCTTTATTATCGTACTCGTCGTGATCATTGTCAATATTTCGGCTTATCAAAAAACAAGGAGCAAGAAAAGATGAAAAAGAAACTTTCTGTTGCGCTTTGCGTAAGTTTTTTGCTTTGTGCCTTCCCTTTTAGCGGTTGCAATCATTCTTCCTCTTCTTTTCAAAACAACAACGACGACGTGTTACGCGTTGCAAGTTGGGACGAATACATCGACGAAGGCGGCGAAGACAGTTACGCCGAAGGCAGCCGTCCACTGTACGAAGAATTTGAAGATTGGTATTTTCAAACAACCGGCAAAAAAATTAAAGTGGAATACGTAACCTTGCAAGACAACGAAACTATGTATAACAAAATTAAAATGGGCGATCATTACGATCTGCTTTGCCCCTCCGAATATATGATGATGAAAATGGCAGCAGAAGATCGTTTGCAAAAATTGCCCGATTCCTTTTTCGATCCTTCCATCGAAACCAATTATTACGTTCAAAATTTATCCCCTTATATAAAAGAAGTTTTTGAAAACGGGAAACTCAGCGACGGCACGCCGTGGTCGGATTATATCGCAGGATATATGTGGGGTTCGACCGGTTTTGTGTTTGATCCCGAGAAAATCGACAGAGAAATTATGACAAGCTGGAACGCGCTCAGCAATGAAGCCTGTAAACGTAAAATAACCGCCAAAGACAACGTGCGCGATTCTTATTTTATGGGCTTGGGAATGCATTATGAAAACGAATTATTGGCGTATAAACAGCGTTTTGAAAGCGGAGAAGTTTCCCGTGAAAACTATAAGGCGTTTTTGGCTGATAAAATGAACGACACGTCGGAAGAAACAATGAACGCCGTGAAAAAACGTTTGGAAACAATGCGCGGAAATCTTTACGGATTGGAAACGGACGAAGGCAAATTGGACGTTGCATCGGGCAGATTGGCGTCTTCCTATCAATGGAGCGGCGACGCCGTGTATATCCTCGACCTTGCAGAAGAAAACGACATCTATTTAGAATACAGCATCCCCTCCTCTGCGTCTAACCTTTGGTTCGACGGTTGGGTGATGATGAAAGGCGCAAACGTTGACGCAGCTACGGCTTTCATCAATTTCCTTTCAATACCCGAAAACGTGATACGAAATATGTATTATATCGGTTACACCAGCTGTATTGGAGGCGACGACGTGTTTGCCTACGTAGAGGAAACGTATGCCGCCGATGAAGACGAAACAGACGTTGAAGAATATCCCTTATCCTATTTCTTTGGGGAAGGTTACACCTTACAGGTTGCCTCCGAACAAACACGCAGACAATTGTTCGCGCAATATCCCGATCAAAACACAATCGATCGGCTTGTCGTTATGAAATACTTCGATAAGAAAACCAACGAGCGTGCAAACCGTATGTGGAATAATATTAAATAATGCTTTTATAAAAATAAATGCAGTTTTGATATGCAAACATATAAAATGAACTCCCGCTATTTCAAACGGGAGTTTTTTTATTGCTATTATCCTTTAAATACGCGCCCAATATACCTATGCCTGAAATAATTATTATGTTAGACATAGGTATTGTTTTCCTTATCTTCGTCTATTTAATCATCTTTATTGTGTCAGACGTAGGTATTGTGTTAGACATAATACTGTTTATTTACAAAAAAACGCCGAATTTCGGCGTTTTTTACATTACTGATATTTTTCCGATACAATGATGGGGATTTTTCGAGGAACTACCTCAATATGCACATTTCCCGTGCCTCCTTTCTCTCCATCGATATTCCACGTTACATCCTCTCCCACCTCAATATCAAACGACGAGCCTTCAAATTTGCTTAAATGTTTTGCGTTTGTGTTATATCCAAACAAAAACAGACGAGCAATCGTTAATAACGCTCTGATTCGTTTGAAAAAGTTAGGCTTTTTCTTTTGATGAACGACAATACCTTCTATTTTTCCGTCTTTTATCGACGCTTGGCGATTCATTTTAAACCCGCCGACGTATCGACTGTTGATAAACGTGATCAAAACACAATCTGTGCAATACGATTCGTTTTTCTTTTTACAGATCACGTCAAACACCTGCAATTTTAAATTATTTTTCAGCCCTTCAATGCCATACGCCAACCAGCCAAGCTTATTCTTTTGTTTTTGCGGCGCCATATACGTAGCGCTGGTAAACGCTCCCGCAGCAACAACGTACATTGCATAACGATCGTTCACCTTCATGCAATCGACTTTCTCACATTTGCCGTGCTTGATCACTTTCAACGCCTTTTTAATATTGGCAGGAATTTTCAACGTATGGGCGATATCATTGGTCGTCCCCGTTGGAATATAGCCCAATTGAGGAATATGTTCCAAATCAGCAACGCCCTGCACCACTTCGTTGAACGATCCGTCGCCGCCGGCAAAAACGATCACATCGTATGTTTGCGCCGCTTCTTTTGCCATCTGCGTCATATCGCCGGCGCACTTGGTTGCATATACGTCCACTTCATCATACTTTTCTTTCAATTCTTTTATGATGTACGACAATTTAGCGGCAACCTTTCCTTTTCCGCCGACAGGATTATAAATAAAAATACATTTCATATTGCTTGTAGGCGCGTCATTGCTTATTTTTCACTCTTTGAATTCACTCCAAGAGCAACATAAAGCAACGAGCGTTCCTCCTCCGAAATCTTCCAAATATGATACAATACAAACACCCCGACAATCACACTGACGATCGCCATAATAACCGTTGTTCCCGCATCAAAAACGATACCCGTTCCCAAGCCCTGTTCGGATAACAATAAACCGCAAATATTATAGATGGCGTGAACAACAGCCGTGCAAAAGATGTTTTTGGTCTTGATCACCGCAAACGCAAATAACCCGCCCGTTAAAATCGTATACCCCACTTGCAACAGCGTTTCGCCGAAGCCTGCGCCGTTAAATACGTTTAACAGATGCGCTCCGCCGAAAATCAGCGAAGAACAAAGGTACGTTTGCCAAAATCCTTTGCGATCTTTAGAAAAAGACCCTGC
Organism: Clostridia bacterium; assembly: GCA_017463205.1. GTDB lineage: Bacteria > Bacillota > Clostridia > Christensenellales > Borkfalkiaceae > Scatosoma. Next base: position 6,171 of record JAFTPQ010000047.1, read on the forward strand.
CAATACGGCAAATATGATGCCGCGAAAAATACATTCTTCAAACACCCCGATCGACAGATGATACAATGCAAACAATGCGTAATCCGTCCATTTTAAGGAAAGAAATTGCATATTTCCGCTAAAGTACGACCAAAACGGGAAATTATCAATAGCGATCACTAAACACGGAATCAAATACAGCCAATTTTGTGGTTTTCCAAACAGTTTGATCTTTAAACGAATCATCACCAATATGGCGGCGATCCCACCGCAAGCCTGTTGCACAATCCCTCCGATCATTCTGTTTTGAAAAATATCGGATGAATAGGCAATCTCGATAAAATCAAGCAAAACCGTAACTACGCAAAGAACAGCGATCGTTCCATCGATCCATTTATTACGATTACGTCTTCGATCTTCTTTCGATTGCACCGTTTTACCCTCATTTTACGCCATATTTTCTTTATTATACCACATCTTCCAAAAAAATGCAATACTTACAAGAATTTTTCCTTCTAAATATCACAGTTCATCACAAAAAATTCATATTTTATATATACACAAACGAACGCCGTTATGATAACTCGTACGTTTTCAACACGCGATATTCGCCCGCTGCGCCGCTTTCCGAACAGCCGATCAGCAAACGATTTACTTGCACCGTTTTGGGAAAGGTTGCATTTTGCATACGGCGATACGCTAATTCCGCCGTTTTCTGCTCTCTTCCGTAAAACAACGTGGCGTGATATAAAAATGTTTCATCAAATTCGTGCAACGGGATCGCATATTCCCGCAAAAGCAGATCGACCAAATCTTGATGTATCTTTTTAAGCTTTGCATGTTCCCGTATAGACAACCACACTACGTTGCCGTTATTTTCTACGGCTTTCGGAAATATTTCAAACGGCGATACGGCGGCGTAATATTCCTCTATCCGTTTGATCACCGCCGCAACCTTATCTTCCGCCACCCAAAAGGAAATTCGCAAAGAAATATGCATCGGCAACGTCAACGCCGCATTGAAAAAGGACAATTCTTCCGTCACTCTTTCCGCTTCCCGCCGCAATTCTTTCAATTGTTCGCTTACGTCGATCGCAACCCAAATATACATATACTTTCCCTCAAATCCCCTCGGAAGATCAAAGTTTTTATTTCAATTTCAACCCGTCGGAAAACGCTTTGCCGACTTTTTCACCCAACGTATAATACCCGTGCGTATCGCAATCGTAGCAAATTGGTTGAAATTTCGTCAAATCGATTTTACCTTTTTCATCCAAAATAGCATCGTCCACGCTGACGTTCACCACTTCTCCAATGCAAATTTCCGTATCCGTATCATAGCTGACAAGTTTACATTCTAACACCAGCGGCAATTCTTCGATGATCGGCGCGTTGACAAATTCGCTTTTCGTGATATGCCAGCCTGTTTTTTCAAGTTTATTCGGCATATCATTGGCTGAAACCACGCCCACAAAATCGGCGGGGACCACGTTGTTTGCATCGGCAACGGCAACCGTAAACGCCTGCGTTTTTAACAAATTTTTCACCGTTTTATGTCCTGCGCTAAGCACCAACGCCACCTGCGCCGTATCGCAAACCGTCCCCCAAGCCGCATTCATTGCGTCGGGCGTTCCGTTTTCGTCATACGTGCCGACGATCAGCACAGGCAAGGGATACATATACGCTTTTGCTTTTAAATTTTTTCTCATTGTCTTATTCTCCTTGTTTACACTTTTATACTTTTAGTGTACCACATTTTTTCCAAAAGGTCAATGCTTTCGGCAAATTTTCCCTAAAAAGCATTTTCTCACCCGAAAAACGTTGCACGGGCGATTGGTTTATGTTATAATAAAATCGATCTTTATCCATCAAAAACATCTAGGAGTTTACTTATGACAGAACGTGAAAAGATGTTCGCAGGCAAAGTTTACGACCCGTTTACGGAAAATATGCCCGAAGAACGCACCAAAGCCCATCGGCTTTGTCAATTGTATAACGCTACCGCCGATACAGACGCCGATCAACGCGAACAGATCTTAAACGAATTGCTGCCCGCTCGCGGCAAAGACGTATATTTACAAAGCCCGATTTATTTTGATTTTGGCAGGAATATCGAAATCGGCGACAACAGTTTTGCCAATTTCAATTTTACCGTTTTAGACGAAGGGAAAGTGAAGATCGGCAAAAACGTATTTATCGGCCCGAACGTTTCTATCTTGACGCCCATTCATCCTTTATGTTATCAAGACAGAAACTCCTTTTTTAACGAAAAAACGGGCGCCGTTACCAACCTCGAACGAGCAGGCGCCGTTACGATCGGGGATAATTGCTGGATATCGGGAAGCGTCACCGTCTGCGGACCTGTAACAATCGGAGAAGGTTGCGTGATCGGTGCAGGTTCGGTCGTCACGCGGGATATTCCGCCCAACAGTCTTGCCGTCGGCAATCCCTGCCGCGTATTAAGGCAGATCACGGAAAACGATCGACTTTCCGCGCATCCCGAATGGTTTGCAAACGATTAAGTTTCTATTATTTTTCAAAAGGATAACAAAACATTTGATATCAAAAAAACGCCAACTGCATTGGAGCGAATCCAAAGGTTGACGTTTTTTTATCCGCAGATTTTGTTTTAATATTGATATTTCTTTTGGAATGCAAACAAACAGACAACAGATACGATCGTTGAAAGCACCTCTGCCACTATGATCGAATACCATATCCCGTCAACGTCAAACCACAAAGGCAATAATAAGATCGCTCCCACCTGAAAAACAAGCGTACGTAAAAAGGAAATGATTGCCGAAATCAACCCATTGTTTAACGCTGTGAAAAAGGAAGAACTGTATATCCCAAACCCCGAAAATAAAAAACCAAACGAGAAAATCGTAAACGCGCGCACGGTCAAATCGACCAACTCTTGATCATACCCCACGTACAATTTGGCAAGCGGATAGGAAAGCCCCAACGACAGCAACACCATCACAACGGAAAAACACATGATAATAACAAGGCTTTTCCGAAACACGTTTTTCAATTCCCGCTGATTTTCCGCGCCGTAATGATACCCGACGACGGGCGCAGTGCCGATGGAATATCCGATGTACGCCGCAAAAAAGATAAAGCTGACGTACATTAGTACGCCGTACGCCGCAACGCCGTTTTCCCCTGCGTATTTCATCAACTGCGCATTATACACCATTCCCACCACCGCAGAGGATATGTTGGAAACCAATTCCGAAAATCCGTTAAAACTCGTTTGCCACAAAGCACGTCCGTCAAATTTCGTTTTTCCCAATTGCAACGAACTGCTGTTTTTTCTCGCAAAATAGAACAACGGCAACACTCCGCCGACCACTTGGCTAAGTGCCGTCGCGGCAGCCGCGCCGATCACTCCCCAACGGAATACGGCAATAAACACCGCGTCCAGCACCATATTGGTGACGCCCGCCGCGATCGTTACGTACAGCCCCAACTGCGGTTTTTCCGCCGTAGAAAAGAAACTCTGAAATTCGAATTGCAACATAAACGCAGGCAAGGCGAACAAAATGATCCTGCCGTACACAACGCAATCTTCGATCATTGCGCCTTCCGCGCCAAGCAATATCGCAACACGGCGAATGGAAACAATCCCGATCGCCGCCAACAAAACACCCACCAAGATCGTTGCGTACACCAACAACGAAAACTGCCGATTGGCTTTTTCTTTATCTCCTTCCCCCATCGTTTTAGACACAAGCGCGCTTCCGCCAGCCCCAAACATAAACCCGACCGATCCTAAGATCATCAAAAACGGATAGATGAAATTCACCGCCGCAAACGGCGTTTTTCCGACAAAATTGGACACGAAAAAACCGTCAACCACCCCGTAGACCGACGTGAAAATCATCATCGCAATAGACGGCAACGTATATCGCAACAACTTTTTATAATTGAAATGATCAGACAGCTGAATATTCATTGTTCACCTCCCGTTTGCCTTTGAAAAATACCGTTTGGCAAACTCGGCAATCGCCTCCGTCAATTCTTTGATATCCCAAGCGGACGTATTGACGGAAAGATGATAACTGTTGCACGCTCCAAACGGTTTTCCCGTTAAAATTTCACGAGTTTCCGCCCGTGCCTTATCGATCTCCCGCATTTTCTTTAACAATTGTTTTTCCGTCAAATTTTCATCATTCGCCGCCCGTTCTTGACACCGCCGTAATTTCGTTTCAACGTCTGCGCAAACAAACACGTTAAACGGCGCGTAATCCCCCCAAAAGCACGTCCGCATTTCTGCCAACGACCACGCAATTTTTGCCCGCCTTTCCGATGCTTTCGACAACTCGTTTTTGTTCCAGCAACAGCGACGTTTGATTGCCCGTTGCCGCCGCATAACCGGAAAAAGAACGGCGAAAGGTGATCGGCGCAACTTTCCAAGCTCGGTTATTTAACGCCGCTTCTACGTACGTTTCGTCCAACTGCTTGTTTTTGGCTATTTCCGCAATAATTTCTTTGTCGTAATACTCATAATCAAGCAAATCGGCAAGCCGTTTTCCGATCTCCCTGCCGCCACTTCCGAATTCACGGCTGATCGTGATAATATTCATCGCAAAAAACTCCCATATTTTATACTTCGCCTATTATAACACAATTTATTCGGCTTTGCAAATATTTACTCGCATTTGCTTATAATAAAACGAAGAAGCTTCATTTTTTCTTTTCCGACAATGCATTTTCTTGGATCATTTGCCATATTTGATCGGCATTTTACTGCCCGCCCTCTTTCCAACGTTCTTTATTTTTTGTAATTATGTATAAAACGCTTGACTTTGCCCATACTGTTTGATATAATTGATTGAACTCAATTGAATTGAAATAAATTAAAAAGGAGAACTTTTATGAACGTCTATGATTTCAATGTAAAAACGCGTGACGGCAAAGAAATTTCACTGTCGCAATACAAAGGAAAGGTGTTATTGATCGTCAACACCGCAACGGGTTGCGGTTTCACACCGCAATATGAGGAGTTGCAAAATTTATACGAGGAATTTAACGCCCAAGGTCTTGAAATTCTTGATTTTCCTTGCAACCAATTCGGGGAACAAGCCCCCGGCAGCGACGACGAGATCTATTCTTTTTGCACAGGACGATACGGTATTAAATTTCCGCAATTTGCAAAAATCGACGTAAACGGAGAAAACGCGATCCCTCTTTATAAATGGTTGACCGAAAACACAAATTTCAACGGTTTCGGAAAATCGCCTATGGCTTTGATTTTATCGGGCGTCGTTAAAAAAACAGACAAAGATTATAAAAACAACGGCAAAGTTAAATGGAATTTCACAAAGTTTTTGATCGATCGAAACGGCGAAATCGTTGCCCGTTTCGAGCCGACGGATATGAAAAAGCTGAAAGAAGGAATACAAAATTGTCTTTGATCGATCTACAAACAAAGACACTGCGGCCTGATTGCAACCGATTGATTTCAACAGGAAACAGTCTATAAATAAATTGCTTTTTTCTTTGCGTTGTGTTATAATAAATGTATTGTAACCAATGAAGCTGAGTTAAAGGAATAAAGGAATTTTATATGGAAAAACAAATAGACGACGTTTTAAAATTGGAAAATCAGTTATGTTTCCCCTTGTACGCCGCTTCCCGTGAAGTGATCAAAAAATATCGGCCGCTTTTAGACGCGCTGGATATCACATACACGCAATATATCACAATGATGGTGTTTTGGGAATATAAAAAGATCAATGTAAAAGACCTCGGCAAAAAATTATTTTTGGATTCAGGCACTTTAACGCCCGTATTAAAGAGTTTGGAAGCAAAGGGTCTTGTCCGCAGATACCGTTCGACAGATGACGAGCGTGTTTTAACTGTGGAAATCACAAAAAAAGGCGTCGATTTAAAAGAAAAAGCGACGCATATTCCCGCGGCGCTGACAGATTGTATACAATTAGACGCAAAAGAAGCCGTGCAATTATACCAACTGCTTTATAAAATCTTGAACAAAACCGCCGATAAAACATCAGATAAAAATTAAATTTTTTATATTCGATCCGTGAAAGAAAAGCACCTGAGTAAAACGTTGTTTACTCAGGTGCTTTTACGTTCATCACATACATGGTATGCCCGTTTTATAAAAAATTTATAACAGACCTTCTGCTTTCATCCATTCGACGGCGCGACGCATCGTTTGTTCGGGCGTGTATTTCGGCTGATAGCCCAACAAAGTTTTGGCTTTTGTGATATCGGGCGCCATATGCGCATAAAAATGCCACCACGCCCCTTGCGCGGGGTTGATTTCTTTTATGTAACGATCCCAAGACACTCTTTCCACAGGAATTTCCACTCCGTAAATATCCGCGTATGCTTGGATATACTCGCTGATCGTCAATGCATAATCGCTGCCCGCGTTAAACAACTGCCCTGCCGCCTTTTCCCTGTTTTCCATCGCCAAAGCAAACAACGATGCGATATCTTCCGCATCACACGGCGAGATCAAACATTCGGGGCCATCGGGAATATACACCGTTTTGCCCTCTGCCATTTCACGGTGATATTTCAATTCTCTCCAACCGTATTGATCCAGCGGAATTTTCCCCGCTCCGCAAATATTCGGCGGCATGATCGCCGTAAACACCGTTCCAGCTCTGCCGGACGCCGCTTGCATTTCTTGGATCTGATCGAAACGCACGGCATACCCTTCGTAAAAACAACGTTCTTGCAACACTTCGGGCGTAGGCACTTTATGCGGATAACCGAACATCCACAGCGAACCGCAAGCCACAATATGCGAAACCGAACCTTCCAATTCTTGCCAAACATTGTATGCAAGCCCCGGAAATTCGACGATCGTATCAAAATGATATTCTTTCAACGCTTGCAAACTCTCCCGATCGCCCGCATTGCAAAAAATACATTTTGCGCCTTGAAAATATTCCGTTTGACCTTTTTGCGTATTTCCGCGCGTCCCCACGTATACGTCGTGTCCGTTGGCAACCAATTTTCGCGTAAGATACGTCCCAACGTGTCCCGTTCCGCCGATAATCAAAACTTTCATTAAACTACACCTCCTCCGTGTTATGATTATTATACCGCACCCGCGCCCTTTTGTCCAACGTTTTTATTGGCTTTTTTACGAAACGATTTTTCAATTGTTACGATAAAACGGTTGCGTATAAAAACAACCCGCAGCAAATCGCCACGGATCGTTTGTTTTATGCGCTGTTTTATTCTTTATTGCAGAAAAACTCAGTCGAATCCGCCGCATTGGGTTTTCTCCCCACGGCAGTGTTATCCTCTCTGCGATTCCGCAATTCAGGCACGGGATTCGGCGCTACTTGATATCGGTAATCCGCCCCTCTCCGCCCGATAAAGTTCTCGATCACACAATGAGACGGCACGATCTGCGTCGTCGGATTGGTAATTTCTTGAAAGCGGAAGAAATCGGCGTCCGCAGGAAGATCTTTTACTTTTTTGTATTGATTTTTCACCGTTGTATATTGCACCGTTTCCCCCAATATCTTCCGCACGTAATCGATATTTTCATGCAAAGATATCGGCGCGGGGAATTCGCCGCATTTTATCACTTCTTGCCATTCTTTTCCTTCGTATTTCTTTAAAAGATCGGCGGCTTTATGCAAATGTGCGATTTCCATCGCCAAATTTTCTTCCCAGAGCTTTTTCACATATCCGTCGCTCTCCGTCATATAGCAAGACCAATACAAATAACATTCGCAATATTCGTGCCACAACAACATTTCCAACCACGTCGCGTTAGGATCCATCAACGCCTCGTAATGCGTAACGTGTTCTTCTTCCACAAGCGCGATCTCCTGATAAAGCTTTCTGCCCATTTCCGAACAAGCGAACGGCGTTACGTTCATATAATAATTCATTGTCTGCTGTTCTGCCGCCGTGATGATCATTGTATTTAACACCGTTTGCACGTCCGACGTTTTCGCGTTAATGTTTTTCCGTACGTTGTCTTTGGGGAAGCGGTGATGCGCGATCGTCGGCCGTCCGGGCATGATCTCGGTGTACCGCCCAACCAACCATTCCGCCGCAACGCCTTGTTCCATCTCCAACAAGTTTGCATATCTGTACAGATGGTCGAAATCTTCCAGCAAAGCAAAATCCAACGCTGTTTTTACACTGCAATCGAGTTCGCGTTTGGCAAGTTCCGCCGTAAGATCAACGGCGAGTTGCTCATACCCGATCGTGTGTTCTAACACCGTTTCGTTCATCGGTTTTAACAGGGAAATTTTCAGTTGTTGCTGTTTTTCCACCTCACGCGTCAACGCAAGATCGCGCCGCAGATCGGTGTCGTCCGTATGCCGAGCAAACTGATGAGAAAACCAATTTGCCTCAAATTCGGTACCGTTCATCAAAATGATACGAGTTTTGGTGTAGGGATCCACCTCGCGTTTA
>JAFTPQ010000018.1 GCA_017463205.1 Clostridia bacterium
TGGTGATCAACTCGTTTTGCGTACCGATATTGTTGCCGATGATATTAAACATAGCGGCGAAAACCATACCGATTGCGATCGAGTTGGTGACGTAGGGCAAGAAGAAGATCGTTTGCAATAATCTTTGCAAGGGCTTGATCGCATTTAAGCAAACGGCGATCAAAAGCGCAAGCAAGGTGGAGATGGGTACGGTGAGCACGCAAAGCAACATCGTGTTGCCAAGGCAAGTTAAAAACCGTTTATAACCCAAAACTTTGGAAAAGTTTGAAAAACCGAAATGATATACTGCGCCGCCCAATTCACCAACGGTGCTGTAATTTTCCGTAAACGCCATACGAATGGTGTTTACGATGGGCCAGCCCGTGAAGATCAACAGCAACACGATACAAGGCAAAAGGTATACCCAACCTTTCCATTTATCAAACTTCAATTTTTTACAAAGGAATCCGATGAAAAACTTATCGTGGATCCAAGTTACGCATAAGGTTTGCCAAAACCAAACGACAAAAATCGTTTTAAAAAAGTTGACTACTTTCGACATCGTTACACCTCAAAATAGATCCGTTCTTCCTTTTCTGCGTCGAACAAGAACACTTTATGAGGCTTTAAGCTGTAATTCACCGTTGCCGACGTCGTATCCACTCTATTGTCCGCGTCGATGATCGAACGGATGATCGGGGTGATGGCAGCTTCGTGCGAAGAAACAACGGAAACGTCGCGGCCCATTACTTCTACGTTGGAAAGCTTACAATGCAACGCACCGTTTTCGTCTAAGGTAAAGCCTTCGGGACGCACGGCAACCGTTACGTTTTGGTCTTCAACGCCTTTTACGGCAAGCACTGCGTCATCGCCGATATACAACATACCGTTTTCCACGCGGCCGCTAAATACGTTGATAGGGGGCGTGCCGAGGAATTTCGCAACGAACAGATTGGTCGGATCGTCGTAAATTTCTTGGGGTTTGCCCACTTGTTGTACCACGCCCAATTTCATAACGACGATCATATCCGAAATACTCATCGCTTCTTCTTGGTCGTGGGTTACGAATACGGTAGTGATCCCCGTTTCTTTTTGAATACGTCTGATCTCTTCACGGGTCTGCAAACGAAGGCGCGCGTCGAGGTTGGAAAGAGGTTCGTCCAACAAAAGAACGCGGGGCATTTTTACCAACGCGCGGGCGATCGCCACACGTTGTTGTTGACCGCCGGACAATTCGCTGGGCTTTCTTTCCATCAATTCGTCGATCTGCACCAGTTTCGCCGCTTGCAAAGCGCGTTCCAACATTTGTTCTTTGGTCATTTTGTCTTTTCCTCTTAAATTTTGCAAGGGGAAAAGAATGTTCTGTTTCACCGTTAAATGCGGGTACAAAGCATAGTTTTGAAACACGAGCCCGATGCCTCTGTTTTCGGGGGAAAGATCGGTTACGTCTTCGTCACCGAAGAAGATCTTGCCGCTCGTGGGGCGCTGCAAACCGCTGATCATATAAAGCGTTGTGGATTTACCGCAACCGGAAGGGCCTAAAAGACCAACCAAAGATCCGTCGGGAATGGTAAACGTGAAATTGTTGACTGCAACAACTTCTTCGCTCGATTTTTTGTTGCGACTTGGGAAGATTTTTGTCAGATTTTGTAATTCTACCTTCATTTTGTCTCCTTAGAAATCAAAATTATTTTTTCAAAGATCAAACGTCTTGATTTTCCTGTGTTTCTTTTGCGTTTTCTTCCGCTTGTTTCAAACGGAAAGCAAGCATTTCGTCCTGTGTTTCAAATATGCGTTGGCTGGCAAGATCGACGACGACCGTATCCGCCAAAAGATCGTGTATGGACGAATTGGTGTCCGTTTTCCACATCACGAACAGTTGTAAAATCATAACAAGCGCCGCAGCGATCAATCCTACCGATCCCATAAGGCACAGCAACACGGGCGCCATAGTTTCCATTACGTACAACCCGATGACGGAACGCACGAACAAGACGGGAGTGGAAAGTTTTACGTGATTGGTCCGCATAACGGCAAGCCCAAACACCTTTTTTCCAAGCGTTTGCCCGTTTTTGAAAAACAGCGGCAAAACAAAATGGAAAACGACGACGCTGGCAAGGAGCCCAAAACTTGCGGAAACCAAAACACGCGAAAACAGCTTGTCCGCCGTTTGCATCAATTCGGGGTCCTGCTCGATGGCGTTTTGCGCCTCTTTCAAAGCGGTGTCGTACGCTTGCTTTGCTTCGGGGGAAAGCGACTTGTATTCGTCTTGCGAAATTTCAAAATCGACGTCGTATTGTTCCGCGTATTGGGTATAATAGGCTTGTTCGCCTTCCGCATACCGTTGGCTTTGCGCGTCATACCCGAATATTGCCAACAATACGATCAAAAATCCCAAAGCCAAAAATATCGTGGCAACCGTATCGACAAGATACGCCGAAACTCGTTTCCATACGTTGGCTTTTTGTAAGCTGAGTGCCATAAACCTTCCTTTGCCGATCGGCTGACCAAATTTTTTATTTGCTATGGAATAGCAAATAGCCCTATAGGGCTGGACGCCGAGCCTTTTTTAAGTTTTTGTAATCGTCGTTGATCTAGAACGACATTATATAATATGGAAGCAGATCATCTCACGCGCCGACGATCGGTTTGATCGCATGGATCGCATCGATTGCGCGTTAAAAAAGATCTTTTTCGCGAAAGATACAACAATTTTTTTAAAAAATCCCGATCGAAACGATCAAAAATTGTCACACTATACCATTGTATTTACAATCCTACAAATATATAATACCACTATTTTCGACAAAAAGCAAACTTTTTTTGGGGAAAATGGAAAAAGTTATCGGAATTTTACAAATTAAAAAACGAATAACAGAAAATGAAACGATCAAAATAAATAATTATTTAAGCAAGCTTAACGAAAAATTTAATACAAAAAAAAGACAAAATCCCTTATTTTTCGCGGGGAAGAATAAATTTGACAAAAATATTTTTTTTCCTTGACAGCGCGGGGAAAAAAGGGTATAATTAAAAAGAAAGGAAAAAAATAAGTAAAAAGGAAAATTTTTCTATGGCAGACGTAAAAAATATTTTATCGAAATGCGATCACACTTTGCTTGGGCAGACGGCGACGTGGGCAGACATAAAAAAGATCTGCGACGAAGGCTTGCAATATCAGACGGCGTCCGTTTGTATTCCGCCTTGTTACGTGCAACAGGCGAAAAATTATGTGGGCGACCGTTTGAAAATTTGTACGGTCATCGGTTTCCCCAATGGGTATAATACCGCGGCGGTAAAGGTTTTTGAAACGAAAGACGCAATCTCGCAGGGCGCAGATGAAATCGATATGGTCATCAATATCGGTATGTTAAAACAGGGCTTGGATCAAGAAGTTTGCGAAGAAATTCGCGCAATCAAAGGGGCTTGCGGCGATAAAATTTTGAAAGTTATTATCGAAACGTGTTTGTTGACGGAAGAAGAAAAAGTGCGTATGTGCAAAATCGTAACGAATGCCGGCGCGGATTATATCAAAACGTCTACGGGTTTTTCCAAAGCGGGAGCAACGTTGGAAGACGTGCGCTTGATGCGGGCAAACGTCGGCGAAAACGTTTTGGTGAAAGCCGCGGGCGGTATATCGGGCTTGGAAGACGCGCAAAACTTTTTGGACGCAGGCGCTTCCCGTTTGGGTACAAGCCGCGTCGTAAAAGCCGTTCAAGGCGTTGAAGGCAAAGGCTATTAAGATCTTAATAGAAGAACGGTAACCTTCATAGAAGGTCTGTAAAATTATAAATAATCAAGGAAGTAAGGAGAGAAAATTATGTCAGTTCCCACCCCTCATATATCGGCAAAAGTAGGCGATTTCGCAAAAACGGTGTTGATGCCGGGCGATCCGTTGCGCGCGCGTTTTATTGCGGAAAATTATTTGGAAAACGCAGTGCTTGTCAACAACGTGCGCGGCGTTCAGGGTTATACAGGATATTATAAAGGAAAAAGAGTTTCGGTAATGGCGTCGGGTATGGGACAGCCGTCCATTGGCATTTATTCGTACGAATTGTATCATTTTTACGGAGTGGAGGCGATCATTCGAGTCGGCTCGTGCGGTTCGTTTTCGCCCGATCTGCACGCGCGGGATATCATTGTGGCGATGGGGGCTTGCACCAACGGAAATTATGCTTCGCAATACAATCTTCCGGGCACGTTTTGTCCGATTGCCGATTTCGGCTTGGTTCGCCGCGCGGCGGAAGAATGTGAAAAGGTAGGCGTCAATTATCGCGTAGGCAATATTTTGTCTTCGGATATGTTTTACGACGACGCCAATTCGGGTATGCAATGGGCGAAGATGGGAGTGCTTGGCGTAGAAATGGAATCGGCTGCGCTGTATTGCAACGCGGCGCGCGCAGGTAAAAAAGCGTTGTGTATTTGCACCGTCAGCGATTCGTTCGTATACCCCGAAGAAAATACGACAGCGGAAGAAAGACAAAATTCTTTCACCAAAATGATGGAGATCGCGCTGACGATCGCCGAATAAGTTTTTTGGGAAAATAGGAGATAGAGAAACGTATGGCAAAACGAGCGTTTTTGATCGTATTAGACAGCGTTGGGATCGGCGCGATGCCCGACGCTGCAAATTGGGGGGATGAGGGAAGCAATACGTTGCGATCCATTCGTAATCATCCCGATTTCGATTGCCCGAATTTGACAAAATTAGGGCTTTTCAGCATAGACGGAATTACAGAAAAAATTGCTTCAACGCATACCTGCTATGCCCGAATGAGCGAATCGTCGCGCGGAAAAGACACTACGATCGGGCATTGGGAGATTGCGGGGATCTATTCTGCCGATCCGCTTCCCACCTATCCGAACGGCTTTCCGAAATCCCTTTTGGACGAGTTTGAAAAGTTGACGGGCAGAGGCGTTTTATGCAACAAACCCTATTCGGGAACGGAAGTGATCAAAGATTATGGGGAAGAACACATAAAAACGGGGAAATTGATCGTATATACTTCGGCGGACAGCGTATTTCAAATTGCGGCGCACGAAGATGTTGTGCCCGTGGAAACGTTATATCGCTATTGCGAACAAGCGAGAGAATTGTTGCAAGGCGAACATGGCGTCGGTAGGGTGATCGCCCGTCCGTTTGCGGGGGAATATCCATTTCAACGTACGCCAAAGCGGCACGATTATTCGTTGCAACCGCCTTCAAAAACCGTACCCGATTTATTGAAAGAAAAGGGATTTGACGTGATTTCCGTCGGGAAGATATTCGATATTTTTGCAGGGAGAGGCTTTACGGAAAGTCATCCGACCGTGAACAATGAAGACGGAATGGACAAAACGGTACAGATCGCAAAACGGGATTTCAACGGACTTTGTTTTGTGAATTTGGTCGATTTCGATATGGTGTACGGGCATCGAAACGACGTGGCCGGATATGCGCGGGCATTGACGGCGTTTGATAAAAGGTTAAACGAATTTTTGCCTTTGTTGAAAGAGGACGATTTGTTGATGATCACGGCAGATCACGGTTGCGATCCCGCCACGCCGTCCACCGATCATTCGAGAGAATATACGCCGCTGATCGCATACGGCGCAAAATTGAAGAAAGGGGTAAATCTTGGCACGAGGGAAAGTTTTGCGGATATCGGCGCAACGGTGTTGCAGTGGTTCGATCAGCCGACAGACGCCGTATTCGGAAAAGGATTTTTAAAGGAGATCATCGATGACTGATCATCAATTGCTGCTTTGCGCAGTGGAGGCGAGAAAAAACTCGTACGCGCCCTATTCGGGGTTTCACGTTGGGGCGGCGTTGCTTGGTAAAAGCGGAAAAGTGTATACGGGGTGCAACGTGGAAAACGCAGCGTATTCGCCTACGAATTGCGCCGAACGTACGGCGGTTTTTAAAGCGGTCAGCGAGGGCGAACGGGAATTTACCGCAATCGCGGTCGTGGGCGGCAAAGGCGACGAGATTTCTTCTCTTTGCGCGCCTTGCGGTGTGTGTCGGCAAGTGCTGTCGGAGTTTTGCGACGGCAATCTTCGCGTGGTGTTGGGGACGCCCGATGCTTTAACAGTGACCACGCTTGGCGCATTATTACCCTATTCGTTTGGAAAAAGTGACGTAAAGTGAGGGATACGAGATGAGAATGTACGATATCATTCAGAAAAAACGTGACGGCGGGGCGCTGACCGAAGCGGAGATCAAATGGTTTATCGAGGGATATACCGCAGGGGATATTCCCGATTATCAAGTGGCGGCGCTTTGTATGGCGATCTATTTTCAGGGTATGAATTTAGAAGAAACGACGGCGTTGACGTTTGCCGTTCGGGATTCGGGCGAGCGTTTGAATTTTTCCGATATCAAAGGCTTGCGTGTGGATAAACATTCTACGGGCGGCGTTGGGGATAAAACCAGCTTGGTGGTTACGCCCATCGTGGCAAGCCTTGGCGTAAAAGTGGCGAAAATGAGCGGTAGAGGTCTGGGACATACGGGCGGCACGATCGATAAATTGGAAGCGATCCCCGGTTTTTGCACAGATCTTCCCGTGGAAAAGTTTAAAAAGATCGTCAACGAAGTGGGGATTGCGATCGTGGGGCAAAACGAAAAACTTGCGCCTGCCGATAAATTGTTGTATGCACTTCGGGACGTGACGGCGACGGTGGACAGTTTACCGTTGATCGTGTCCAGTATTATGGGCAAAAAATTGGCGGCGGACGACGATTGTATCGTATTGGACGTAAAAACGGGCAGCGGCTCGTTTATGAAAACGCAGGAAAAGAGCCGTGAACTTGCCGAATGGATGGTAGCGATCGGCAAACGCGCGGGCAAGCGTATGCGCGCGTTGATTACGGATATGGATCGGCCGCTCGGTAATGCGATCGGCAATTCGTTGGAAGTGGTGGAAGCCATTGAAACGTTGCAGGGGAAAGGTCCTGCCGATTTGACGGAGCTTTGCGTAGCATTGGCGGCTCATATTTTAAATCTTGCCGAAAAGGGAGATCTTGCGCAATGCGAAAAGATGGCGCGCGGCGCGATCGAAGACGGCTCGGCGTTGAAAATGTTTGCGGATATGGTTTCGGCGCAAGGCGGTGACGAAAGCTGGATATTGTCCCCCGAAAAGTTCCCTAAAGCGGCTTATTCGCATGAAGTGAAAGCGCAGAAAAGCGGTTATATCGTGGGGGTGGATACGGAAAGTTACGGCGTGGCGAGTTTGTTGCTGGGCGCGGGCAGAAACACGAAAGAAGACGTTATCGATTTTACGGCAGGCGTTTATTTGCAAGCCAAAACGGGCGATCGAGTGCAGAAAGGCGACGTGATCGCCGTGTTGTATTCGAATAAAAAAACGGGATTTACGGCTGCAGAACAACGGTTGCTTGCGGCAACGCGTATTGAAAAAACTCCGCCGAAAGTCGCGCCCCTCGTTTTAGATATTGTAGAATAAGATCAAAAAAGCCTCTCTTGTGCAAAGGGAGGCTTGTGTTTATTTTGCGATAGTTAAAACGAAAAAAGAGATTTTAACAAAGTGAGGAGTTTACAAAAAATTGCGTTTGGGCATACTCTGTATAGAAAACGAAAAAAAGGAGATATGTCCCATGAATCCATTTAATGAAAAACCGCAATCTATTGAAAA